>VSOC01000144.1 GCA_009774615.1 Lachnospiraceae bacterium
CTTTCTGTGCTTTCCTGCGTATTTTCTCCGGCTTCCGGGCTTTCTGTGCTTTCCTGCGTATTTTCTCCGGCTTCCGGGCTTTCTGTGCTTTCCTGCGTATTTTCTCCGGCTTCCGGATTTTCGGGCGCTTTAACATCCCCGCTGCCGTCTTCCGGGCGAAGATTCTCCATCACACCCTCTTCTTGATTGGAAGAATCTCCGTTGAACAAATTACTGCCTACGACCAGATCTTCCTGCTCTTCCCTGTCCTTCACCGGCTGACTGTACTCGACCAATGGTATTCTCGGCGTTTCATCTGCTATGGTTTCTTCCGGATGCCCTTTTTCACTATCCGCTTTATCTTCCGGCGTAATTTCCGGTTCATCTTCTGCCATGTCTGCATTTTCAGTCGTTTCGTCAGATGTTGCTTCAGCCGTTTCCTTACCCGGATTCTCTGCCCCGACCGTAGATGATGTGGCTTCCCCTTTGGTGTTTTGTCCTTCCTCTTCAGCATCCTGTCCTTTGCTTACACGGTCTTCCGGATTTGCCTTATCTTTATCTGCATCTGCATCTTCCCGGTTCTGCTTATCTTTCCGGCTATCTTCTGCTTCGGTTTCCTTCTGCCCGGCAGGCTGTTTGGATTTTTCCCGGCTGTCCTTATCCTCATCCCCGGTTTGTTCCTTTGCCCCGTCTGCTTCTCCGGCTTCTAACCTGTCCTCTTCTTTTGTTAAAGAATGCTCTTCTTCCCGCCCGCTGCCGGACGTGTTTTCTCTTTCCTTTTGCGTTTCTTCATCTTCCCGAACGGATTTTGTATCCATTTCCACGCGGGAAGGCTTATCGCGCTTTGACTTTGAAGCACCGGCTGCCGGCTCTACCTGGATAACGTTCACCTGTTCGCTGACGGAATATTCATTTTCACTGATTTCCTGTGTAATGGACTCCATCGACTGATTCATCATCCATGTATAGGAAGCCTGAACATCCTGGCTTAAACTTTCATTTTCCTGAACAAGCTGCTCGATAAAACTGGCTTTTCCCACGGAAACCTGATAGGACTGCGCCAGTTCTTCAAGTTCCTTTGTCACCTGAATGGTCTGGTCATAGACCACGGCGCTTACCTGCTTTTGGGCAATGGAGTCCTCCACATTTGCTGCTGCCTCCGTCTTAACTTTTTCGGCTTTTTTCTTATTCTTGCCCGATACCGACACCAGAATGGCCTGTTCCTTCTGCCCTTCTTTTAAATACCCTTTTTCAACCAGAGAATCCACCACCTGACCCAGTGCAGATTCCAGGCTTTCTCCCTGAAGCTTTTTATCCAGTACAATTTCACCGTCCGGATTTAATGCTTCGGCTTTCAGCACCTTCTCTCTTCGGTTCAGCGAAATCCGAAGGCTTGGATTAACATCTATGCCTATGACAGAATCCACCTGCATATATTCATAGTGGTAAATCCCGCCCCCCGCCAGAAGACAGATACAGGCCGCCGCACAGCCCGCACGGCGCAGCCTTCGCTCCAGCCGCAAAACTTTAGAAACCTTCTGCGGCTTATCCTGAGGGACGCTTAAATCTAATTTTTCCCATACATTCGGAGTAGCAGCCGCTAACGCTGACTGCAGGTGCTGTTCAATTTCCTGCCTGGTAAAATTAAGTTTCTCGTCACTTTGCTCCACGCACCTCACTCCTCTCTTAAATATTGTTCCAGCTTTTTCATCGCCCGGTTATACTTGGATAATACCGTAGCCAGCGGCATCTTCATCACCTGGGCAATCTCTCTGTGTTTTAATCCGGAAGAATTCTTCAGCAGTACAATCTGCCGTTCTTCCTCTTTTAACTGCTCTAAGGCCGCCTTTAACACCAGTTTATCTGCTGCCTGCTCAATCTGCGGGCAGATCTCCCCCTGCTCTGTACCTTCCAGATCATCAAAGCCGATATCTGCCTGGTGCTTCTGTTCACGGAACTTCATATAACATAAATTCCGGGCAATGGTAAATATCCAGGCTAACGGCTTTCCCTGGGCCTGATACGAGGGGGCAGAAGTCCATACCTTCATATAAGTTTCCTGCATGATTTCTTCTGCATCCTGGGGATTTTTTACAACTGATAAGATAAAACCGTATACCGCTCGATCGGTATGCTGATATAGTTGCTGAAATGCTTCCTGGTTTCCTTCTGCCACCTGCTGCAGCAATGAATCCTCCACAAGGGAAGAATTCTCCGGTGATTCAGGAAAATGTAAGGCTCCCAATAATACCATGGAATGGAATTCCTTTCCTACTTAGTTAATGCAGCAGCCCTTGAACTTATTGCATGAACCGATAATTTTTTTATCCGGGCTTTTTGCACGCTGACTGTTTTCTATTGTAACCACACCGTGACATCATTTCCTCCATAGAATACTCTACGGATACTAAGAAAAGCCCTTCTGGAGGCGCTGTAAATCCGGCGGCGCTTCGATCCTTTGCCGCAAGAATTTCTTTCACGCACACAGGGCTTTTTCGACCAAGCCCAACTTCCATCAGGGTTCCGGTCAAAATCCTGACCATATACTGGAGAAACCCATTTCCCGTATAGACAAACGTAAAACGTCCGTTCTGTTCCCGGATGCAAATATTCTCCAGCGTGCGGATTGTCGATTTTTTCATCTTTTTATTGCCGCAGAAACTCTTAAAATCATGGGTTCCCGTTAAATACCGCGATGCCTGTTCCATCGCTTCTCTGTCAAGAGGAAAAGGGAAACCATAGACATATTTTCTCTCAAATACATCTTTTTTACTCCCGGTATCCACATGATAGGCATAGGTTTTGCGAATCGCCGAAAGACGGGCATGAAAGCTGTCTGTCACTGTTTCTGCACACAGCACACGGATATCCTCCGGCAGATAATGATTAAGATAGGTTAAAAGTTCTTCTTTCTTAAAAAATCCGGAAAGCTTAACACTGGCTGTCTGCCCTAAGGCATGAACCCCCGCATCTGTTCTTCCTGAACCATGGACTTCCACCGGAGTTTGAACAAATTCCGTCAATACAGATTCTAGCTTTCCCTGGATCGTCCTGCTGCTTTGTTTTTGTTTCTGCCATCCGTCATACCTTGTCCCGTCATACTGAAGGGTCAAAAGATAATTGGTCATCTGCGCCAAGGCTTTCCTCCTGCTGTTTTCTCTCTGCGGCGAAGGCGAAACAATCCGGACCGTTTTTTAAGCAAAACAGCCGCTGCCTTACGAAATAAAATCCCGCAGACGGCTCCGCTGACATCCAGCCACACATCGGAAATCTGTCCCGCTCTCCCATCAACAAACAATTGTATCGTTTCATCCAAAAATGGTACAGCCAGCACGGCAAACATCAGGGGAAAAATTTTTTCCAGGCGGTTTTGCCTAAATCCTCCCCGCTTCCGGCCAAAATCCTGCCAAAGTCCGTAAAAATTTTGTATCAGCAGCACACCGAAGATAAAATACTCCGTAAAATGTGCACCCTTGCGGACAATGTATCCCGTAAGCCAGCTTCCTTTACTTCCGAACACCCCCAGAAGCTTCAAAAGACAGTCCATCACCCAACCGCTCTCTTTACTGGAAAGTTCTGCCGGGGTCAGGGAATGTCCGAAAATCAGTGCTATCCACAGCACAAGCAACAGCAGCCACAACCGTGACATTTCCAGTTTAAATCCTCTCTGGTTTCTCTGCTTTTTCATTCTGTAATCCTCTTATTTCTATTTCAGATTTTCATTATAGTACAAACACAGACAGAATACAAGGCAGAAATATAGTGTATTACCAATCTCTATTTTTTATACCCGAGATATAGGGATTGTGATTTCCTGGTTTTCCCTGTTATGCTTTATGTACTTAAATACACGGACAAAAAATCCGGTCATTCTTGTGCGGGGAATCGGGCGGCTTAAATACGAAAGAAAGGAGGCAGTACTTCTACTTATGATAACTTATGAACCGTTTTTCAAGACCTTAAAAGAAAAAAGAATTACGACCTACTGCCTCATTAATACTTACGGATTTTCTAAAGGAACTTTAGACAGCCTGCGGCAGGGACGGAATATTACTATACACACCTTAGACTACCTCTGTCAGCTGTTAGACTGCCGTCCAGAAGATATCATCCGCTACACTCCCGATGACACAAAACATTTTCCGGAACAATATTAAACGGTATACTTTTTTCGGATGGTTAAGCTGCCGACCACATAGTTTTGCAGCAGCCAATCCGAAACCGTATACCGTTTTTTCAGGCTGATTTTTATTTAATTTTTTCAGTCTTTTAACAGTTCTTCTGCCAATTGCTCCATCTGCCGGATATTCTCCTCGTTCATTGCAGATTTTATCGTAATGCTGTTCTCGCAGAAAGAAAGATTTTTCATTTTTTCCAAAATCCCCTTCATTGTCTTTAAGGCAAGAGGAGCCCAAGAACCATTTTCCATAAGAGCAACCTTGCGGTTCTGAAGTGCCTTAGCGCTTAAATGATGGAGGAAATCTTCCATAGGCGGGAAAACACCGCCGTCATAGGTTGAAGCTGCCAGAACCAGCTTACTGTAGCGAAAAGCTGCTTCTACAGCCCTGGATAAGTCTGTGCGGGTTAAATCAATAAATTCGACATTTGCCCCCCTGGCCTTTAAAAGTTCCTCCAGCTTCTCTGCCGCTTTCTTTGTATGGCCGTGAATGGAAGCGCAGGCAATAAGGATTCCCTCTTCTTCCGGGCGGTAGCTGCTCCAGATAGCATATTTTTCAAGGTAATATCCCAAATTTTCCTTTAACACCGGGCCGTGAAGCGGACAGATAACAGCAATATCCAGGGCGGATGCCTTTTTCAGCAGGGCCTGTACAGGTGCGCCGTATTTTCCCACAATATTACAATAATAACGGCGTGCATCTTTTATCCATTCTCCCTCTTCAGGCGATATGCCGAATGTGCCAAAACCGTCTGCAGAAAAGAGAACTTTTTCACTTTCCTCATAAGTCACCATAACTTCCGGCCAGTGCACCATGGGTGCCATAAAAAATTTCAGAACATGGCTTCCCAGTTCTAAAGAATCTCCTTCTTTAACAACTACTTTCCGATTCTCCAGGTTATCAATTGTAAAAAACTGTTCCAGCATCTGGAATGTCTTACTGTTGCCCACCAGCTTCATCTGCGGATAAGCTTCCGTCAGAACCTGAATACTTCCGCCATGATCCGGTTCCATATGGGAAATCACCAGATAATCCGGTGTTTTCGTTCCAAGAACAGCTTTTACCTTCTCCAGCCATTCCCCGGCAGCCCTGTGATCCACGGTGTCCATAATCACCGTCTGCTCGTCCATAATGACGTAAGAATTATACGTAACGCCATCCGGTATAGGATATTGCCCTTCAAACAAATCCAATGTGGTATCTTTTACTCCTGCATAATAAATCGTATCCGTAATTTTCCTTTCCATGTTCAGATGCTCCTTTCACCTTCTGTTTCAAAAATACATTACTGTTCACATGTTCACAGCAACGGGTGCACAGACCTATGTGAACAGCAACAAAAATACAATATCAACAATATCAACAATGTAAAAGAAAAAAACCCTTGATTTCTCAAAGGTTTTTATGCCGGCGACCGGAGGCGAACCGGTGCCTAAGATTTTCATAAAATCCCACAAAACCAATGAAACACTGATAGTTACAGGGTTTTAAAGTATTTTTATTATTTTTCGACTGCACACAAATGCAGGAAATTGACTGTTAGAGTATAGCACATGCAACACAAAAATGCAACACAAAATACCAAACATTATAAAACTTACGATTTAAGGTTTATGAAAAGGACGGTTCATTTCCTGCCAGGGAAACCGTTCTTTTAAATTTTGACTGGAGGTGATAAAGATGTACATTACCGCGCAAACCATCATATCCGCTGTAGCGCTGGCCAGCGCAGTTGGAGCAATAGTTGGTGGCCTGTTTGCCATTTACCGCTGGTACCAGCGCCAAAACAAACAAGATGAGGACATAAAGGCCATGAAGGAAGAAATGTGCCTTTTAACCTATGGTGTTCTGGCTTGTCTTAAGGGGCTTAAAGAGCAGGGATGCAATGGCCCAGTAACAGAAGCAGTTGCTAAGATTGAAAAACATGTGAACCAGGAAGCGCATAAGTAAAATTATAGAATGAAAACCAGAAAAGCTGGAAGAAAGTGAGGAAAAGAAAATGATAACCGGGCGGTTACGATTGAGTGTGCCAGTGATAAAACTCATCCATATGCAGTTAATGATAAGGTATACCATATGCAGTTAATGATAAGGTATATTCGTCTTTAATTGCTTTGTGTACAGATATTTGCAAGCGGAACAATATCAGGGCTTTCCAATCTCTTATGGATATTAAATTAAGTCGAATAACCCAGGTGCTTATTCAGGAGGCAATTAACATGGAATCCATAAAACACAGCCCTAAAACAGTACGTAACACGCACGGCCTTATATCCGCTGTATTAAGCCAATATCGCCCGGATTTACGCCTTACTACTGCTCTGCCAAAGAAAGTACGACCAGACCTCTATATCCCGTCAGATGCCGAAATAAAGCGCCTGATTGAATATGCGTCTGGAACAGAAATGGAATTGCCTGTACTGCTGGCAGCATTTGGCCCGATGCGAAGAGGGGAAATTTCGGCGTTGACCACGGACAACATATCCGGAAACCGGGTGCATGTGTGCAAGAACATGGTTTTAAACGGAAATCGGCAATGGATTATTAAGCATCCAAAATCTTACGCAGGGGACAGATTTATAGATTATCCGGATTTTGCAGCAGAAAAGCGGCAGGGGATTACCGGGAATATAACTGCCTTAAATCCCAACATGATAACAGATAGATTCTTGAACGTTTTAAAAATGGCTGACCTGCCACACTTCCGGTTCCATGACCTGCGTCACTATTCAGCAAGCATCCAGCACGCCCTTGGAATCCCGGATGCTTACATCATGCAACGGGGAGGATGGCAGACAGACGGTGTTCTGAAGGCAGTTTACCGGCACACGATGAGCGATAGACAAACAGAAATGAATGACCGGGCAAATGCCCATTTTACAGACCTATGCAACACGAAATACAACATAAAACAAAAAAACCCTTGAATTATCAAAGGTTTTTAAGTGCCGGCGACCGGAATCGAACCGGTACGGGAGTTAAGTCCCGCAGGATTTTAAGTCCTGTGCGTCTGCCAGTTCCGCCACGCCGGCTGGCCTTGCAGTTGCCTGCAAATGGGGCCTATAGGGCTCGAACCTATGACCCTCTGCTTGTAAGGCAGATGCTCTCCCAGCTGAGCTAAGACCCCTGTTTACAAAAATGTAAACAACTATTGTGTGCGACATCTTTCGATGTCAGCGACCCGGAACGGGTTCGAACCGTCGACCTCCGCCGTGACAGGGCGGCGCTCTAACCAGCTGAGCCACCGGGCCAGATATATATCAAATAAAATTGCCACCTTTTTCAAATGGACCTTCGGGGACTTGAACCCAGGACCGACCGGTTATGAGCCGGTTGCTCTAACCAACTGAGCTAAAGGTCCACAAAGCCGATAATCGGACTCGAACCGATAACCTGCTGATTACAAATCAGCTGCTCTGCCAATTGAGCCATATCGGCATCAATGACCCCAAGGGGATTCGGACCCCTGTTACCGCCGTGAAAGGGCGATGTCTTAACCGCTTGACCATGGGGCCTTTTTACCTTTTCCATTAACACTCTTTTCCTGAGCGATAACCCGACGAAAAATATATTACCATAACTAATCCTATTTTGCAAGAGGAAAATTCACAATTCCAAAACTTTTCTTCATTTTCGGCAAAGGGAAGGGCTGCCGTACATCCCCTTCCTCACTCCGCAGGGCGTATCGCCGTACAGCCTCCGAAAAACATTCAGGAATGTTTTGTAATTCGTTATCCCATGCTTTTCCATCAGGTTCGTAATGCTCTCATCAGAACTGCACAATTCTTCGTGCAGCTTCATTGCCCGGATCTCCTGAAGATACTCAAAAAGCGTCTGCCCCGTACACTTCTTAAATATTCTGCAAAAATATTCCCGGCTGTAACCGGCACGTGCCGCGGCTTCATCAAGGCCAATGGAATCCCGATAATGTTCGCAAAGCCAGTCTGTCATCTCGGCGATCACCTGGTAATTCCTGTTTTCCGGCATTTTTGCCTCCTGGCCGTGCCGGACAGTATAATTGCGGCAAAGGCAGTACAGCAATTCATATAGCTTTGCTAAAAAAAGGAACAAATACCCTTCTTCCTTTTTCCTGTAAAGATCAAGCATCTCCAGCAGAATAAGCCCCGGCTCCTGCTGCCTTCCTTCCCCCCTTTGCGGGATTACCGTCTGAAAGCGGATGGGCCAAACATCCGGGAAATAGCGTTGAAGCTGGTTTTCCGGAATCTGAAGAAAAATATATTCTGTCTGCTGGCCAAAGGTTTTTGTCATATGGATATCCTCCGAATTGACCACCAGGATATCCTTTTCCAAAAGCCCATAAGCCTCCCCCTGCACGATGGCTTCCATCGTCCCGGACAAAATATAAAGAATTTCTATAT
>VSOC01000145.1 GCA_009774615.1 Lachnospiraceae bacterium
TTATATGATGACAGTGATGAGTCTGAGTCTATCGATACCGTTTGGATGTATTTTGACGCAACCGGTAAGGCATTAGGTCCTGGTGCCAACGGCGATAATGGCGAAATCAAAAGATTACCTTATGGCGACGGCCAGAGCGGATATTTCATCTTTGATAATGACGGCTATATGTTAAGCGGCTGGAAGAGATGGAAAAAGGATGGTTCCACAGGTGCTGATGCTGACTTATATTACTTAGGAACCCAGGATGAAGGATGGGCACGCACCAGCTTCCAGTGGCTCGAAATCGATCCGGATATCGCAGCTTTTAACTTTGATAATATTGAAGACGACGAGAACTATAAGGATGAGTGCTGGTTCTACTTCAAAGCTAATGGTAAGGCTGTCGTAGACGACACTGCCAAGTATAATAATAAGACTTATTCCTTTGATAAGTGGGGAAGAATGCTTGATTTATGGGTATATCCATCTGAAGATAGCGTAGCTTCTGACTCTGGTCTGACCAATGCAAGTGCATCTTCTGCTAATAATAAGGCAGCATATTACACAGAAGAAGAGGGTGACCGCAGAGGAAATGACTGGGTTCTTGCTTACCCGAATAGCGATTATGACAACTACGACAATGATTTGTATTACTTCTACTTAGATGCGAAGGGCAGACCATTCAAGGCAGATTCTCAGGCTGTAAATAATAATAAATTAGGCGGTATTGGTACTGCTTACCGTGTTGATGATGATCAGCCAGCAGCAGAAAAAGCAAATATGTGTGACGATGTTGGCGTAAGAGCTATCAAAGGCAGTTCCTATCTGTTTAATAAGAATGGTGTAATGCTTACCGGTTTATATTACTTAGGCGGTACAGCTGATTCAAAGGGCAAATTAGATGAAAACGGAGATGCCGTTTACAAGGGTGCCAATAAGATGACCGACGGATACTATTATTTCACTGAAGATGATTATCCAAGTTCTGTTGCAGGTCAGATGGTAACCAATAAGAGAATTACCATTGATGTGAATGGTGATGATGAAACTTACTACTTCGATAAAGATGGTCATGCATATACGATGGCAATTATCAATGGTTATCTGTATGGTCCCAATGGTCAGTTAGTTACTGATTATGGCGATGGCAATACCTATGCCAGAGTAAAGTTAGGCAAGATCAAGGGGGTTGAAAGCGGAACAGTTACTATCACCGAAAAAGGTAAGGAAGGAACAGGACTTACAGGTGAGGCTGACGACGAAATCCTGCTTAACGAAAAAGGTAAGATTAAGAAGGGCGGAAAAGCTAAAGATATTAGCGATACTGATATATTCTTAGATGGCTATATCGTAGATAAAGAAAAAAGTGGTCTTAAGTAATAATAAGCAGACAACTAACATATTTCTTAATTAACTTTCATCGGAAAACTGATGTAGTTTAACAGCAAAAAGAGGAACTGCTGCACTGTATGGTGTGGCAGTTCCTTTTATTATTGTCAAAAACATTCAGCCATTGTATGTAGTATTGATTGCCTAAAGCATAAAATCTTTTGTAGGAGGCATAAAATAAACTAATAGATATATATTTTATACTAATTTTATAATTAACCTCAAAATTTCCCTTGCATACAACCTCATCTAATGCTAAGATTAAATTACAATTATAAGCGGCATAACATTTTATCCTTATATGTTATTGGGTTTCGTACTTGGAGAATAAATCTGCAACAACATAAAGGAGAATATGCCTATGAAAAAGAAGAAACAACAAACAATATCTAAAAACAACAAAAACCCAAATTCAAACCCTGATATTGCCTATCAAAACAAAGATATTGTTTCCAAACTCTTCGGAGAACAAATGAAAGGTAAATCACTTTCTTTATTTGGTTTGAATACCGAATTAAAAGTTATCGCTATTCATCCCACGAATCTCCCTATTATCCAGGCGAAAGAACTTCGGATGGATAATCTCTTTGAACTGGAGAATGGAAGTATTGCCATTCTGGATTACGAAAGTGATTACAAAGAAACCAATTTCACAAAATACGGGTACTACATTATGAATGTAATTAACCGCTACCTAAAAGAGGGAAAATCCCCAGACATTCATATGATGGTATTATATACCGCAGATATTGAGAAGGCAAAAACAACTTTAGAACGAACAGCCTGCCGTATCCACGTCGAAGCTGCCTACTTGACAGGAATTCCTTCAGAACAATGGTTGGCAGAAATTAAAGAAAGTATAACTAACCACACTATTTCTGATAAAATTCTTATGCATCTGATTCTTCTTCCGCTAACTTACAGAGAAGAAAAAAAGAAACAGGAAGCTATTAAGCAGTGTGCGGAACTAGCCAGAAAGATACCTGATAAAGAGCAGGAAGCATTCGTATTGGCAGGCATATTGACATTTACCGATAAAATTATCAGTAAATCCATGAAAAAACATATTGAGGAGGTATTAAGTATGACACAAGTTGGGCAAATGTTAATGGATAGAGGATGGAAAGAAGGAGAAAAATCAGGCCAGCAAAAAGGCGATTATAAAAGAGCAAAAAAAACTGCACTGAAATTGCTTAAACGAGGCGATTCCCTGGATGATATTTCTGAAATTTTAGAAGTATCAACCGATGTTATTAAACGCTGGGAACAGGAATCCCTGCATGGCTAGTGTTTAATCATAAAAGGCATAAATTGTAAAATCATAATGCAGAATTTACAAAAAGGGACTGCTGCAATAATGAATGTAACAGTCCCAAACCACGCAAAACAGAAAATATTAAAAGAGGGTTGCGGCACTTATCAAATGGTGCGGCAGAACTCTTTTAACATCACCTGTTTTCACTAAATTTCAGATCTGACAGAAACTCTTTAGGAAGCCATATTTTTTGAGTCGTTCCTCCCTATATTCTTCTAATGTCTTCCCTGTATCAGGAAGTATACCTGTTAAAGAAGCTATAACCGAGTCAACATCTGCCCTGTTTTTTTCAGCTTTCTGTTTTGATGTTTCCATTTTCCTTCCGTTCTTCTTTCTGCACGCATACCATGCATTTCTTCTTCCAGCAGGCTATGCCATAACTTAAAATTGTTTCCATCCCGTCTTCCAAAAGCCGTTCGGTATAATTTTTCTTCTCGATTTGTTCCAGAGCCTTTTGGCATCCTGCTTCCAGATTTCCGTTGTCCGGGTATTTTATTTCGATGATTATACCAATGCGTTTTTCTTCCATTTCCACCAAAATATCACTGTAGCCTTCGCCTGCCTCCGCATTCGATTCAATTCCCCAGTCCTCGCGGTGGCTTAGCAGACCAAGAAGAATGCCATGATAAAAGTTTTCTTTTTTCGTTTTTTGCACATTACTATCACGAATGCTGATGGTTTTTTGCAGATAGGAATTAAACTGCTGTTCAATCTCCGACGAATTTCCCTGGGCAAATGCCTCGCAAAAAGCATCCAGCCGAGGGGTATCCCTCCTGGCTTCCTCCTGAATCCACTCCAGAATCTGTTCGATAAAAATTTTGCGGATTTCCTGATTCGGTATGGCAAGCCAATAACTATCTTCCGCACATTTCCCCCTCTGTGTCAAATATCCTGTAGTAAAAAGAATACTCCAAAGATTATTCGTGTTTCGATATAAGTCCCGATAAGTTAATTCCTGATTTATCTTTTTAGCAATACATTCACCTGCAATCAGCTTTTCTATCTCGCGCCGGGTGCTTATACTGGCTTTCCGCAGGAAACGGCGGAGGATATCATTCCCACTGGTGTTGAGCCAGAACGCCCTGGGTTCTGCATCCGGTTCTGTTCGCATCAAATTTACATAATTAATAACATCCCAGGGGCAATAGATGTCTGCACGTCCGAAACGGTAGCCGTCATACCATGCCTGCATTTCCTTATGTTTAGTTCCAAGTGCATAATCATCCAGTATTTTGCGCACTTCCCTGTCGGAAAAGCCAAAATATTCATCACAGGAAACATCCGTTATGGACATTACATTAAAATTATTCAGCCCCGTAAATATACTCTCCTTGGCAATCCGCAGACAGCCGGTTAATACCGCAAAGTAAAGGCTGTCATTCGTCTTTAATACCTGCCCAAGCAGACTTCGGATAAGATCTGCCATTTCATCAAAATATCCGTTTTGTTCGGCTTTATCCAGCGGAACATCGTACTCATCAATCAGCAAAATAACTTTTTTATGATAATGTTTATGCAAAAGCCGGGACAAGATCAGTAAACTATCCATTAACATCGCATCCGACATAAGAAATCCCTGACCATAACGGGTATCCACGTTTATCAGCTGTGCATAAAGTTCTTTCTCTTCTTTTATCAGTTCCGGACTGTCTGCCAGAAAAAAAAAGCGAAGGCTTTCCCTTCCAATCGCCGAGCGCAGCATCGCTTTAGCCTCATCAAAATGACGGGCGCTCACGCCTTTCAGGGTAATTGAAATCACAGGAAAATTTCCTCTGTATTTTTGACAGAGTTCCTGCTCTCCGGCAATTTCCAGCCCTTCAAAAAGCGTTTCATTGCACCCATATTCAAAAAAATACTTCAGCATACTCATGTTCAGTGACTTGCCAAATCTCCTGGGGCGGGTAAAAAGATTCACTTTCCCCCAGTGATTGAGCAGTTCCCGAATAAACCCTGTTTTATCAACATAGTAAAAATCCTCTGTCCGAAGTTCTTCAAAATTTTCAACGCCAACCGGCAATTTCTTCATCATCATTTTCCCTTCGCTCCTCACCCTTATTATATAGTTTCTCCTGTTTTTTGTCAATGAATGTGATTCCTGCTTTAATGAAGAATAATTTCTCGCGTATTTTCTTAAATATTTCTATAATTCGCATTTTTTCTATTTTGCCAAATAATTCGCACTTCTTATAAGTTCAATTATAAGAAGTACAATAACTTCGTAATGCAATAGGAATTTCAAGAAAATTTCAAAAAGTAAAAAGGAGAGTGCATTCATTATGAGAAAGCAGACAAAATTAGTTGCTGTACTTTCAGCAGCTGCTCTGTTAGCCATCGGTGCATCCATGACTTCCTTTGCTGCAGCAGCGCATTGGGATCAGCAGGATGGAGAGTGGGTATACTTAGACCGCAACGGCGACAGAATGACCGATGTGTGGAAAAAGTCCAATGGACAGTGGTATTACTTAGACGGTGACGGCTACATGGCAAAGGAACAGGTTGTTGAAGATGACGATGACAAATACTATGTAGACGCTAACGGTGCAAGAGTGACCAATGCCTGGGTTTCCATGGATAATGATGATTTATTAGATGACAGTGATGAGTCAGAGTCTATCGATACCGTATGGATGTATTTTGACGCAACCGGTAAGGCATTAGGTTCCGGCACCGATAACGGCGAAATCAAAAGATTGCCTTATGGCGATGGTCAGAGCGGATATTTCATCTTTGACAATGACGGTTATATGTTAAGCGGCTGGAAGAGATGGAGCAAGGATGACGGTCAGAATTTTGATGAAGGTGATTTGTATTACTTAGGAACCCAGGATGAAGGTTGGGCGCGTACCAGTTGGCAATGGCTGGAAATCGACCCGGATCTTCCTGCGTTTGAAGATATTAATGAAGATGATGATAATTATAAGGACGAGTGCTGGTTCTACTTCAAGACTAACGGTAAGGCTTATGTCGATGATACCGCAAAGTATAACAACAAGACCTATTCCTTTGATAAGTGGGGAAGAATGCTGGATCTGTGGGTATATCCTGAAGATGACGCCAGCAAATCTGACTCTGGCCTGACCAACAGTGCCGAGGCATCTTCTTCGGCACCAAAGGCAGCATACTATACCGAGGAGAGCGGCGGACGTGTTGGAAAAGATTGGGTTATTGCGTATCCGAAGAGCGATTATGACAACTACGACGACGATCCCTATTACTTCTACTTAGACTCTAAAGGCAAACCGTTTCTTGCTACGGATAACGGCGGCACCGCAACACGTATTGACGATGATGATGCAACAAAGCCAGAGGATGCAGATTACAACAAAATTGTTGAAGCAAAGGCCATTAAGAGCGAAACCTATCTCTTCAACGAAAAGGGTGTAATGCTTACCGGACTTTTCAAACTTGAGGATGTCCAAAAAGGAGCTACTCCTATGAGGGATGGATACTACTACTTTACCATAGATGATATCCCAAGTTCTGTTGCCGGTCAGATGGTAACCGATAAGAGAGTCACCATTGATGTAGACGGCGATGATGAAACTTACTACTTCCATAAGAGCGGATGGGCTTATACCTTAAGAGTGATCAGCGGTTATGTCTATGGTTACGATGGTAAGTTAATTACCGATTACGGTGACGGAAACACTTATGAGCGAGTAACCATAAAAGATCTGTTTAAAGATGAAGACGGAAACCAGGTAGCACCCAATGGTGAAGACAAGTATGACGGCCTGTACGTATTCTATGACAAGAAAGGCAACGTAGAATTTTACGGCGATGCAGATGACCAGATCTTAATCAATGAAAATGGTAAGATTAAGAAGAGCGGTAAAGTTGAAGATGTCGATGATGTCGATATACGGGTAAATGACTACATTGTTACCGAAGTTGATGATAAGAAGGTAGAGAACATTAGAACAGAAGTAAAGTAATTGGCCATTAAATTTTAAATCCTAAACCTGCAGCCATTATTTTATGAAGTAATCTTATGGAATAGTATTATGAAATAATTTTATGAAGTAACCAGAGGAACTGTTGCGCAAAAAAGTGCAGCGGTTCCTTTTTTGACATCTGACATCTGAGAACGGAAAAATTCCATAAATAGCAATAATAGCAATAATAGAAATATTTCGTCGGCAAAAATCTTTTAACCTATTTAAGGAAGTCCCCTGCTAATCGTTTTGCATTTTTATGTTATTAATAATAAAAACTTGATATTTTTTAAAGTTTGTGGCATACTATTCATAATGGAGGTGAAATCATGCTGCAAACAAATTTAAAACAGCGAACACACTACCTAAATCAACTGCTGGCCTTTCAGGATACAGAACTGGTAAAGGTCATTACCGGTATCCGAAGATGCGGCAAGTCCAGTTTAATGCAGTTAATGATAAAACATTTAAAGGCACATGGCATAGATGATCCGCAGTTTATTGTGATGAACTTCGAGTCTATGGAATATCAGGATTTGGATGCAAAGGCATTGTATCATTATGTGAAAAATATACGGGAAAATCTTTCGCCGGATAAAAAGCTTTACCTGTTTTTCGACGAAATACAGCGCGTACCCAAATGGCAGGATGCTGTTAATTCTTTTCGTGTTGATTTTCTCTGTGATATTTACATCACCGGTTCTAATGCCAGCCTTCTTTCCTCCGAATTATCCACCTACCTTTCCGGGCGCTATGTGGAAATCAAAATGCTTCCGCTCTCCTTCCGGGAATTTATCGAATTTCACGGCTACCGCCTGGAAACCTATACCTCGCTGACCGGCGATATTCGCAAACGGGTAAAAAATGCTGAAAATGAAACCATTGACTTGCTGGAAATCTTTGAAGCATATATGCGATTTGGCGGGATGCCCGGAATTGCAGAAATAGGTTTGCAGCAGGATAAGGTGTTTACACTGCTGGACGGTATATATTCTACGGTAGTTGTAAGGGATATTCTGGAGCGGGAACGGCGAAGAGGACAGCGCCAGATTACGGATGCCGATCTTTTGCGGAAAATCATTATGTTTCTCGCCGATAATATCGGCAGTAATATTTCCTTAAATTCCATCAGCAATACATTGGTCAGCGAAAAACTTTTAGAAGACCGTTCCCGAAAAGGCAAACCTGCCGTACAGACCATTCAGGCTTATGTCTGTGCTCTTTTGGAATCCTTTGTTTTTTATGAAATTAAACGATTTGATATTAAAGGAAAGGATTATCTTCGGACTTTAGGAAAATATTATATTGTCGATATTGGCCTGCGCAATTATCTTCTTGGATACAGGGAAATGGATACCGGACATGCTATCGAAAATATCGTTTATTTTGAACTTCTTCGTCGCGGGTATGATGTAGCTATTGGAAAAATCGACAATAAAGAAGTGGATTTTATTGCAACAAAAACAGGAGAAAAACGCTATATTCAGGTAACGGAAGATATGCGTTCTGAAACCGTTCGGGAACGCGAGTTCTCCCCGCTGCGTCAGATTCGCGATAATTATGAGAAAAATGTTATCGCCTTAAGCTGCAATATTCCAACGGATCATGAAGGGATAAAAATGGTGCGGCTGATGGATTTTCTTTTGGAATCTTATTGTTGAAAAAGCTAAAAATCCCAAAATCTTATCTTTCTTATTTACATGATATGCAGCTATCCTTAGCAATGGTAGATTATTTATACTCCCGATAAGTTCAATTATCGGAAGTAAATAACCTCAGTAATGCAATTAGGAATTTCAAGCAAATTTCAAAAAGAAAAA
>VSOC01000146.1 GCA_009774615.1 Lachnospiraceae bacterium
GAATTTACTTCTTTCACTCAAAATCCGCCTTTATCCTCATATGCTTTATTAAGTACTTTTAATAATCCCATAGAAATCCATCATACCATTTTTTAACTTCTTGTTTTCTCTCCGATAAGGCATATTCATCCAGCGAGTTAAAAACCTTTTTTTCCGTAAATCCAAAACAATCAGCATATTTGGGGGATGTTATCGTAATCACTTCCAGATTATTCAAATCCGAAAAAATCGATTCCTTACTCACCCGGGTGATCCCTGTCATCATCGCCGTTCCAGATATGGATTGGTTTTAAATGCCGCATTAAACATACTTCGGGTAAAAGAAACCAGTTCGTCCCAGCAGCCATTTTCATAAACTTCCTGCATGGGTGTATCGTATTCATCCAGCAAAATAATTATCTTTTTCTGATAATAACGGGATAAATAAAGAGATAGTTGATGAATCGCCATCGTTGTTGTCGTTTCATTCATATTGAAATTAACCGATACAAAAAAATTTCTCCCACCATTCCCGAATAAATCCCGTCTTATCGATATAAAATAATTTTTTTCCTTACTTTTTCAAAATCCTGATACCCAATCCCTACCGTCTTTGCCATGTCTGCACCTCATTTTTTACCAATTTTCATCCTCTTTTCCCAAACGAAAATGCATATAGTCCTTATCGGATACAAAATTTCCACCCCAGAAAAATCCATATTCTTCAAAGATTTTCTTACACTCCCGAAGCGCAGAAGGGGAAATATTAGGTCTAAAATTATATGTTTATTCTTTCGTTCCCGCCGGATAGTTCCGGCAGCACCGTAATAAGCATGGTCACATAGCAGGCCATTCCTCCGATAAAGTTAGAAATCGGTTCTGCCATAAAAATCCCGTCCACGCCAAGCCCAAACAGGGACGGCAGCAGGATAATCATGGGAATTACGATAATCACCTTCCGAAAAATGGAGAAAAATACCGCCCTCTTTGATTTTCCCAGTGCCACGAACACGGACTGCCCGGCAAACTGTAAGGACATCATAAAAAATCCGAAATAGTAAATCTGCATCGCCGGGATGCCCGCTGCCACCAGTTCCTTGTCCTGGTTAAAAATCCGGATGAAAAATTCCGGAAAGCCGTGCACCAGGCTCCAGGCGGCGGTCGTGTAGATAACGGATACCACAGAGATAAAGACAATGGCTTTTTTCACCCGCTTATATTCCCCCGCCCCATAGTTAAACCCCATAACCGGCTGCGCACTGTTGGTCAGACCCTGAACGGGAAGAGAGATAATCTCCCGCACGGAATTAACCACGGTCATCACACCCACATAGAGATCCCCGCCATACCGGGACAGGCTGGCATTATACATCATCTGAACAAGGCTGTTGGTCACAGACATGGTAAAGCCGGATAAGCCAAGCCCGATAATGGCACGCACACGCTCTATCTGCAGACGAAATGCATTTCTCTGCAGCTTTAAAATCGTCTTTTCCCCGGTCAGAAAACGGATAATCCACACCGCAGACAATCCCTGGGAAATCACCGTCGCCCAGGCCGCCCCCTGCACGCCCATGTGAAACACGAAAATAAACAGCGGGTCAAGCAGAATATTGGCCACGGCTCCCAACAGTACTGTAAACATCCCAACCTTTCCAAAACCCTGGGAATTAATAAAGCTGTTCATCCCCAGCCCCACCATCACAAAAACACTTCCTAAAAGATAAATTGTCACATAGGACTCGGCATAGGGCAGGGTCGCTTCGGAAGCCCCCAGAAGATACAAAAGAGGGCGCTTCCACCACAAACCTAAAACGGTCAGGACAACCCCGCACCCAAGCATAAGGATAAAGGAATTGCCCATAATCAACTCAGCTTCCCGGTCATTTCCCCGTCCCCGCTCAATCGAGCACAGGGGAGCGCCGCCCATGCCAAATAAATTGGCAAACGCAATTACGATAGAAATCACCGGAAGGCAGATCCCCAGTCCCGTCAGTGCCATCGTGGCATTTTTTGGTATCCTTCCAATGTACATCCGGTCAATAATATTATACAAAACGTTAATCAACTGGGCAAACGTCATCGGCACGGCAAGCCGCACAATATTCTGGACAATACTTCCCTTAGAAAAATCGTTCTGTTGTTTTTGTGTGTATGAAGAAGACATTATTTTCCCTCACTAAATCCCAGCCCTTCCGGCAATCTCTTTCATCCTCTTTTCACATTCCCGGATAACCTCTTCTTCGTCCATGGTCAGCACCTTCCGATCCTTCATCACCAGCTTCCCATCAATCACCGAATCCACAACATCGTGCTTGGAAGCGCAGTCCACCAGAGTATTTAATAGGTTGTGCGTCGGCGTAAGGTGGGGCTGCATAATATCTATCGTAATAAAATCTGCCTTTTTTCCCTCTTCCACGGTTCCCAGAATATCTTCATGCTGCAAAGCCTGCGCCCCGCCCATCGTTGCCATGGTCAGCAGGTCTTTTGCACAGAGCACATCCGGGTCAAAAATCGGAAGTCCCCAGTAAGCCATCGTCCCGTAAAGCAAAATCTTCATCTCGGCAAACAGACTTAAATTCGACCTGGCTGCTCCGTCACAGCCCAGTCCAAGGGAAATCTTATTCTGTAAAATCCTCGGCGTCTTTGGGAATCCATGATTGGCATAATTTGCCCTTGGGCAATGAATCAGCTTCACCTGATGTTCTCCCAGCCGGTCAATATCTCTCTCGGAAAGTACCACATTGTGCGCCGTTAAAAGATTCGGCCCCAGCACACCCATATCTTCCAGAAACTCTGCCGGGCGCTTCCCATAATGCTGAAGACAAAAGCTTACCTCATCCTTATGTTCACACAGATGGGCATGAATTCCTGTTTTCAGCCGCCTTGCCTCTGTGCCAATCTCCCGGATCAGTTCCGGCGAACAGGTCATCACCTGGCGGATGGCAAACCAGATATCCAGCCGCCCCTCCCCTGCCCCCTGGTATTTCTCATATAAATCCTGGGTTAGCTGCATATTTTTTTCGGCACTTATCTTCATGGAATCCGGAATAGCGCCCCCTATATCCATCGTCGATCGGGCTATTGCCGCACGCATCCCCGATTCCTTTACCGCCTCTGCCACATCGCCCATGTGCGTGGAGCCTGATTCTGCAAATGCGGTCGTTCCCGACTTAATCATCTCCAGACAGGCAAGCTTTGCGCTGTAGTAACAGTCCTCCGGCGTTAAATTGCTCTCAAACGGCACCAATATCCTGGTCCAGACCATGGGATACTCATTCGCCGTCCGCCCGCGAAGAAGCTGCTGACAAGTGTGGGTGTGCCCGTCAATCAGTCCCGGCATAACCAACTTTCCCCTGCCGGAAATAACCTCCTTCGCCTCCTTTGCATCATCTGCAGCTGCATCGGCAATTTTCACTATCCGCGAATCCTTAACATAAATATTCTGCCCTTCTTTCACCGAAAAATCCGGCATAAGCACCGAAACATTTTGAATAAGAAGATCAAACATAGGCCCCTCCTGTCGTTTACGGTTTCTCTGTACTGTTTCTTTACAGCAGTTTCCCGCAAACTCTTTTCTGTTATGATAATTCGATTATAGCATGTATCTGCCGTATTGACTAGTGTACTGCCTTGTGTAAATTCCGTTAAATATGCACTCGCTATCTACGTCATCTGTAAACCTCACGCCGTTTTATCTCTATCGCAGCAGCCAGGATATACGGGTCACTTAACCTTGGAACTGCCTGTTCCATAATGTCCGAAACAGCCGTTTCCTTATAACCTGCACAGCATAATATACTCGCTTTCCTTTTCACTGACCGTTTCAAAACCAACCCTGCCATACATCTTCACTGCCGCGGTATTTGTTTTCTGTACAGCCAGAGAAGACTTTGTATACCCCTGCGCTTTCAGCAGTCCAAGCATTCTTTTCATCAGTTCTGTACCAATACCCTTCCCACGGTATTCCTTATCCAGCGAAATCGCAAAGGAGGGGGTATCATCATCAATATGACCATAATCATCCATAATCCTAGTCCACACTGCCCCCACTGCCTGTCCGCCTCTGTCAGCCACAAGGCAGTTATCCCCCTTCCTCGTGCCAAATCCATCCGTATAAACACGCATCTGAGGTTGTTCAACAATGTTTTTTGCAGGCGGATTGCCTCCTTCCGGAATAAAAATCGCTTTATACAAAAAATGCTTTAACCGGGCAATTTCCCCCCTCTGTAAACTTCTGATGATGCAGTAGTTCTCCTCCTTCCCCCCGCCGGAGCCAAAGCGCATTGGTTCTAATACAGAAACATGTTCTGTGCGGATATCGTTCATAAGCTTCCAATGAATATCCTTATTCGTGTGATGATAGACAAACCCGCATTTTTCCTGTACCCGTCTGGACTTTTCATTTCCCTCAAAATACCCGCACCACAGCCTTTTTAATTTTAAATCCTCAAAACTGCGGCGAATAAGTTCTATACAGGCTTCGGGAATCAACCCCTGCCCCCAGAACGGCTCTCCTATCCAATAGCCAAGCTCCCCCTCATCGTCGGGCAGATTCAGATTGCTCTGGCTGCCAATGCTAATCGCTGCACAGCCAATCGCTGCATGATCCGTTTTTAAGCATACCGCATAAGTTTCTTCCTGAGCAAACACTGTCTGAATAATTTCTCGGCTGTTTTCTGTACTTGTATGCACCGGCCACCCCGCCGCCGGACCAATTTTAGGATTTTTGGCATATTGATATAAATGCTCTGCATCACTTAATTTCCAGGGCCGAAGAATCAATCGCTGTGTAAATAATTCCATAATCTTCCCTCCTTATTTTTCCAGGATTTTCCCATTATTTCCTGCAAACATGACCATATGATTGTTTCATTCCAGTTTTTAAATATTTTTTGTATATGTTCTTTCACTTTATTATTCTGCTACTCAAAATATGGACAAACCTATCCCTATCGAGATATTGTAAATTTTCACAAATTTTCTTGTTGTTTCATCGTGTATGCTTTCATTAAAATTCAATTACTCACAAGTTCTTGTACACTCCACAGTCGTAAATTCCCGACTAAGCCATCGGTACATACTTACAAATGCCTGGTTATGCTATTTTGTAAGTTAAAGCATCTCTCAAATTAAGACTTGCATTAAAATCCCTGTTGGCAAGATATCCACATTCACAAATAGTCAAGATTTAATCCCTCTCCAATACATGAAATTATATCGTGGTGATTGAAACCAATAAGCCATTGATATTTTTTTGAAACAATATAATAATCTAACCAACCATTGTCTAAAAAATTCGTATGACTTAGTAAGTCAAGGGCTTTTACTAACTCAGGTACATAACTTTCAAATATCCAAAATTCTTCTCCAAAATACCAATCACTGCCCCTGTCAATTAGAAAGTAAACCATCTTATTTTTTTCTTTTATAATTTGGGGTAAAAAATAAAACCATGTTGAATAATCAACGGTATAGCATCCGAGAAGTTTTTTCATACTTTTAGGACTATATCCATTCGTATTAGCCCAATGCAGACCATTTTTCCACGTTTTTGTTTTATCCGCATATTTTTCTACAATCTTCTGGTATATATTTTTCCACTGGCCTCCACTCACTTTACGAAAGCGTTCTTCTGATATGCCACATTGCGTGACCACTTCATGTTCTAATCTAAATATATCACTTGCAGACCTATTCACATTCATATTTTACTCTCTCTTTTAATCCATAAGTTCATTTTCATTGGATAATTGTCTATATCTTTATTTGATATTAAGCAATTATAATCCTACCACTTCTACAAATATAAAATCCAGAAATTTTACCACTTCCATGAAAGCGCCAAGAATTTACAGACTTTTTCTCATACTCTCAAGTGTTTCTCCAAAATGTCGAAAAAACACTCTTGATACATACCAATTTACAACAATACACAATTCATTTGACAGTCCCGATAATGTGGTATCCCTGTCTGTTACCTGTCTTGTGGAATATATTCTTTGTTTCCACCATTTGTTCAAATGCTGTATCCGGCAGGCAGTTGATACTGCCCACCAAAACACATTCCTCTATCTTATCCGGATTTTGAATATATTGCAAAGCATTTTCCAAATGTGATGCCGGATTTCTGCCTTTCGATTCTTTTATATTCAGGATCTTTGTAATCGCCATGTCTCCAACACCTCCCCGAATAAGCTTTTGATTTCATTAAGGTTTCCCTGTAACTTATCAATATCACTAAAGTACAATTCCCCTTGTGCATTTCCAAGCCTTACCGCCTGATTAATATTATTTGCAATACCAGAAAAAATCCTGATAGCCCTTGCCCTGTCCTCCGGATACTTAAAATCCACATTACCGCCTAAACGGATTAATTCTCTTACATATTCGCTTACAGTCTTTCCACTTTTTCTGACTGCTTCATTTAAAATATCCATATCCTTCTCAGACAGTTTCACCGAAATCTTATAATCTTTCCTGTCAGACTTGTATCTTCTCTTTCCATCTGCCATAATCAAATCCCCTTTCGTAACTTAAAATTATTATCTTAAACCAATTTCTTTTTATCTGTACCATTGTTATTTCATCCTTTCTAAAAGTTTTGCTTATAGGTTTTGCAAGATGCGGAAAAGGTCTGACCTTTTCCCGAAAAAATATATAGCCGCCTGCGCAGCTATCATTTTTTCGTCTTGGCAGGGGCTCCTGCACCCCATATAATTACAGCCACAAGTGGCTGGATATACTATAATTAAGATAAGATTCTGTAAGACAAAGGTTCTTGCAATCGTCACCTTGTAATACAAACTGCTTTACAAATCAGCAAATTTGCTTTACAGAATGTCTTACAGACGCCCCTTTGTCTTACAGATAATCTTACAATCCCGAAAAGTAATCAAATGCTTCATCGGGCAGTTTATCTGAAACCTACCTTCTATACATTGCCGCCGCAATAAACTCATACCCGATGGCATTGGCTTTCACATCCTCCATATAGCAGATATGCTCTCCTGCCGTCTTCCCATAAAGTCTCATTACAACTGCTCCGCCGCCACAGTAGATAATCGGCGTTATCGCCGGATTGCAGCCATTTTCTTTTAGCTTGCCCTCCATCTGCTCTGCAAACAGGGCAAACTGTTCCTGAATGGCACTTACAATCTCCTCCGACAATCCTCTGCACTGTCCGTTGTTCATGACTGCATGAATTTTATCCTCCGGCAACTGCACATTAAACTGATTGTAAATCACATTCTGAATCTTACGGGTACAGTCAATCAGTGCCTGTGGATGAGAAAAACATTCCGTTTCCACCGGTCTGTGGTTTCTCACATGCACCACATCAATGGTTTTAGAACCAATATCCACCACAAGCTGGTCTGTCTCCATATTCCCACTTGCAAAATCCAGGGGCATAGTATATAATGAACGTAGAAAGAGCACCCACTCCAAAAGCGGATGCTCCCGAATAGACTACTTACCTCTCAGCGAGAGGCGCCTACTCCGTTTGCCGACGGGGTAGGCATTATTTTTTTCGCCTGTTCTTCCTATCTCTGTCAAGAAAGGCAAGCAACGCCACAATCAAGCTGCCAAAGGACATCAGCAATGCTAATATCCCTATGAAAATTGAGATGATCTCATAAGCCTTCATAAGCGCCACCTCCCTTCCTATGTATTCCGGCATGCCGGTTTCATTGGCTCGGGAGGCTACCACCCTGTCATGGGTACTCTTCCATGAGGGAATTATAACAGAGATTTGCAGAATTGGCAACCAGGCTTTTATGCCCCCTGGCTCTACGCTGGCTCTGAAAAATAATGTCATAATAATGTCACGGCACAAAGGAAAAGCCCGGAAAGCCGCATAAACACTGGCTTTCCAGACTTTAGAGCGTTATTCGAATTCGGCGTGTTCTTTGTTATTCTTAACTGTATTTGTTTAAGTTTTATGCAAATACACGCCCTTTTTTACTTCAATTACATCATTTATTATGGCTTGCTGATTTTCTGTTGCCAAAATGTTGCCACGCATTTATTATAGCAAATCCCGGTAATTTGGCAACCTATTTTTGAAATGTTACGCAGTAAAAGCCGTTTTTGATGATAAAAGTACAGAATATCTCCTATGTTCATTTTATTGTTAAAAGTTCTCGCAAAATAAAGCTTTCAAAACGTCTATTGCGTAACACAACATCCCTTTTCTCCCTATCTACCCTTAACACATGGTGCTAGCACCATGTATATATAATCAATAAGGAAGAACAATTTTTCGCCACTGCCACTACACTATTATGTAAAGTTATATTTCCGTTCTCAGTAGAGAATACATCTTCATATCGATAACTGTAGCCGGACAAGATTTTTGAGAAATACAGACAAAATAAATGAGAAATTGCACGTTTAAAGCCCTAATATAGTTTG
>VSOC01000147.1 GCA_009774615.1 Lachnospiraceae bacterium
ACAATAATTTGTCCATAATATTTGATATTAACTGTAAAATTTTTATATTAGTGCTAACTTGAATTAATTTTTTGTTAATTTCAATCTTTTTATAGCAAACTTATGTTCGATATGATATAATGCCATTAACAAATTTAAGCAATCAGACGAGCGCAGATAAAAAGTGAAAGGAGAAAAAGCAATGCGTAAGAAATTAAACCGGGAGAGTAAGGAGTTTATGGCGGTCAGTGCTGAAACCCTGGCGGGGATGCTGGACAGCGGCAGGGCTACAGCAGTGAAAATCGGCACAGAGGCAGGAGCCAAAATTCAAATCGGGCGGAGGGTGTTGTTTAAAGTTTCCGTTGTGGAAAAGTATCTGGACAGTATGGCAGGAGAAAGTTAAGATGGCAAATCGAAGAATGTTTTCGCTGGATGTGGTTGATACAGATTCTTTCCTGGATATGCCGTTGACTGCACAAGTGCTGTATTTTCATCTTGGAATGAGGGCGGATGATGATGGATTTATCAGCAATCCGAAGCGTGTACAGCGGATGGTCGGATGCAATGATGATGATTTGAAATTGCTTTTAGCCAAAGGGTTTATTATCCCTTTTGAAAGCGGAGTTTGTGTTATTCGTCATTGGAAAGTGCACAACTACATAAGGAGTGACCGATATAAAAAGACAGCTTATCGTTCAGAGATGGAGCGGCTTTTGGTATTGGAAAATGGAGAATATAGCTTGATGGATGCGGTTGGTATACCAGATGACAACCAAACGGCATACCAAATGGAAACCCAGGTTAGGATAGGTAAGGTTAATAATAATATATGCGCTCCGGACGAAGCGCGAGAGTGTCAAGAAGATGAAAAAGCGCCTCTGCCATCTGACAAAAAAGCAAGTTTGCGGAAAGATAAAAAAGCTGCTTTGCAGAAGGATAGAGAAGATTTTGAAAAAATCTATGCCGTTTATCCGAGAAAGAAAGGCAAGGAAGATGCCTTTAAACATTATCGGGGTTTTGTGGGGGAAGGCCGGGTGATTAACGGAACCCGTTACCATCTTAGCCGAAAGCAGATTTATCTTGCTGTAGCCGCTTATGCCAAAGAACAGAAAGCGGCTGGAACAGAGATAGATTACTGCCAGTATTTTTCAACCTTCATGAATAAAACCATTCTTGATTACCTTCCGGAAGAGGAGGACACATGATTCTTGAACCTGAACGCGCCTTAATTGGTGCATTGATGATGGAGCCGCAGGCAGTAAAGGATTGTGCCAGGCTTCGGCCAGATATGTTTGCCGATAACATCCTGGGCCGGGTTTATCTGGAATATGTCCGTGCCTATGATTTTGGCTACCCGGCAAATCTCGTTACCATTGCCGAGAAGTTTTCGGATCTGCCGCAGGAAATTTTCCTGAAACACATGAAAGAATGTTCCGATTCTACCGTGACCAGTGCCGCCGCCGGAAAGTATGCAGAGGCTGTAATCAACGCCTACAAGGCCCGTACAGCCACGCAAATGGTTCAGGCGGCAGAATTCCAGCCGGTAAGTGCAGAGCGTCAAATCGGGCAGCTGATTAACGAACTGGAAACCTTGCAGGAGGATAACCGGACAGGTATTAAGAACCTTCGTCAGATTGTGGACGAGGTTTCATCAGAATATTTCACTGACCGTGAAGGTATCCGGCTTTATACGGGATTTTCCCGGCTTGATCATGCCTTAGGTGGTCTGGAAGGCGGGGATGTGATTGTGATTGGTGCACGTCCAGCGGTGGGAAAGTCTGCCTTTGTGACACAAATCCTGATGCAGATGGGCCAGGCCGGAAAGAGGGTGCTGCTGTATAACCTGGAAATGCGGGAAAAGCAGGTCTATGAGCGGATGCTTTCCCGGCAGTCAGGAATCCGATTAAACCGTGTGCGGAGAGGAAAGTCTTTCCTGGAGGATGAAGAAAGCCGATTTCATGCAGCCAATCTTGCATTGAAAAAGCTGGATGTGTGGATTTCCTCTGGTGCAAAGTCAGTTTCCGAAATTCGGCGGGAAAGCCGTCACATGGATGCGGACTGTATTATCATTGATTACCTGCAGCTTATCCGTGCAGACCGGCACTACACCAACCGGGCCAGCGAGGTCGGGGATATTTCCAAGGCAATAAAAGCCCTGGCGATGGAGTTAAACTGTCCGATTATCGTTCTTTCACAGTTGAACCGACTATCGGAAGGCCGGGGAAACAAGGAACCGACGATGGCAGAACTTCGGGAATCCGGGGATATAGAGCAGGATGCATCCGTGATTATCCTTTTGTGGAACCTGGATGATGCTGACCGAAGCAGAAAAGGGCTGAAGGTGGAGAAGAACCGGCAAGGGGAGCAGACAAAATTCTGCCTGGAATTTCTGGGGGATGCTATGTGCTTTAAAGAAACCGATGCTGCCTGGATGGAGTTTACAAAGCAGAGGATGAAAACGCCGTTTGATGATGATTAGGAGGGGCGCAGGGTGGTTAAAAACAGCGATATTGCATTTGAGTTTGAACTTTTTGGGGAGGTTTGAAAGGTGTACAAGGCCCTGCTTCCGGTTAAGCCCGGCAAGGATGCGGATTACTGGGAGGAGGCAGTGCAAGCGGTTCGCGGAATTATGGAGAAATACCCCGGGCAGTTAGCAAAGGACTTATCCCTGGCGATTTTAGGCGATTTGGAAAGGCGGTGCAAAGAACATGAAAATCAGAACACAGGATGCTAAACGTTATCTGGATTATGCGGAAACTTATGCCGAAGCCTATGGAAGCAGCGGACAGGCTGCGGTGTATGCTTTAAGCCTGTTTTATCCGGAACCGGTTTGTATTGGTATCTACGAAGATATGAGCCGGGCAAAGGGTGTTCTTTACGAAATGGGGCTGGCCCATCAGAAGCAGGAACGGGTTTTTTATGCTCCGGCAGGATAGAAGGGTAAAGAGCAATGGCCAACGAGGAACTTGTTTTGCGGATTAAAGCCGGGGAAGATGTGCGGGAAAATATGGAACAGCTTTATTTTCAGGTGCTGCCCTTTATCCGTTCCATGGCCTGGAAATATAAAGGACAGGCAGAAATCGAGGATTTGGAACAAGAGGGGTATCTTGCCTTGTATCCTGCTATTGATGCTTATGACATGGCGCGGGGCGTTAAGTTTTTAACCTGTGCGGAAAAGTGGATAAGGCAGCGGATGAGGCGCTATATACAGAATAACCGAAGCTGCCTGCAGTTGCCGGTGCACAGTTTGGAGAAGGTGAAACAGTACCAGCAGTTTGTTTCGGCGTATGTTTTAGAATATGGGCAGGAGCCGACAGATGAAGCAGCAGCAAAAGGGTTGGGCTGGAACCGTGAAACTGTGGTTGATGTCAGGAAAAGCGCAGAATTAATGACTACGCTAAGCCTTGACGTGCCTCTGCGGGATGCGGATGGGGCAGAGGATACAACATGGAAAGATATGGTGGCAGATGAGGCAGATCCGGCAGAGGAGATACTTTGCAAAATGCAGGAAGAGCAGTTAAGCACCACGTTATGGAGCATGGTGGATGAACTTCCGGGAGAATTGCCGGAGATGGTGCGGCGAAGATTTCAAGGGGAGCAGTCCTATAAGCAGATAGGGGAGGCTATGGGCGGCAAGGCAGCAGAAGCCGCAAGGAGTGGGATAAATAAAGGGCTGCGGGAATTAAGAAAACCGTCAAAAATAAAAAGATTAAGACCATTTCTTCTGGAAGATGAACGAATATACAGTGCGGGGCTGGTGTGTGGTGGCCTGGCTTATTTTGAACAGACCTGGACAAGCAGCACAGAGCGGGCAGCGCTGAAGCTGTAGTTTTCGGACATGGTTACACGCACAGAAGAGAAAAAATGTGTTCATAAAAGGATTTGCTGACACCGTTACGCGCATGAAAGAGGAACTATTTGGCCTCTGCTCTTCTGGCACACCAGGGAAATGCGGAGGCTTTTTTATCCGAGTATTTCCGAGTAAGGCTAACTGGAACGTTGCAACTTGCACCGGTGCAAGAACTGGATTTTTCCTTTAGTTGGTCGGTCTTGTTTTGGGGCCATATTCCGGGAAGCCGGGGGAAGATTGGTCGGAAAATACAGCAGAGAGAAAGGAGATTTTAGAATATGGCGAAATTTCATCTATCAAGAATTGAGCAGGAAACCGTAATTAATTTCAATGCAGCAGAGGAATCCGTAGATTTGCACACGTCCGATCCGACATGGCTTCGTAAAATGGATAAGCTGGTGGAGAAGAATCCGGAGCAGTTTAAGTTAATCCGGGTGGACAAGTGTCAGGGGGAGATTGTGGCAAAGCGCTATATGTTTCCGAAGCGGTTTGTTATTATCCGGTCAGGGGATAAGAAAAGAGAACTGACCGACGCGCAGAGGAAGGAGTTAGCAGAACGCATGAAGCAGGGGAGAAAGAAAGCTGTAAAATCAATTCTACGGTGAATTTATACGTATCTAAACAAGGATTGAGCGATTCAAATAGCTTTAATGGAGAATTTATAGGGTAAGAGGGTAAACGGGGTAAATCGGCCTTAAAATGCGTTGTGTGTAGAAACTATAGGGCAAGGGGGATTAAAGGCGAAAAAATTGGCTTGTATGGTGTAACCTCTAGTTTTCCCTAGTTTTTCGGTAGGCAAGAAGAAGTTGAGAAAGTGATTCTTGCTGTAGTTATGAGAATTTGCACGCAGAAGAAAGGTAAAAACCATAACAAACCTTAACATTTGTTAACATCTAAACAGAAAATTTCCAAAAACAGGAAAAAGAATAGTTGAAAATGTTGGAGATTTCCAGATACTTGCCGGATTGCTTTTTGGTAATGTGCTTTACCTCATGTATCGATTTTTCTGCTTTTTGATTCGGTTTGTTTGCTATTCGTTTCGTTTTTGGAACTGGCAGGAGCAGGAGGGATTGGCAGAGGTAAGTGTGCAGTAGGGATTCATAAGCTGGCCAGGGACTTCCTGCAAAAATGCAGGATTGAGGCCAAAAACAAACACAAGGAAGAACGAGGTGAACGCCATTCTGAACGTTATTTGAGGGGGTTCCATGCTTTGCAACGTTGCGTTTGAACATTTGCAACGTTGCAATTCCATCTCAGACATAGGAGGGCATAAAAGCTTTTTGAAATCCAAGAGTACAACACATAAACTGAAGTAAATTGGGCTTAAAATCGTGCAAGGGTAGAAATATAAGGGTAAAGGATTAAAAGCCAGAAATCGGCGTAGAAAATCGAATATTGACGTTGCAAGGATGCGGCTGGTATGCTATGATTAGTGCATGGGAAACCAGAGCGCATAAAGGCGGCCTACCCTCCACTTTCGGAGGGGCAACCCTCCGATCGTAATCGAAAGGAGGGCTTGCAGATGATTACATACTCTGAGTTAATACAAACAGGTATCTTCATCGTTGCTCTTATCGGATTGTGCTATACAATCTTTAAGGGCAGAAAATAGCCGCCACTACTCCCAATAGTGACGGCTGTTACACTGTAACACGCCAATGTTATTATTAGGGTAGGCCGTGTGCCTCTGGCTTTCCCTTTTTGTATCTCTAATATAGCACATTTGGTAGAGGAAAGCAAGCAAAAACATGAGTTTCGATTTTCTGGAACTAGGTGTTATCCTCTGCCAATCTTATTTTCTTATCAATTCCTATTTTTTGGACTTTTTGTCCCTCTGCTCTGCATATATGCTATAGATTTTTATGGACGATTAAGGAAAAGAGTTGCTCTAGGCTGAAGGTTTAGTTACTTATTAATTCAGTGGTTTGGGTTTTATCCGAAAAACATATGAAGCAGTTTTATAGGCTTTCGCGAGCAGCAGGGATGGTTATTCTTGGGGTTGGTTATCAGGTGCATATTCTATTAAATCTCCTGGTTGACAGCCCAGCAAGTTGCAAACAGTGTTTAATTCGGCCCATGATAAGAGCGTGTCTGTTCTCATTTTCTGTAAGGTTGATTCTCCTAAAATTTTTTCTTTACGTAATTTGTATGTTGAATAACCTTTGCTTTTTAGTAATTCAAGAATATTTGTTTTATATTTTATAGCCATTAAAATAAAAGCCTCCTTTCCCATCATAGGTATTATAGCATGAGACATACACAAATGTCAAGTGTATAGAATTGATAAAATATACACGTGATATTTGTGAATGTTGCTGATAGACGGCTACACCAGTTATCTTATTGCCCGGCTTTACGGCCTTAATGAGGTTCCGGTTCGATATGGGCGCAAAGAGGTTGTTTTGGCAGCATTTAAACCCGGTGGGAAAGCATATGCCTGGAAACTGCCTTTAAGCTTTTCCGGACAGATAAAGGCCGGGGATAAAGTGAAGGTGGAAACTTCAGCAGGGGCAAGCCTTGCTACTGTAGTAAGTGTTGAAGAATATGATGGGCAAAAGCCGGAACCACATAGAAAGGTGATCCGCTTATGCAGAAAGGGGAAACAGCATGGAAAAAAGAGAAATGATTGATTTGATAATTCAGGAGAGGCTTTCCCTGTACTTTCAGAAGAATAGCGCTCCGGGCATGGCAAGGATGAAAAGAAGTGATGCGTTCCTGGCCCTGTTAGAGGAAAAGGCTCCGGAACTGGCAGAGGAGTTTCAAAACTATCTGGATTGGATAGCTGCGCATGGCGGGGACGAACAGGAGGGTATTTATTTGTATGGCCTGCACGATGGCATCCGGCTAATGAAGGATGTTATTATGGTAGCATGAGAAAAAGCAGAAGGTGGGGGCTGTCTGGCCTCTGCCTTCGGTGCACCAGGACAGACCAGGAATCTTGCACCGGTGCAAGAATGGTTGAGATGGGTGCAGAACCCAATAAAGCCTAATATTTCACAGGAAGGATTTTTGACTGTGTTTTTTAGAAAGGTGGTGTTTTATGGCAGGAAAAAAGAGAACCGATAATAAGGGCCGGATTTTAAGAACTGGGGAGATGCAACGGTCAGAGGATAACCGGTATTTATATCGTTATACAGATTTGCAGGGTAAAAAAAGAACAGTCTATGCCTTAACCTTGCTGGAGTTAAGGAAGAAAGAAAAAGAAATAAGTCGTGACCTTCAGGATAGGATAGACACGGATAAAGCAGAAATGACATTAAATCAGTTATTTCAAATGTACATGGAAACCAAGTCTGATTTACGAGATAGCACCAGGTGCAACTATATTTCTGTGTGGAATAACAACATAAAGGATTCTCTTTTGGGAAATATGGAAATAGGGCAGATAAAGCAGTTTCACGTCCGGGTTTTCTATACGGAACTTATGAGAAGAGGATTAGCGGCAAATACAATCAAATTATGCCATAGCCTGATTTTTCCGGCCCTGGAAATGGCGGTGGATTCAGATATCATTCGGAAAAATCCTGCAAAGGATTGTAAAAAAGGAATTTTCGGGACGAAGAAAAAACGGAGGGCGTTAAGTATTACAGAGCAGGAAGAATTTTTAAGTTTTATAAAAGACAGCAATATTTATAAGGTATATTATCCTTTGATTGTGTTTGCCTTATGTACTGGCCTTAGGGTAGGGGAATTAACAGGACTTCGCTGGGCCGATGTGGACTTAAAGGAGAATGTTATACATATTCGCCAGCAGTTAACTTATAAAAATTATGGCGAGGGTTGTAAGTTTTACTTTCAAGAACTAAAAACAGATGCGGGGCGACGGGATATTCCATTGACCGCAGAGGCAAGGAAATGTTTGACCTGGCAAAAAGAACTTTATCTTTTATTGGGAACGTCGAAAAAGCGACAGGAGATAGAAGGAGTTACTGATTTTGTTTTTGTGAATACCCAGGGAAAACCTTATGCCACAAATGCTATTAATTTTATGTTAAAGAATGTGGTACAAGCCTATAATAGGCAGGAGAAAATATGGACTGTAAAGGGAAATAAATATTTTCGCCCTCTGCCGCATATTTCAGCACACATATTAAGGCATACAGCATGTACGAGGCTGGCAGAGTCTGGACTTGACCCTAAAGTATTGCAGTATATCATGGGTCATGCAAGCATATCTGTTACCATGGATATTTATACCCACTTGGATTTTTCACAGATCCGGAAGAAAATAGAAGCTGTGCAGGAAAAGACCATGATAGGATAAAAGCAGATTAGGCCGCTACCAAGTAAGATAAACGGGTGGCGGCCAGTTTTTTTGGAAAAGGTACAAAAAAGGTACAAAATTCGGAAATCTGAAAAAGAACAGGCAAAGGAAAGCCCGCAATCATTGGCAGTTTACAAATAATTTATAAAAAATTAGCACTCGCCTATTGACAGTGCTAACAATTGGTGATATAACTTATCATG
>VSOC01000148.1 GCA_009774615.1 Lachnospiraceae bacterium
AGACATAAAAAGGTATTTAAAAGTATATATAAATTCAATAGCGTTTTTATCTATTGACAATTTTTTATTTTTATAATAACATAAATATATAGAAATTGAGCGCATAAAAATCGCTTATTATAAATCTTTTAAATACCCAAGCCACTTGCCCAGTGGCTATTTTTTTATGCCCTTTAATAAATTTTATAACATATTTTTCTTTTTGGCAAGATATACTAATTTGTGTTTAGAAATTGATATGTTAATTGTTCTAGTTCTTACGAACTAGAACCTTTTTTCTTGCTCTTTTTTACGCTCGAAATGCTATCGCATTTCTACGACTTCGCTTGCAATACACTCAGACGGCATACGCCTTTCTTCGTGTATTTACGCTCATATGTTAATTCCGCAACAGCTAAAACTGCTTATGCTACATAACATAAAGTTTATAAAATTTTAATAAAGTTTATAAAAGTTTATATGTTTCCGCAGTTTCCGCAGTTGCTCCATGCAGAGCGACGCAAGTTCTAGTCGCTCTGCACACTATGTAAAAAGCCTTGATTTTCAAGGGTTTTCAGCAATTAGTTTATAAAAAGTTTATATTCTTCCGCAGTTTCCGCAGTTTCCGCAGTAGGTTTTACAGAATACAAAAAGCACTCTTTCGAGTGCTTTTCAGACTGGCTAAATCATTTAACTGTTATCTTACCTCTACGCTTTTTGGGCTGTTCTTTTTTGCCATATATTGCTTGTGGATTGTAAGCAACAGCATTAGCAAGATTAAGCCCTAAATCACTTAAATACTTTTCCGTCGTGCCGATTGTGCTATGTCCTAGAATCTTTGACAAGCTGTATATATCTTTTGTTTTGATGTAATAATTCTTTGCAAACGTATGCCGCATTAAGTGAATACTTGTCTTTTCAACGCCGAGTTTTCTGTTATAAGTTGCAACATTATCTTGCATAGTACGTTTTGCAAGTTGCTTCTTTTCAGCAGTGCAAAAAAGAAAATCATTATCTGATAATTCAAACTGAATGATATACTTTGAGAGAATAGACAGCATATCATCATTAACAAAAAATACTTGTGCTTTATTATTCTTAGTATATTGCACATAGACTGAATGTTCTTTTCTTTGTATGTCTGATACTTGAATATTCAAGGCAGATGATAACCGCATACCCGTTGCGCATATTAGGTTAATAAATACCCATGTTTGATACTCTACTTCACTGCAGGTCTTTGGCTTACGCAATAATGTTGCAAGTTCATCATCCGTATAGCAGACCTTGATTGTATGCTGATATTTGGGCAATTGGAGAGGGCAAACATCCATATACTGATTATCCTGCAACCAATACAGAAAAGCCCTCACAGAACGCGCATACGACGTTACAGTGACATCCTTTTTATTGTCATCCTCCTTCAAGTCCTCAATCCACCACTGATATAAGTCCTTATTCAGCAGACTGGTTGACATATCCCAAAACTCATTGGAATCTACAAAACTTTTAATGTGTAGTTCATATGTGGATAGTGTCAACTCAGATAAGTTCATAGCTTTCTTTTCTTGCACAAACTCATTGTAGGCTTGCTTCACCAATACATTGTCAATAGCCATTGTCTTTTTTCTCCGTCTTTCTCTCATTTTCCGTGTTCTCCTTTCGATTGTGAGAACACGCTAGACTTGCTAATTTTGATTATAAAAGACTTTGCCATATTTGACAAGTAAAAAAGGCTCTGTCCTAACCACTCGATTAAGACAAAGCCTTATTTTATGCGGAAAAAGGGACTCGAACCCTCACGCCTTTCGACACAGGAACCTAAATCCTGCACGTCTGCCAATTCCGTCATTTCCGCAAATAAACCACATAAGAACCTAAATCTGGCGTGTCTGCCAATTCCACCATATCCGCGCACGCATCCGAAGCCTGTCCTGCCTCCGATGCGCTTCTTATCATACCATTTTTAAACACCGATTGTCAATATCAAATCCCAATCCTTTTCCTGATTTGTGCAATGCTTACTCCTGTCTTTTCGGCAATGGCTGCTAGATCTTCATATTCCAGTTTCTCCCGAAGCACCTCTTCCTGCCCCGGATAATGTGATAATTTTTTTCTCACAGTTCCCCAGGGTGTTTCGATTCCTTCAAAACTTCTGGACAGCACGCTCCTCTCACACCAGACCCGGCGAATTCCCAGAGTTGTTGTATGGCGGAAAATGCATTCTTCTATCCGGCAGATATCTGCTGACCGACAAAGACACACCAAAAGAATTCCCGGTCTGCTTTTTTTCATGCCAATACCCACGGTGTACACATCCAGCGCCCCTTCTTTAAAGAGTATTTCACAGGCAAATCCAATTTCTTCTCCGGTCATATCATCCAGATTACACCGCAGTTCTACGATAGAGTCTGCCTCTGCCAGGTTTTCGGATTCTTGATTTCTTAAATTTCCAATAAATGCACGCACACAATTGGCGGCTGGAAAATCCTTTTTTCCCATTCCGTAGCCAATCTTTTCCGTAGCCATTGGCGGCATAATACCAAACTGTCCGACAAAATATTTCAGCAATGCCGCTCCCGTAGGTGTACACAATTCCCCGCGGATGCATCCTCCATAAATGGGAATGCCCTCAAGCAGACAGGCCGTCGCCGGTGCCGGAACAGGAAGTATTCCATGTGCACAGCGAACCTGGCCGCTCCCCACATGCACAGCCGAAGCAAAAGTTTTCTCAATCCCCAGCCGTTCCATCAAAAAGCAAACCCCTGTTACATCGGCAACAGCATCCAGGGTTCCAACCTCATGAAAATGAATATCTTCCACCGTCTTTCCATGCACCCTGCTTTCCGCCTCCGCAATAAGCCGGTACACCGCCAAAGCATCTTTTTTTACCTTTTCCGATACATGAAAATGACCAATCCACTCCCGGATTTCATTCATTCCCGCATGATGGTGCGCATAACTATGTTCGCCAGGATGTTCATGATTATGGCTATGCTCTCCATGACCATTCTCCCCATGCCCATGCTCTTCATGACCATGATCATACGCTCCATGACTGTGCTTGTGCTCATGAAATAAGTCATCAAACTGCCCATGCGTATCCAAAGGATTTTCTTCTCCCGCTTCTTCCTCTCCGTGGATCAAAACACGCATATGTGTTCCCGAAATCCCGCATTTCTCCGATTTTTCTGCCCGAAACTCTGCATCTGGAATTCCTAAATGGTTCAGTTCTTCCAGCACAGCTTCCCTGTCCGGGCACAATTCCAGCAATGCAGCCATCAGCATATCTCCCGCGGCCCCCATTCCGCAGTCCAAATATAGTATCCTCATATTTTGCACCAAGCCTCAAGCGAAAATGCTTGCATTTTCATTTGAGGCGCAAACACAAAGGGTGAAAGATTTATGTTTGCATTTTATCCTTTCTTCTTTTTTTCTTTCACCCTTCCTCTATTCTTTGCACGTTTTATCTTTTATGTTTAATGTTTATGATTAATCATACTTGCCAGATAACCTGCGCCAAAACCGTTATCAATATTGACCACACTGACCCCGCTTGCACAGGAATTCAGCATAGATAACAGGGCCGAGAGTCCAAAAAAGGAAGCACCATAGCCCACACTCGTCGGCACGGCGATAACCGGACAGTCCGCCAGTCCGCCTATGACACTGGCTAATGCCCCTTCCATCCCGGCAATGGCGATAATAACCTCTGCCTGCATAATCTCATCCAAATGGGCCAGTAAGCGGTGCAGACCCGCCACTCCTACATCATAAAGGCGAACAACCTCATTGCCCAAAGCCTGCGCAGTGAGCGCCGCTTCCTCTGCCACGGGCATATCGCTGGTTCCTCCTGTTGCTACGACAATTTTTCCCCTGCCGTCCGGCTCTGGCATCTTGCCGACAATCCCTATCTTTCCCATGGAAAAATACTGCAGTTCATGTTCTTCCTTTACTTCCTCTGCCATTTCCGGCGACATTCGGGTAATCAAAATGGTTTCCTGCCCCTGCGCTTTCATTGCCCGGATAATCCCCTTCACCTGCTCTTTGGTTTTTCCTGCACCGTAAATCACCTCACTTACGCCCTGGCGCAGTCCCCGGTGATGATCCAGCTTTGCATAGCCCAGGTCTTCAAAAGGTATTTCTTTTAACCGAAGCACTGCTTCATCCACACTGGTTTTTCCCTGGGCCACTTCTTCAAAAAGCCACCGTATATCTTTCTGTTCCATATTCGTTCCTTTCTGTTCTTCCTGCTTCTTTTTTTATATCTCTTCCTGCCTTAATTTCCTCTTTCCTGTAAATCCAGGAATATTCCCGAAAAACCACAGGCTAATGCTTCCCGAATTTCCTTCCTTTTTTCCACAACCATTGCCATCTGCGCTGCGGGAAGCTGAATCCTGGCAGCATCACCGTAAAGGCGCACCCTGAAATCCGAAAATCCCATCTCAGCTAAGGTCATTTCACTCTTTTCTATATTTTCCAATAATACCGCTGTAATTTCCCTGCCTGCCGGAATTCGGGTCGCCAGGCAGGCATAAGCAGGTTTATTCCAGGTAAATAACCCCGCCTGCTGCGAATAGCTGCGTATCTCCTCCTTTGTAAATCCGCAGTCCCGCAAAGGCGAACGCACGTTAAGTTCCTCTGCAGCCCTCATCCCCGGCCGATCCGCAGACTCATCTGAAGCATTTGTCCCATCCAGCAGCAGATGATAGCCATCCTTAACTGCCTGCTCTTTTAATCTTCCAAACAATGCATGTTTACAATAGTAACAGCGGTTTTCCGGATTTCCTGCAATTCTGTTCTCTTTTAGAATATCCAATTCCAGCACAGTCAGCCGTATTCCCATCTGGCTGGTAAGTTTTTGCGCGTCTTTAAGTTCAAACGCCGGCTGAAAAGCTGTCTTAATAAAATAGGGCTGTATCTTCGCCCCTGCCTTAATTCCTGCCCACAATAAGTAAGCCGAATCCACGCCGCCGGAAAACCCCAGGGCTGCTCTTGGATTTTCCTGAAAAAAAGATTGCAGCTGGTCTTCTTTCATTTGCCTGTCCCTTTCTTCAAAAGAAAAACCATAAAAGCATCTCTTTATGTTTATTTCGATAAAGAAACAATGCCTTCATGGCCTTTTTTATTTCCATTTAATTTCTATTTGACTTTTTTATTTTCCATCTGATGTCTGCTTGGGCAGACTCATCCGGCTTCTGCCAGGATAACTGCATTTATTCTACCGCCTCCATACAGGATTGTCAAGCTGCTGTTTATATGTATTCACTGAATGTACCCTGTTCCGCAAGTTTGAGAGTAAAAAGGAATTTGCGGTAAATGCAAAGATTATCCATATTGATGTGGATGGGGCATCTATTTCCCGGAATATTGATGTAGATATTCCTATTGTTGCCAATGTTATGCCTATTGTTCCACCGGGGAACTCCCTTAATGACATGATTTTGGAAAGAGAGAAAAGCAGCTCGGAAGAAGTATTGAGGTAATCAAAGTGATGGATTATACAGATACACCTCTCCACATGAAAGAAATCTTATTTGTTAAGGTGAATCATTGTTCAGATGCAGACATAGCGGAACGGTTTCGGATATCAAAAGTATTCGGAGTTTCAATTATTGACTATGATGGCGCTGCTGTTCTTTTGGAATGTACCCAGACAGAAAACAGAAATGATGATTTAATAGCTTTGCTGAAAAAAAGTTTGCAAACAGGATGGAGATTGTAAGGGGTGGAAGTGTTGCGGTTGAAGCCATTAGTATGTTCGAAAGATGACAGAAAGTTCTAAGCATATTGAAACAATTTATTGGCATTGTTTTATGAAAACTCACTCTTTATAAAAAAATTCAGATTGCAATGCAATTCATATTTGATATAGGTTTGAAGGCTTATGAAGGAATCTATAAAGATGATAAAGATATTATTCCTGTGCCACGGCAGGATTTACTGTTCAGAATAAAAAGTCTCAAATCGTCTTAAATACTTCTATAAATAGTAGTTCTTATGTTTCATTCTCAATTTTACCAATGATTTACCAATATTTCTGGAGAGTCAGACTTGCAAAAAATAAGCCAGAATGAGGAGATTAAAAATATGAGCGAATTGAAACCAAGAATAACAGAAAACGGAATTGATTATATCCTTGTCGGAGATTACTATATCCCAGATTTGAAGCTGCCGGAGGAACACCGTCCTATCGGAAAGTACGGACGGATGCACCGGGAATATTTAAGAGAAGTCCACCCAGCCAGATTGAACACACTGATACTGACCGGAGAATTGTGGACATATCTTGCAGACCTGAACGAACAGGCACAGGAACGGTTAGACACTATCATGGAGCAGATGAAAGCTACCGAGGGCGTGACAGAGGAATTAAAGCGTACTTCTCAAATGGAATGGGTGCAGCGTTGCAATAACATCCGTAACCGGGCAGAAGAAATTGTTCTGCATGAGATGATCTATTCATAAGGGTATGATATAGGGAAACGATATCTGAAACATGGTATCGTTTCCTGTTTTTATAAATATTTGTGTAACAGAAAATGGGTGTAAGGTTGACATTACAAGAAAAAACATATATAATTATTGTAATGTTAACCTTACTTTTGGAGGAACTATGAAAAACAGAATAAAAGAATTGCGAGAACAGCGAGGGCTGACGCAAGAGCAATTAGGAGAACTGGTTGGAGCTTCAAGGCAGGCGATAAATGCCATAGAAACAGAAAAATTTGAACCATCTATCTGGCTTGCATATGATATTTCTAAAGTATTTGAGTGTGCCATTGAGGAGGTATTTTTATTTGATGTAAGTTTGAGAAAATCAAGAGCTGACAGCAGCAGACAGGAGGTAAAAAGTGGCAACAAGATTTCTTCGCTATGACAGCGACCCTATATTAAGAAAAAAATGTAAAGCTGTCCTAAAAGTTGATGATAAAATCAGGCAGCTCTTAGATGATATGCTTGATACATTACATGAAACAGAAAATGGAGCTGCACTGGCAGCAAATCAGGTTGGCGTTTTGAAACGGTTGGTTGTCATTGATTTTAACGATACACGATTAAAACTTGTAAATCCGAAAATGATAAGCCAAAGCGGTGTGCAGGAATGTGTTGAGGGATGCCTTAGTTTCCCGAACCGTTTTGTAAAAACAATTCGTCCACAAAAGGTCACGATTCAGGCACTCAATGAATATGGAGAGGAAATTATAGTTGACGGAGAAGATGAAATGGCAAAATGCTTCTGCCATGAGCTGGAACATCTGGACGGTATGATTTTTTTAGATAAAGCGATTGAAGAACTTTCTGTTGTGTAGTGCAAATTCATAGATGCCGTTTCGGAAAAAGAAAAGGAGTTTTATGAGCAAAGTTATTATGATGTGCGGCGTATGTGGTTCTGGAAAGACTACTTACGCCAAGAAAAAAGAACAGGAAGGATATATCAGACTTTCCATTGATGAAGAAATGTGGAAACTTTATGGGAGAAAGGGAATTGATTATCCGGAAGAACAATATGAAAAATTGTCAGAACAGGTGGAGGCTGCGCTTCAAAAAAAGCTGCTGTCCCTGATTCAGCAGGGAAAAGACGTTGTGATTGATTTTAGTTTCTGGAGTAAGGAAAATCGGAATTTTTTGGAGGTAAAATAAAGATGAGCGAAATTATATTTTTAAGATGCGATGGAAATAACAAAGATTTTATAGAAAATTGCAGGTTGCTTGATGAGGACTTAGATTTGCGGGTTGGAAAAATAATTAAACGAGATAAGTACGCTCAATATAACCTAATTGATAAAATAAACGAAGCGATAGTTGTTTATCGAGGCAATAATCCGATTGGTGGTGGTTCGATACGTCCTTATGATGAAAATACAGTAGAGCTAAAAAGAGTGTTTGTCATACCAACTGAACAAGGAAAGGGCATAGGAACAGAGTTGGTTTCTAAACTAATAGAGTGGGCAAAAGAACTGGGGTATAAGAAAATGATTTTGGAAACAGGAGAACTTTTAGCGGAATCCTGTCATGTATATTCAAAGTTAGGATTTAAGCAAATTCCTAATTATGGTGCGTATGTAGATATGCCAGAATCTCTTTGTATGGGAAAAGAATTGTAAATTGAAACAGAGAAATTCCAGTTTGCCGTTCTGATTTTCAACTGAATAACCACAGCACAAACCGCTGCTACATGGGAGCCAACAAACCATGCAACAGCGGTTTTTCCTTACCTTTTTTTCCTCTGGCTGATAGGCGTTCCCATTTTCTTTGATTTTTTGAGAATCCGAATCAGCCAGCGAAATTCTTCGT
>VSOC01000149.1 GCA_009774615.1 Lachnospiraceae bacterium
AAATTAGAAGGCAAACGTGCAAATAAAGCAAGAAAACTTGTAAAGGAATTAATTGAGGAAGGTGGTGAAGAGGGTGAACAAAACCATCCGGGTAATGCTGCTTCCGAATAATAAGCAGAAAACCAGGTTAATCCAATAGGCTGGTACAGCAAGAGAAGGCATTGGGATTGATTTAGGGATTAAAGATTTAGCGGTAGGTTCTGATAAAAAGAACGATGAAAATATTAACAGAACGCAGAAAGTTAAGAAGTTAGAGAAAAGGAAACGCAGGCTGCAGCGTTGCATAGCAAGAAGATATGAGAAAAATAAGAAAGGAGAAAGTTACTGTAAAACGCATAATATAATAAAAGGCGAAAAAGAACTTTTAAAATTAAATCACAAGCTAACGAATATTCGTCAGAATCATTTACATCAAACAACATCTTCTATCATAAAGCGAGAACCAGGTTTTATCTGTTTAGAAGGTGTGATTGTTCAGGCGGAAAAATGACTGGACAGGAAAAATAGGGCTAGATGGAGGAACTTTGACAATGAGTACCTTCGTTTGGCCCTGTTTTTATTTGACCGGAACTTAGGAAAGCGTGTTTGATTATGGCGGGAGGAAGCAGGATGGCAGCTGATAATACAGAAAAATTAGAAAAAGGATATGTTTATACCATAAAGTTCAGGAACCGGGAGCATAAGGATTTCTACAAAAAATATCTGGCAAAATGCAGATTTCAGGATGTATATCACAAGGCATTGGTGTACTGTATCGGGATTGACCAGAATACAAGGGATCATGTGGAAAATATATATGATTTTAAAACAGGATTTATTAATTCTAAGTGTATGCAGGAAGGCTGGCAGACTAGTACTGCATTGCGTAAATTCCAGTGAATATGCACCCGCTGTCTACGTCATCTGTAAACCCCACGAAACTCGACGTAGCACCACTACGCCTTCGTTTCGCGGGATTCACATCTAACGCAGACATCAGGCACCTATTCACCGTTATTTACGCAACACAGTACTAGTGGAAGCAAAAAGATAGTCCGCATGGCATTTAATCTTTACGGCAATGGTACACCCAGTGCTTTTGTACTAAAAGGAAGGGACAGGCAGAGCGAAGAATGTCAGTGTTATGGCGTGGCTAGCCTGTGCAGCGCTTGGGTTGAATTAAAGGAAGGAATGGATTTATGAGCAGTTGGGCTATCGAAGCTATGGCTCGATGTATGTTAATGAAAAGACACCGGATTGGCAGAAGGTAAATAGCAGTAAAAAATAAATAAATCCGAATAGGACAAACTGGGGGTTACATATATTACTTTAAAAGTCCGCCTCCGATTAGACGGCATGAATTCAGGTATTCCAGGTTCGCTCAGCAGACTTTGATTTTATGGTGGTGTGACTGCTTATGGGTGCATGATGGTTTTGTCCAAAAGGGGAATGTTATGGAAAATATAGACGATAAGGGTACAGCCAATACAGACAGAGCAAGCACGGATGCAATGAATGCAGAGATAAAAAATCTAAAAGGTTTTAATATACAGACGCTCCAATCTGACGGACTGGTGGATATAGAAAAGATAAATGTTGATAAAAATTTACCGGTTGAAGAGCGGATAAGGGAATTTGTTCGGCAGATTAAAAATCCATATTTTTTTCGATGCGGGAAATTAATTGTCCAAGTCGAATACAGTGACACCGGTAAAAGTATTAATGATTGCCTGAAAGAATTTATTGATAGTGAAATAAAATAAATATCTGGACAAAGGACAAAAAACCTGATATAAGTGCAGGGAATAAAATCAAAAAATCTAAAATTCAGGCAATCAGTTTTCTGACTTAATTGATCATGTCAGGAGAGTGATTTTTTTGCGTGAAGATTCAAAGAAGATCTATTATGCTGCCCCATATTATCGGATTTCAATGGATGATGGAGATCTTGCTGTTTCGGGCAAAGGGGAAAGCAACAGTATCAGCAATCAGAGAAGTTTAATTGAAGATTATGTAAAAGATAAGCAGGATATTATTCTTTGCGGGGAAAGAATTGATGATGGATTTAGCGGTGTAAATTTTGAACGTCCTGCGTTTAAAGCGATGATAGAGGACATTAAAGCAGGAAGGATAAACTGCGTTATTGTTAAAGATTTATCACGCTTTGGGAGAAATTACATTGAAGTGGGGAGGTATGTTCAGAAAATCTTCCCCTATTTGGGTGTGCGTTTTATTGCAATTAATGACCATTATGACAGTATAGATACTGACGATATGGAAGACAGTATTATGCTGCCCTTTAAAAATTTGATCAATGATTCTTACAGCCGGGACCTTTCGATTAAAGTCAGAAGCCAGTTTGAAATAAAACGGAAAAGAGGAGAATTTATCGGTTCTTTTGCTCCTTATGGCTATAAAAAAGATCCGGAAAATAAAAATCATCTGGTGATTGACGAATATGCAGCTTCGATTGTGCGGGATATTTTTCAGTGGAGAATATCCGGGATAAGCAATGAAAAAATTGCAGATAAATTAAATGAACAGGGCGTCTTATCTCCGGCAGAATATAAACATGCTCAGGGATCGAATTATTACTGTGGATTTGGTACAGATAAGCCGTCAAAATGGAGTCCTGTTGGGGTGGGCAGAATTTTGACCAATCAAAATTATTTAGGATGGGTTGTCCAGGGAATGAGAACCACACCGAACTATAAGGTAAAGAAAGTCATTAAAAAAAAGCCGGAGGAATGGATAACAGTTAAAAATATGCATGATGCGATTATTTCGGAAGATGACTTTTTCATGGTGCAGAATCTTCTTAAAATGGATGCGCGGTCATCACCGGGAGAAGAGTGTGTAAATTTATTTTCGGGAATTATGGAATGTGGGGACTGTCACAGCCGCATGAATCGAAAGCTGGTAAGCGCAGGGAAAAATCCTCAGGGAAAGACAAGAAAATATCCCTATTACATATGTTCGGCAAATAAGAACGATAGAAATCTCTGCAGTAGTCATATGATTAGCGAGAAACAACTGGAAAAGGCTGTTTTATCGGCAATTAATGGTCATATTCTGGCCATGGGAGAATTAAAGGAGGCTATTTCCGCTTTAGAGGGAGTACCGCTGCTTCGGGATGAAACGAAACAATTCGATATGCAGCTGTTAAAAGTTAATGAAGAGATCGTTAAGCTGCAGAATGTAAACCTTAGTCTGTATGAGGATCTGGAAGAAGGAGTGATAGATAAAAAGGAATATTTTGAATTAAAACAAATTTATAAAGAGCAAATGGATGAACTTGAGAAAAAGAAGGCTTGTCTAAAAGAAAATCAGGAGTTGTGCCGTCTGGAATATATTAGGAAAAACCAATGGATGGATTATTTTCTGCAATATCAAAATTTCTCTTCACTGTCCAGAAATCTGTTATTAAAATTGGTAGAAAAGATCATTATCTATGAAAAGAAAAGGATAAAAATTATATTTCGTTTCCAATACAATTATGATATGGCCTTAAAGACCGTAAAACTATACCATAGGGTCGGGAAAATTCACGGTGAAAGGACAGGAAAAGGAGAAAAATAATGGCAAGAATGAGCAGAAATAAGAAGATGGCGGAGGAAGAACAAAAAGCAGATGGCCTGCTGTATCGGACTGGTTTTTATCTTCGTCTGTCGGATAAGGATGGAAGAACAGGGCCTTGGGAGAAAGTCAGCAGTTCGATTGAAAATCAGAAGCTTTTACTGTTGGATTTTATTAATAGCAGACCGGAATTTCAGTTGGTTTCTGTATTTATCGATGATGGAAAAACAGGGACAAATTTCCAGAGAAGCGGTTTTGAACAGATGATGGAGGCAGTAAAATGTGGGGAAATTAATTGTATTATCGTAAAGGATCTGTCACGTTTTGGGAGAAATTATCTGGAGGCGGGACATTATATCGAATATATTTTTCCCTTTCTTCATGTTCGTTTTATTGCCGTTACGGATGGCTTTGATACATTGACTGCGACTTCAACGCAGTTGTCTTATTTGATTCCGCTAAAAAACCTGATGAACGAAAATTATGCCGTGGATATTTCAAAAAAGGAACGCTCGGCAAAAAAGATATTGAGAAAAAAAGGATGTTTTATCGGAGCTTATGCAATGTACGGCTATGAAAAAACGGAGGATAAACATAAGATAAAGATTGATCCGGAAGCGGCGGTTTATGTGAAAATGATTTTTGCATTGGGTGAACAGGGATACAGCGATTCTGTGATAGCAAAGTATTTGAATCAGCAGGAAATTTTATGCCCGGCCAGATATAAATATGAAAAAGGCATTTTAAAGCATGAAAAATATGCCGCTTCCTCCCGATGGTATCCGCAGACAGTAGCCGGAATTTTAAACAGCCGGATCTACATCGGTGATATGGTTCAGGGAAAACAGGCAAGCAGGCAAATAAGAGGAAAGAAGGAGATGCTATCCCAGGAAAGCTGGGATATTGTCTGCGGAACGCATGAAGCCATTATCCCGAAAGAACAGTTTGAGCACGTGCAGAAAATTCGCCGGGAGAGGCATGAACGATATCAGAAAGTGATAAAAAAATCCTTGGTACAGGCAGATGAGGCACAGGATAAGGGTATGCTGAAAGGAAAAATATATTGCGGTGATTGCGGAAAGGCGATGGTTAGAAAGCAGGTAAAGGGCTGTAAGGATCGCTGGCGTTATATCTGCGAAATTTATGAAAAAACCAGTACCTGCAGCCGCAAGTATTTACCGGAACGGGAACTGTATGAGCGTTTGGAATGTCTGGTCAGACAGCAGATGAAGGTGTTTTGTGAGGCTCCTTTATGGGAAAGAAAAGTCAGGCAGGAAAAAGTGCTGTCGCCGGGATTTAAAGAGAAATCAGAAGAATTTGCACAGAAATGGAAAGAAAATGAGGAAAAACAAAAGGAGCTGTTGAGAAAAAAAGCTTTATTTTATCAGGAATGGAAAGAAGGAAGGATTGACCGGAAAGAGTATTTTTATCGGAAATTATGTTGTGAACAGGAGATTTCCTCTTGGGAAAAAGAAAAGGAAAAATGGGTTACGATAGGACAAAACTATGGAACCGTTAAGTCCGATCAAGACAATAATCTGGAAATTTTTCTGAATGATGAGGAGGCGGAGCATTTGCCAAAAGCATGGATAAATGCCTTAGTTGAGCGGATTGAAGTGTTTGAAAAAAGCAGAATCAAAGTTTGTTTTCGCTTTGCTGCAATGGAGGAATGGGGATGAAGAGGGAAAGTCGGCTGCTGGTAAAATACTATCGTCTTTCTTTGGAAGATCCGGGGTCAGAGGAGAGCAATAGTATTGTAAATCAAAGAAGGCTGGTTGAAGATTATGTGACGGAAAGGGGGGATTTATGGGAAATGCCCGGCCTGGAACTGGTGGATGATGGTTATACCGGGACGAATTTCAACCGGCCTGGAATAAAACGTTTTTTTACGTTATTAAGAGCAGATAAGGTCGCCTGTCTGGTAGTAAAGGATTTTTCGCGTTTTACCAGAGATTACATTGAACTGGGCAATTATGCGGAGCAGATTTTCCCATTTATGGGTGTTCGTTTTGTTTCTGTCAATGACGGCTATGACAGCGCGGTTTTTCGTGAGGACAGCGGCCTGGAGGTGCCCTTTAAGGGGATTTTAAATGAACTGTACAGCCGGGATATTTCCATGAAGGTTAAGGCCGCGAAGGGGCAGTTAATGAAAGAAGGGAAGTTGTGCAGCGGTTCTTATCCCTTTGGATATCGGAAGGAAGGAGCAGAAAGATGCAGGCAGGATGAAACACCCTATTTTGTGGATGAAGAAGCAGCAGAAGTGGTGAGGGCTATTTTTAGAATGGCTTTGGAGGGAAAGAAAAATATTGAAATTGCACGGGCGTTAAATGAAAAAGGATGCCTTGCCCCTGCGATGACGAAGCGGAAAAATGGAGGTTTTGGCTATGGCCTGCAGGATGGGGAGGTATCCATTTGGGATTCCTCAAAGGTTCTGAAAATTCTCAGGGATGAGCGCTATACAGGAACATTGATTGTTGGACGGTATCAGGGGCTGGGCCTGGGGAGCGGAAAGGTGGCGGAAAAAGCAGAGCATTTATGGGTTCGCAGAGAAAACCGTATACCCGTGATTATTTCCAGGGAGAATTTTGAACGGGTACAGCAGACAAGGCCGATACGAAAACGGGGAAGTTACAGAAAAGAACATCATCTGCTCTACCGGAAGATTCGATGTGGATGCTGCGGGCGATTTTTATATATTAAGTTTTCTGAAGGGGAAAGCGGAAATTCCTTTTTCTGCAAGCAGCCGCACCTTCAACCGAAAAGTGCGTGTTTTCGTGGGTATGTAAAAGAAAAAGAAGTGCTGCATTTGCTTTTAACGTTAATTAACCTTCAGATGGGATGGTCAGAGAAGCAAAAAGAAGGGATAAAAAGGGACAGAAGGAAGGAGAGTAAAACAGAGGATAAAAACGATGAGAAACAGATAATAGGGGTGTATCTGGAAAAATTAGAGTATGAGATAGCAAAGAAAAAAGAGGAAAAAGCGCAGGATTATTGTGCATTTAAACATGGGAAAATAAGTAGGGAGGATTTTTTGGAAAGAAAGGCCGCTTTGCAGAGGGCAATTGAACAGTATGAGCAGGAGTGGGAGAACATCAATAAAATGGAAAAAGATGTTTGCGGTGTTTTAGAAAATCATGGATGTTTGGCAGGGCAGTGGGAAGAGAATGGAAGTATTTGCCTGGAAAGGTCAAAAAGGCTGGAAATTCAGGAACTGGACAGAGCGATGATTGAGAAGTGGGTGAAGATGATTTGGGTGTATGATGTGGACAGAGTGAAAATTGAGTTAAATTAAGATTGAATTATCTTTCGGATACGATATAATGAAGATAGGTTCGTGCGTATAAATAAGAGGACAGGATGTCTGCGGGCAGGAGATTCGCCAGGTATTGTGTCAAGGGAAAGGGGGTTAGATTAAATGGATGCCATGGAACAGAAAATGCTCCCAATTGGAATTGAAAATTTTGAGGAGATTCGCACTGAGGGATTTTATTATGTAGATAAAACAGGAATGATCAAAGAACTGCTTTATCGGCGGGGAAAAGTGAATCTGTTTACCCGCCCCCGCCGTTTTGGAAAATCACTTACCATGGGGATGCTTAAATGCTTTTTTCAAATGGCTGGAGATAAGACTATTTTTGACGGATTGGCTATTGCAGAGGAAACAGCATTATGTGAACGGTATATGGGCAAATTTCCGGTTGTGAATATCAGCCTGAAAAGCGTAAATGGGGCAGATTATCAAACGGCCCGCTCGCTGATGGGGGCGGTTATTGGCAATGAAGCTATGCGGTTTTATGAATTGCTGTCAAGTGATAAGCTTACCAGCGAAGAAAAGGAGATGTACAGACAGCTGATTACGGTGGATAAAACGGGACAGGGAGTTTTTTCTATGTCGGAAACTGTGCTAATGGGTAGCTTGAAGACTTTGTCTGTACTGTTGGAAAAGCACTATGGGAAGAAAGTGATTATTTTGATTGACGAGTATGATGTTCCTTTAGCAAAAGCAGATGAGCAGGGTTATTATGATTTGATGGTGCTTTTAATTCGGGGAGTGTTTGAGCAGGCATTAAAAACTAATGACAGCTTATATTTTGCCGTGCTGACGGGATGCCTTCGGGTATCGAAGGAGAGTATTTTTACTGGATTAAATAATCTTAAAGTTTTCTCGATTACTGATTCGGAATGTGATTCCTGGTTTGGCTTTACCGATGATGAAGTCAGAAGGATGCTGAGTGTGTATGGGCTTGAAGATAAATATGACGTCATTAAAGCATGGTATGACGGTTATCATTTTGGAGATGTTGATGTGTATTGCCCATGGGATGTGATTAATTATGTCAGCAAGCTTCTGGCAAAAAGAACCCTTCCGCCGCAGGATTTTTGGACAAACACCAGCAGCAATGAAGTCATTAGAAAACTTCTTGAGCGGGCATCATCCAGTACCAGAAATGAGATTGAATGTTTGATTGCGGGTGAATCTATAGGGAAGGCAGTAAGTGAAGAATTGACCTATAAAGAATTGTATGATAATGTTGAGAATCTATGGAGTATTCTCTTTACTACAGGTTATCTGACACAGCGAGGAGAAGCAGAAGGAGAACGGGTTCAGCTAGTCATACCTAATCGGGAAATTCATGGTATTTTTATGACACAGATAAGAACCTGGATGCAGG
>VSOC01000015.1 GCA_009774615.1 Lachnospiraceae bacterium
ATTTTACTCTCTTCTGCGCCTGCGCTATACCTCTATCACCTTCCCCGGCAAAATCACCCGTTCAACCTTCTGATCCCATTCCTCTTTGGGAAGCTTTTCCACCATCTGAAACGCATAGGCAAGGCCCCAGCGCGGATGCCCCGGTTCTCGGACAAAAAAACGGTCATAATAACCGCCCCCATATCCCAGCCGCCTGCCCTCCCGGTCAAAAGCCACTCCGGGGACAAGCACCAGGGCAGACTTATCATTTACCGGACGACACCCGGCAGAAGGTTCTTCAATCCCCATGTACCCGGGACAAACATCCGCCCATCCCCGCACTTCATAAAAGAAAATCTCCTCTCCCTCTACCCGTGGCAGGGCCGCAGGAATATTTTTCGCCCAGAGCGCTTCCAAAATCCGCCTTGTTCCCGCCTCACCGCGAAAATCCAGATAAAGATAAACGGAGGAAACCGGAAAAGATGCTTCTTCCAGCAAAGTTATAAACTGCTCACATAACAACGCATCCCAGTTTTCCTTTTCTTCTCTGCTCACCTTTTTCCTGCATTCACGAATCCTTCCCCGCAGTTCCTTTTTCACTTCTCTGCTTATTTCCATACTTTTCCCCTAAATTTGTAATACTTCCATCTTTTTCCTGCACGGAAATACTGTCTAAATTCCCCCGCAAGCTGGCCCGGATTGCCTGAATATAGTCCTGGCGAAGCTGCTTTTGCTCCTCTTTCTCCTCCTCGGTCAGTCCAACCGCCTGCGATTTATGATAAAGCGCATTGATCCGATCAATTTTTTCTGTCATATTCATTTCATTCACCTTCTTTGCTTTTAACGTTTGCCGCCAATTGGGCAGCATCCATTCTTTTTTATCGTTTTCCCGGCTTTCCTACTGAACATCAATACTCATTCGACAAATAATGCATCAAATCAAAGTCCAGATTTGTATGCGCCATAAACAGCGTTCCCTTATCCTTCCCGTCGATAATTTCCTGGATCACCGAAACCTCTTCCCCGTTGGCAATAACCATATCTGTTCCGCTGTCCGTGGCAATGCGGGCCGCCGTAAGCTTGGAGGACATTCCTCCCGTTCCCACATCGCTGCTTGAAGTATCCTTCCCCATCGCCAGAAGCTTTGCGTCAATCTCATAGACGATATCGATAAACCGCGCTTCGGGATTCCTCCGCGGATCATCCGAATACAGCCCGTCAATATCCGACAAAAGAATCAGTAAATCCGCCTCAATCAACGCTGCCACCACCGCGGAAAGCTGGTCATTGTCCCCAAAGGTATCCACATAGGGAATTTCTGCCGTTGAAACCGTATCATTCTCATTGACAATGGGAACCGTCCCCAGTTTCAGCAATTCTTCAAAGGTGTTCTGTGCGTTAAACCGTGAAGCGTCGTTAATCATGGTATGCTTCGTCAAAAGCACCTGCGCCGCCGTCTGGTTATATTCTGCAAAAAGCCTTTGATAGATCATCATCAGCCTTGCCTGACCGACCGCAGCAAATGCCTGCTTCTGCGCCAGCGTATCCGGCCTTTTCCGATTTCCCAGAACATGCCTTCCTGCGGCAATCGCCCCCGAAGAAACCAGAACCACTTCCTTCCCCTGTCCCCGCAGATCGCTGATTACGCGAACCAGCTTTTCCATCTTCGCAAAATTCATATCCCCCGTTTCCTTATGCGTCAGCGAAGACGAGCCAATCTTAATCACAATCCGCTTCTTTTCTTTTAATTTATCCCTGTCCCTCTTCAACATTTCCATTCAGCCCTTTCCCTGTTTCTGTTTTTCTTAAGTTTTTCTATTTTTCTGCTTCCCTATTTTCCTTTTTTCTAAATTTTTTCCTCAAATTTACGTCTACATCTATTCTCCAATTTTCCTCAAATTTACATCTATTCCCCTTCACTCCCAGGCCCAAAACGCCGGGCAATCTCTTCTGCAACCTTTATTCCGTCCATCGCCGCCGAAGTAATCCCTCCGGCATAACCTGCACCCTCCCCGCAGGGAAACAGCCCTAAAACCGAACTTTCCAGCTGCTTATCCCGAAGAATCCGAACCGGAGATGATGTTCTGCTCTCTACCCCGGCTAACAGGGCATCCTCCCGATGAAAGCCGGGAATCACTCTGCCAAACCGCTCTATCCCCTCAATCAGCGCATCCACAAGCGGCACCGGCAGTACTTCCTGTAAATTGGCAAATGTCATCTCGCCCTTGATCTGCGGTTTTACTGCTCCAAACTTCACTGAACATCGATTTTCCTTAAAATCCCCGTAAAGCTGCACCGGAACCTTTCCTTTTCCTGCCCGGAAGGCTCGTTCCTCCAGTACACGCTGAAAAGCAATTCCCGCCAGAACATCCGTACTTTCCTCCTTCTCTATCTCCTTTATCTCCTCTATCCTCTTTGTTTCTTCTTTCCCCTTTATCTCCTCTATCCCCTTTTCTTCTATCCCCTCTATTTTCTCTATTTCCTCTATCTTCTCACCAAACTTCACAAACTTCAAAAAATCCTCCGGTGTAACGGTAACAATCAAGGCGCTGTTTGCATTTTCCCCGTCCCGTGCGTGATAACTCATCCCGTTCACTGCCAGCCGCCCTTCCTCGGAAGAAGCATTGACCACAAAGCCTCCGGGGCACATGCAAAACGAGTACACGCCGCGGCCGTTGGCACAGGTGTGTGTAAGCTTATAGCTGGCGGCACCCAAAATTTTCGCCGCTTCCTGGCCATACTGCGAAGCGTCAATCATCTCCTGCGGGTGCTGAATCCGAAGCCCCACGGCAAACGCCTTGGCTTCCATGGGAATCTCATGTGCATTCAGCATAAAGAACGTATCCCTGGCGCTGTGCCCTATTGCCATTACCAAAACATCTGTCGGAATCTCCTCTTTCCCATTGACCACCACGCCGCAGATTTTCCGCTGGCATGGTTTCTGAACCTCCCCGGACATCCCCTCTGCCGCTTCAAATAAAATATCCGTCACCTGACTGTAAAACCGCACTTCCCCGCCAAGCCGGATAATCTCCTCCCGCATCCCTTTTACAATCCCCATCAGCACATCCGTCCCGATATGCGGCTTATGTACCCAGGTAATGGAGGGGTCTGCGCCAAATTCGGCAAATAAAGAAAGCACCAGCCGGTTTCTTCCGTTCGGGTCTTTTACCAGGGTATTTAACTTCCCGTCCGAAAAGGTTCCTGCCCCGCCTTCGCCAAACTGAACATTACAATTTACATCCAACGTTCCGTCTTTCCAAAACGCTTCCACTTTTTCTTTGCGTTCCTGCACCGGCCCGCCCCGTTCGAAGATCAGGGGCTTATACCCATGCCTTGCCAGCATCAGCCCGCAGAACAGCCCCGCCGGCCCGCTGCCCACAATCACCGGACGATGGTTTAACCGCATACTTCCTGATGCAGGAAACCGATAAGAAATCTCTTTGCTTAAGGAAACCTTATCATTTTTACACCGCCGGACAATCTTTTCTTCCTGCTCAACCTCCGCATCCAGCACATAGGAAAAAGAAATCTCATCCCTTTTTCTCGCGTCAATGGACTGGCGCACAATGACCAGCTTCTTTATCTGATTATCCGAAACCCGCAGAAGCTTCGCCGCCCGTATCCGCAAATCTTCTTCGGTGTGGGTAATGGGCATTTTCACCTGCGTAATCCGTAGCATTATTTTTCTTTCCCTCTTTCCCTTCTTCGTTCTTTATCCGTCAATCCGTTACTGTTCATATGTTCACAGCAACGTCAATCCCTGCACTTACCGTCACCACTGCGCTGCCTGCACCCCGGCAATTTTCCCCGTGCTCCAGGCCCACTGCAGGTTATAGCCCCCGCAGCGGCCGTCCACGTCAAGGATTTCCCCGGCAAAATACAGATCATCAACCAGCTTTGACTCCATGGTATGGGCATCTACCTGTGCGGTATCCACTCCGCCGCTGCAGACCTGTGCATTGGCAAAAGGGTTCACGGAACTGACCAGGGCATCATATTCCTTTAAGGCATAAAACAGCATATTTCTCTGCTTTTTTGATGTTTCTCCCACCGGCTCACCCAGAGGAATCCCTGCCGTCTTCAGTAATACATGGGCCAATTTTTTATGCACCACACCATTAAGGAAGTCTTCCCCCTTCCTCTGGCCAAAGACAGCAAATCTTTCTTTTAAAAATACCCGGCTCTCCTCCTCCCCCATAAAGGGAAGAAAATCGATAAGCACCTGCACTTTTTTCTTTTCCGCCAATGCCCGGGCGGCAAAACGGCTGAACTGAAATACAGGAATTCCGGAAATCCCGTAATCGGTGATCTGAAGTTCCCCTTCTTCCACCCTTTCCTTCTTCCCCGCGGCCAGAAGCGTCAGCCTTGCCTCTGTCCGTATCCCCGCCATCTGCGCATAGTGCTTTCCCTGGCACCGAAGCTGAACTAAGGCAGGCAGCGGCTTAATGATCGAATGTCCCAGGCTTTCTGCAAGAACATAACCGCTCCCATCCGATCCGGTGTTGGGTGCAGCTTTGGAACCGCAGGCTAAAATCAGGGCATCACCGGAAAAATTTCCCTTACTGCTCTGAACAAAAAACCTGGTTTTCCCCTTCTTTTTCTCCCAGGAAAGCTTCTGGGGAACACAGCCCGTTACCACCCTTATCCCAAGCCTTTCGATTTCCAGACGCAGGGCATCCAGCACCGACGAAGCCTGATCCGATACAGGATAGTAATAGGTTTCCATCCGGCTCTTGCACAAAACCCCCATCGAAGAAAACCAGCGCAGTGTTTCCTTCCACCCAAACTGGCGGATTGCTTCCATGGGAAAGTCCGGCTCCGTACAGTAATAACAGCTTTTATCCATTTTTGCATTGGTTAAGTTGCATCTTCCGTTTCCTGTAGAGAGAATCTTTTTTCCCACCCGATCCATGTGCTCCAGTACGGTCACTGCCGCCCCCGATCGTGCGGCCCAGATCGCTGCCGTAAGACCGGCGGCCCCGCCGCCGATAATTAACACCTGCTTCTTCATCCTTTTTGTTCCATCCTGTTTTTTCTCTGCTTTCGTTACTCTTTGCTTATCACTGTAACTTCATTTCTCAGCACTTTAGCCCCCATTATACACGAATTCCTCCAAAATGACCAGTAAATTATGCAATATCGCTTTCTAATCTTCCCGCACAGCCCTGTGAAGCGTAAATCATCATCCCTTCTAGCTGGTATAAGATTCTAAATAATTGTAAATTTCTTCCATCTGCGAAAACCAGATTCCCTGCCGCAGTTTTTCCTGTTCTTCTTCCGGGAAATCGCTGATTGGGATGTGCGTATAAAGACAGATTTCCCTTGCATTATTGCCAAATACCAGCAAAAATCCGTCCTCGGAAACCAGAAGATATTCCTTCTTTTCTTCTTTTTGTTCTTCCTTTGACGATGGGGCGGGCTGTGTTTTCTCCGGTAATGGACGAACCTTTTCCTGATTCATCACAATCCGATCTTCGGCGACGGTTTCACTCTCCGTCATCCAGGTTTCACTTTCTTTGTTATCCGGTATGGCTTTATCTTTCCTGGCAGAAAACCACCAGACAGCCGCTCCCAGGGCGATAACCCCGAAAACCAAACATAAAAAAAAGCAGTAACGATACTTTTTCATGGATAATTCCTCCTTATAAAGTACAGTATCTGCTTTTTCTTTCCATCTTAAACATAAATATGAAACCAGGGTCAACCTGCGTAAACAATAATCATCCATTTACAATAAACGCAGGCGCTTGGCTATCCTCGTCAGCTTTCTTCCCTTGGGCATGGCATAGAGTTCATCTTCATCCACAGCCCCGAATTTTAACAGGCACACACCGTAAACAGCCACCGCCGCACCTACTGCGCAAATCACCTGCACGGCCAGCCACAGCCGGCCTCCGGGAAGAACGGACTCCAGTCCCTTCGATACACCTGCGGCCGCCATGCCCATAAGCAGGGAGGAAAGACCGGGCAGGAGAAAGGTTTTTCTGTATTCCTGGCGGTAATTTAAGTACCGGCGGATTGCGCGGGCATTCAGCACGCAGACCACAACGGCAAAGAAAATATTGGACAGCACCACGGCATAGATCCCCGATTTCAGCCCGTACATCATCGCCAGCAGCAGCACAATGTGAAGCCCCAGGGCAATGGCAGAATTTTTCAGCGGAGTTTTCATATGGTTGATTCCCTGCAGGATGGCATTCGTCACCGTGGATAAAGAGTAAAAGACGACGGCGGATGCCCCGTAAACCGTTATCTGAATTAAAAGTTCTGCATTTGCACTGTGAAAGAGCAGGTTATTGATCGGCGCGGAAAGCACCATCAGCCCCACCGTAGAGGGAATAGCAATCAACATAGAAAAGCGGATGGCCGTGCTCACTTTATTTAACACCTGGCCTTTGTCCCTGGATGCCACAGCCCGGGACAGGGAGGGAATCAGCGAAGACGACAGGGCATTGGCAATGGCTACGGGAATCATAAACAACGTGTGGTATTTACCGAAAATTCCCCACTGGGCAGCAATCAGATTTCCCTTGCCCAGCTTGTCCATTCCCTGTCCAAAAAAAAAGTTATCCAGCACGGAACTGATGTTATAGACCGTACTGCTTAGAACAATGGGAAAAATCGTTACGCTTAAAAGCCAGCCGATCTGCCCGTAACTCTCGGTCGGTCCCGTCTTATCCCGGCGGCACTGCCTGCGCAGGATTTTCCGAAAAGATGTCATTAATACGCTGCAGAAAACCAGGGCAATCAAGGCTCCGGCCCCGGTTCCTATCGTTCCCCCTCCGGCACCGTAAGAGTAGGCCAGGGAATCATTTCCAAAAACCAAATCCGCCTTATGCCCCTCCCGGAAAAGAATCCATGCCGCGCCGATGCTGACGGCCGCATTGACAATCTGCTCTAGTATCTGGGATATTGCCGTGGGAACCATCGTCCCGGTTCCCTGAAAATATCCCCGCAGAACACCTAAAAACGCCATCACCCAGACGGTGGGTGCTAACGTGCGCAGGGCAAAGCTTGAATAGGGCATCTTCATGGCTCCGGCAAAGAAGTCTGCTCCCATCCACAAAGCCCCGGCGGCAATCCCTCCTACCCCGGCGGCATAGATCATCGATGCCTTTAAAATCCTTCGGGAATTGCAGTACTGTCCCCGGGCAATCCGTGCGGAAACCAGCTTGGAAACCGCCGTGGGAAGGCTGTAGGAAGATACAATCAGCAGAATCGAATAAATGCTGAAGGCCGAAGTATAATAGCCGTTTCCCTCATCACCGATAATGGCAATCAGGGGTATACGGTAAATCAAGCCAATCAGGCGGACGACAATTCCTGCCGCCGCCAAAATACTTCCCTGAATCACAAAGTTTCCGCCGCTCTTTTTGGGCCGCGCCGGTGCTGTGCCAGACCGGGCAGGGCTTTTTGCCCTTTCCCGGCTTTTGTTTTGGGAATATTTTTTATTCTCCATAAATTCCTATTTCATCCTTATCATCGGCATTGACTATGCAAACCCAGGTTTTTCCCTGGTTTAAAATAATTTCTTTTCCGTCCATCCCATAGTAATGGGTAACGCCGAATTCTCCATCCTTTTCCCAACTGATGGGAATCCCTTTTCCGTTGGTAAAGAAATAGCCGTTCTGGTGAGAACTTTTGACATAGATATCCAGATACTGGGTCGTCGCATAGTGACCGGTCTGGCAGTACTGAATAATCAGATTCTTGACCACAATCGGCCCTTCATTCCCCATATGAACGTCGCCGTACTGCATACGGTGATAGAATCCGTCTTCTTTATTGTATACAAAATACGGTTTATTATACGGATAACCCGGCTCTACACGGACAGCATCAAAGGGATGAGCTTCCTCGCCCAGTTCTTCTAAGGAGTATTCTTCCTCGGCAAAACGGTAGTGGCCGTGGTAATCCTCATTGTATTCCGTCGAATAGCCCAGTTGTTCAATGGCTTTTTTCAGCCGTTCTCCGCTGGTGTAGGCATTATGCGGTGCCTTTTTATCACTGGAGCGGTAGAAGGCCACAGAACCAATGCCTTCAATCCCGTTGATATTGTCCACGTTCTTTAAAAACGGAACGGCAAAGGTGCTCTGCCCAAAGTGAGAATAGATGGCGTCAAATTCACGGGCAAAATAAGTATAATACGTCCGGCAGCTTCGCGTGGAGCCTATGCGCTCCAAATCGTCATAGTCCTCGATAATGGACATGTAGCGGTTCATTACCCCTTCTACACTTGCCTCATACACCACACCTGCCCGGTTAATACCGTACTGAGGCAGGGATTCCTTGTCATTGCTCATCATGGTTGCCACGGGTCTGCGGTTTCCTATCGCAGCATCCACCCACTCTCCGGTCAGATAACTGCGCACCTTTCCGTCCACGGGCGTCCGATCCGACAGGTCAAGAATTCCTTCATTCTCATGAACCTCGGCTTCGGTTTCTGTTTCGGTTTCCGCTTCCGTTTCCCGCTGGACAATGGCGATTTCTGAGCTTTCCTGTGTCATCTCTGTTGTCTGGACAACTGCTGCCTCTTTATAGCGCCCCGTACAGCCCCACAAACCGGCAGCAGCCAGCAGGATGCAAAGCATTGTCACGGATTTCTTTCTCATCTCTTGTACCCCCTTAATTCCAGAATTTCTCTCTGTTTTCTTTCCATTTCTTCCCGTTCGCATTCTTCTTCATGGTCGTAGCCGCACAGATGGAGCATACTGTGGGCGACTAAAAAGGCAAGTTCCCTGGTCTGGGAATGTCCGTAGCTTTCGGCCTGCTCGCGGATCTTATCCACGGAAAGGATGATATCCCCCAGCATCAGTTCCCCGCTCTCCGGGTTAAAGCAGTCCTCAAAAGCCTCTTCCACATGGGAAAAATCAGAAGGCACAGTAAACTCCAGCATGGGAAAAGACAGAACATCGGTTGGAGCGTCAATTCCCCGGTACTCGCGGTTCATCTTTTGGATTTCATGGTTATCTGTCACCACAACATTAACCTCCGCCGCATACGGACAGCCTTCGTAATCCAAAACGGCCAGAACCACATCCCGGATAATCTCTTCCTCGGAGAGATTCAGTTTTTCTTCTGCTTCGTGATCAATTGCTATGGTCATCTTCTGCGTCGTTCCTTTCCTTTTGTTTCATAGTCCTCATAAGCCTGTACGATTTTCTGCACCAGGGGATGGCGGACCACGTCGCTGCTGCTTAAATGGCAGAAGCCGATATCGTCAATTCTCTTTAAAACCTTAAGCGCCGTATCCAGGCCGCTGACGGCACCGGAGGGAAGGTCCTTTTGGGTCTGGTCACCGGTAATAATCACCTTCGACCCAAAGCCAATCCTTGTTAAAAACATCTTCATCTGTGCCGGCGTGGTGTTCTGTGCCTCATCCAGGATAATATAGGCGTTATCTAAGGTTCTTCCGCGCATATAGGCCAGAGGCGCAACCTCAATCAGCCCTTTTTCCGCGTTGTGCAGATAACTCTCCGCGCCCATAATCTGATACAGGGCGTCGTAGAGAGGGCGAAGATACGGGTCAATCTTACTCTGCAGATCTCCCGGCAAAAAGCCCAGTTTCTCTCCCGCCTCAATCGCCGGACGGGTAAGGATGATCCGACCCACCTCACCGCTTTTAAATGCTTGAATCGCCATAGCCATGGCAAGATAGGTTTTTCCTGTTCCCGCGGGCCCGATGCCAAAAACAATCATCTTCTTTCGTATAGCGTCCACATACTGCTTCTGCCCCATGGTTTTTGGCTTTACCGGCTTTCCGGAAACGGTTCGGCAGATAATGTCCTTATCGATTTCCAGAATTTGATGATCGTTCTCGGTAAAGGCTAAAGAAAGGGCGTAATCCACATTTTGCTCGGTAATCTCATTGCCCCGGCGGGAAAGTTCAATCAGGTTTCCAAACACGCTCCTTGCCCGCACAACCATCGGTTCCGACCCGATAATCTTTAAGGCTCCGTCCCGGTTCACCATCGTCACCTGAAGCGTTCGTTCAATCTTCTTCAGATAGGCGTCGAACTGTCCAAACACATTCTTTTCATGTTCCATGGGAATATCAATTATGTTTTCCACGATGCTCATTCTTCCTCTTTATTCTCCTCCAGATCGGTAATCTGCTGAACCTGCCCGATGGACTCCTTTGCCGAAATTGTACCCTCCATTTTACAGACAGATTCACCTTCTAGTATTTTAACATTATTTTGAATTATTTGTACCCCTTTTTCACTTAAATTTTTTACAAAATTCTGATAAATTCCTTCGGCGACACATTCCAGTTCTTTTTTGCTGTAAAATGCGTCATAATACTCTACCTCCCTGCCCTGGATCTTTCCCCAGTACAGCGGAAGGTAAAAATTGGAAAACAGCTTTATCTGGTTTCTCTCGGTCATATAGACCCAGTGTTCATCCTCCTTTGCCGGAAAAAGAAATGCACCCGACCATCGCCCGGCCTGCAAAAATAGCCCCGGTTTTTTCCTTCCTGTTTCTGCCTGCGCCCTGTACATCCGGGAAAAACTCTCCGAAAACGGGTACTGGGTGAAGGCGGTAACATCGGCATCGGCATGGACGTAGCGGATGTTTTTCACGGTTTCGCTGTCATCGGTGATGGGGATTACCCCGCTGACCAGAACCTGCCCCTCTTCCACCAGATCGCCCGCCTTTACCTGGGCCTTGCCCCGGCGCACGGTAATTTCGGCAATCACTCCCGGGCGGGAAGCAACAAGGTTGCAGGGTGTTTCATCCTTTTCGGGAATGGAGGAAAGAACTTCATTTTCCTTAACGGCGATAAGCAGCCGGGTTCCGGAAACCCTGGCCGCAGCCCAGGTAACTTCCGGGAAATCATCCCGAAGCGCCATTTCAAGCTTCTCGCAGTCCACCTGCGATTTTCGCATCCCCCAGGTAATCTGCGAGGACTGAAGGTAGTTCACAATCATCTCATCGGTATATCTGTGGTTTCCTTCGATTTGGATGTCCCAGATAAACAGGGAAAGCATGTAAAGGGAAACGCCGCACACACAGGCTCCGACCGCAAATCCAACCCGCTTTTTGTTCCTCCTTAAAAAAAAAGGAAGACCCACACGCTCAATCACCCGCAGGCGAACCTGTGATTTTTTCACCAGGGGCCTTACCCGCAAAAAACCGCCAAGTGTCATCCAGAACATATAGCCGTCGTCTTTATAAACCAAATCCCACAGACAAATCCCCTTTGTATTGCAGAGATTTAAAAAGCGCTCCGGCGAATATCCGGTAAGCTTAATCCGCAAAATCCCCTTTACCCGGCGCGAAACCCATTCCGGCAATCCTGATCCCATCTATTTCACCCTTCCAGAAGCAGTTCTTCAATCTTCCCCGTCACCTTCATCTCATCGCCTGTATAATACTCAATCATCAGATTCTTCCCGCAGATTTTCAGCTTGCAGTTCTTTCCCTGAAGCTTTAACTGGGTATCCGTGTACAGAAGGATGGAACGGTAATTCTCCACATACACGGCTCTTCTTCCCACCAGAGAAACCAGAAGTTCCCCCAGATAAACGTCCTTGGGCAGATTCATTGCGGCAATGACCCGCTCCTTGGCTTCCCCTGCTTTCCTCATCCGCTGCTCCCGTACACTGGCCTTACTTCATGCTATGCAAAGATTCTGTCCATTAGACCGGCAAGATACTCCCTTATTTGAAAAGTCCGCCGGATAAGCACCATCCGTTCAGGTATTCCAGATGCGCCCGGCATTCGGTTCAACTGAAAAAAGCCCTGACTCGCACGGAATCAGGGCCAAACCATAAGCATTAGTTATACTTACGCTTTCTTGCAGCTTCAGACTTTTTCTTACGTCTTACGCTGGGCTTTTCATAATGTTCTCTTTTACGAATTTCCTGCTGAATACCGGCTTTTGCACAGTTTCTTTTGAATCTGCGTAAAGCGCTGTCCAGGCTCTCGTTATCTTTAACAATTACGTTTGACATAGCTCACACCTACCCTCCCTCCAGTTGTGGTATCTGTGCGAAAAAACTATCAAATACAACTGTTTGGGTATTTTTAGCACTGCTGTAATTATAACATAAATTCAGTATACGTCAAGAAAAATTTAACCGAAATTTAATTTTTCTGCAATTTTAATGCATTTTATCCTTTCCGGATGATTCTCCGGTCATTCTTAGCCCGACGTTTTCCTTTTTTATCCTGTTATTTACTTTAACTGCCCTTCCAATACCCGCGCAGCCTCCGCAAGCGCCGCTTCAATGCCCTCCGGGTTTTTGCCGCCGGCCTGCGCCATATTCGGGCGTCCGCCGCCGCCGCCGCCAACCAGACCGGCCACGCCCTTAATCAGGTTTCCTGCGTGAGCGCCCTTATCCATAGCGCCCTGGGTTGCCGTCGCCATCAGATTGACCTTGCCGCCTGCAACCGATGCTAATAAAATCACGCCGTCGCCCAGCTTTTCCTTTAACTGGTCACCGAGGTTACGAAGGCCGTTCATATCCGCCCCGTCCACCTTCGCCGCCAAAAGCTTTATGCCGCCCACTTCTTTTACCTGGTTCATCACATCGCCTAAGGAATCCTTGGCAAGCTTATCTTTAAGTTTTTCATTCTCTGCCTGGAGCGCCTTAATCTCCTCCTGCATGGCCTCAATCCTTGCCTTTAAGCCTGCAGGCGTGGTTTTTGCCGCCTTTGCCGCCTGGTGCAGTTCTTCTTCCTCGCCCTGATAAAAATGCATCAGCCCCTGCGCGGTCAATGCCTCGATTCTGCGCACGCCGGCAGCAATGCCTGCCTCGGAAAGAATCTTAAAACAGCTGATAGCGTTCGTATTCGCCACATGGGTTCCGCCGCAGAGTTCGATGGAAAAGTCGCCCATCTTTACCACGCGGACACTCTCGCCGTACTTTTCGCCAAAGAGCGCCATCGCCCCGGTTTTCTTCGCCTCTTCCAGTCCCATCACTTCCGTAACCACAGGGAGAGAGGCGGCAATCTCCCGGTTCACAATCTCTTCAACCGCACGGATCTCCTCCGGGCTCATCGCCGAAAAATGCGTAAAGTCAAAACGCAGACGATCCGGTGCAACTAAAGACCCTGCCTGCTCGACATGGCTTCCCAAAACCGTGCGCAGCGCCTTGTGCAGAAGGTGGGTGGCGCTGTGGTTTTTCGCGGTTGCCATACGGGAGGTTTCGGCAACCTTTGTCGTCACCGTTTCCCCGGTCTGGAGCATACCCTCTGCCATCACGCCTACATGGCCGATTTTTCCGCCCTGAAGCTTTATGGTTTCCTCAACCTTAAACACACCGTTTGCGCCCACAATCTCGCCGTTATCGCCCTGCTGACCGCCCATGGTTGCATAAAAGGTTGTCTTATCGGCAATCACGGTTCCCCGCTGCCCGTCGGTTAAGGCTTCGACAATCTCATCCTCCGTCGTTAAAGCCAGAACCTTTCCCTCGCCCTCCAGACGGTCATAGCCGATAAATTCCGAGGTGATCGAAGCGTCGATGGACTGGTAAACCGTCACATCCGCGCCCATGTAGTTCGTGGTCTTTCGCATACTCTTTGCAAGCTGCTTCTGTTCCTTCATTGCCGCCGCAAAGCCCTCCTCGTCGATGGAAAGATGCTTTTCCTCTAAGATTTCCTTTGTCAGATCCATCGGGAAGCCGTAGGTATCGTAAAGCTTAAAGGCATTCGCCCCGGAAAGCACGGTCTGTCCGGCTCCTGCCATCTCCTTTTCCATCCCGGCTAAAATCTCCAGGCCCAAATCGATGGTCTTGTTAAACTTGTCCTCTTCCTCGGTAAGCACCTTAAAGATCATGGCCTTCTTTTCCTCTAACTGAGGATAACCGCCGCTGGAAAGTTCAATGACGGTGCGGCTTAACTCGGCAAGGAACTGTCCCTGGATGCCAAGCTTTCTTCCATGGCGGGCAGCACGGCGCAGAAGGCGGCGAAGAACATAGCCCCGGCCCCCGTTCGACGGCATAATCCCGTCGGAGATCATAAAGGTACAGGACTTAATATGATCCGTGACAATGCGCAGTGAAATATCATCCTCTTGATTTTCCTTATACTTCTTCCCCGCCAGCGCACAAACCCGCTCTAAAAGAGCCAGGTTGGTATCCACCGTAAAGAGGGAATCCACATCCTGGATAACCACCGCCAGACGCTCCAAACCCATGCCGGTATCGATATTTTTCTGTTCCAGTTCGCTGTAATGGCCCTTGCCGTCATTATCAAACTGAGTAAATACATTATTCCACACTTCAATATAGCGGTCGCACGCGCAGCCCACGGTGCACCCATGCTTATTACAGCCGTACTTCTCGCCACGGTCGTAGTAAATCTCGGAACAGGGACCGCAGGGGCCGGAGCCGTGCTCCCAGAAGTTATCTTCCTTGCCAAAGCGGAAAATCCTCTCCGCCGGAATCCCCACCTGCTCGTTCCAGATAGCAAAGGCCTCGTCGTCCTCCTGGTAAATGGACGGATACAGCCGCTGGGGGTCAAGCTTTACCACGCCGGTTAAAAACTCCCAGGACCAGTGAATGGCCTCGGTTTTAAAATAATCCCCGAAGGAAAAATTTCCCAGCATTTCAAAAAAGGTTCCGTGCCGGTCAGTCTTTCCGATATTTTCGATATCACCGGTGCGGATACACTTCTGACAGGTCGTCACCCGCTTTCTCGGCGGAATCTCCTGCCCGGTAAAATAAGGCTTTAATGGTGCCATACCGGAATTAATCAGCAGCAGGCTGTTGTCATTATGCGGAACAAGGGAAAAACTCTTCAGGCGAAGATGGTTCTTGCTCTCAAAAAAAGCCAGGAACGCTTCCCGCAGCTCATTCACCCCAAACGGGCGATTCTTATCTTCCCCGGATTCCCTCCATCCCTGATACCGGGCAATGGCTTCCTCGTACTTTAGAAAATCCTTATAATTTTCCAACTTCAGTTACCTCCAACTATTTGCTTTTCTGTAAGTCTTTTTTATCCCTGTACTTCTTTCCAAGGACAATTCCCCCAAAAGCAAGTGCTGCAAAAAACGCTACACGTATCGCATAATAAATAAAATTTACGATTATTGCCATAAAAAAACTCCTCCTGAATATAATGCTGCCCATCGTTTATCTTTCGGCAGTTTTTTCACTTTATTGCAAAAGTACAATAAAAGCTTTCCTCGTTTTATGGTATCATAGGCGGATTATATTTTCAAGTAAAATTGCAAATAAAATATACAAAAAACCGGCTCCCCTGCAAAAAAATCTGCAAAAAGAAACCGGTCTTTTCAAAAAAAATCATCTTGATTCTTCTTCATTATTCCTGGTATTTCTCCAAAAGCGCATAAGCCCTCTCGCGGTTAGAGGAAGCTATACTGGCAATGTAATCGACGCTTTCCAGCGAACCTCCGCTGTTTTTCTTTGCTGCCTCCTCCGCCAGACTGTCCCTTAACTGCACCCATTCCTGCTGCTCTTTTTTCAGCTTCTCACAGGCCATGGCATCTAAGGAATCGCAGAGCAGACGATAAATCCCTTCCATCTCCCGCTCCCAGATCCGCTGTTCGGTCTGCGCGGCGGTTTTTACCGAATACACGTTATTCTCCGTTTCCGATTTGCGCATCTGCTCGATCTGCCGGTCAATCTGCGGAAACCGTTCCCGGTATTCCTTTAAGCCTTCCTGTAAATCCGTGGGATATTCTGCAATTTCCAAAACCGCTTCATCCGCCGGGGAATTCCGCACAGCACGTTCTGCCAATGGAGCCTGACCGATATCCGCTGCCTCTGCTTTATCTGCCTGCGGTAATTCTTCTGCATTCCCCGCTGCGGATAAATCTCCTGCATCTTCTGCCGCGGATAAATCTCCTGCATCTTCTGCCGCGGATAAATCTTCTGCATCTTCCCCTATCTGCTCTTTGTCAAATACTTTTGCAGCCTCTGGTGCTTCTCCCGCAGACGCAAAATCTTCGCCCTCCGGCAAAACCCCGGCAGGTGCCCCCTCTTCTATCGCCTCAGGCATCGCATCCTCTGCCATCCCCTGCCCTCTGTCTGCGGATTCCTCTTCCGGCAGCACCCGCATATATTCCTGTCTGTGCGGCTCCGTTTCAGCCATCTTTGCTATCTGACGGGTCACATACGTATTCGTCAGACAGGTAATTCCCGTCCCTGCCGCTAAAATGCCCAGAATCACCATCCATATTTTTAAGCTGCCCTTCATTCCATCATCCTTTGCTTTAATCGTCTGTAATGCTTTATTTCCTTTTCTCTTCTTCAAAGATAACATAAACCGGAAAGAAAAGAAATAGCTAAAAGGAAGACGTAATATTTTGTAAGCTTTCCTTAAATGTTCCAGCAGAAATATTCCTGTCGGCGGGCTGCCGCCAAAATATTCCTGCTGAGATTTCACTGGTTAAACCGAGGAAGAAATCCCCGGATCATCCATCAGATTTTTTCCGTCCGCCGCCGATGTGGCCAGTTTATCGCAGCGTTCATTTAAAGGATGACCGGCATGTCCCTTCACCCAGATAAAGGTTACCTGGTGTGATTCTTTAGCTTTGAGCAGGCGTTTCCACAGATCAATGTTCTTTACAGGATTGCTCTTTCCCCTGGTCCAGTTATTGGCAACCCATTTTTCAATCCAGTGCTGGTTAAAGGCATCAATTAAATACTTGGAGTCGGAGTACAGTTCTACCTGGCAGGGGCGGTTCAATGCCTCTAAGCCCACAATGGCAGCCAAAAGTTCCATGCGGTTGTTCGTCGTCCGTTTAAAACCGCCGGACATGGTTTTTTCGTGAAGAACCCCTCGCTGGTCCACAAAATGAAGAATTGTGCCGTAACCTCCCGGCCCGTCAGGATTCCCCCGGGCCGATCCGTCCGTATAGATCTGTACTTTACTCATAAATAATCCTTTCTATGCATCCTCTGCCCGGTCTATCGATCCCACTTATCACAGAGGGACATAATCTGATCCGTAAACTTCGCAAGGTCTTTATTCGCCCCGCCTTCATTATGATGGATAACCCGAAGCAGACGCTCTCCGGCACTGAGCAGGCGCATGTAAACAGAAGTTGCTTTCTTCTTGGCAATGGTCGTCTTAACCACCGGAATACCTGCTGCTTCACGAATCCAGGCATTCTCTGCCAGATCAAAGATTGACCCGGAAAACGGCGCAGAAGCCTCCAGATCCATATCCTTCCTTAAACCTTCGGCAAAATAATCGCAGACTGTATCCTGCCCATGCACCATAAATACATGGCTCGGTTTATTCTTAAACGCGCCGATCCATGCCAGAAGCCCGTCGCGGTCGGCATGGCCGCTGATTCCGTCAATCAGTTCAATATGGGCAACCACGTCGATGGACTCGCCGAAGATCTTAACCTCTCTTGCACCTTCCAAAAGACTGCGTCCTAAGGTTCCCTCGGCCTGGTATCCGGCAAAAACCACCGAACACTCTTTTCGCCAGAGGTTATGCTTTAAATGATGGCGGATACGTCCTGCATCACACATGCCTGCCGCGGAGATAATTACCTTGGGCGTCATATCAAAGTTGATGTTCTTGGACTCTTCACTGGTAATGGAAAGCTTAAGCCCGGGAAAGCCAATCGGATTAATCCCCTGACGAACCAGGGCCTTGGTTTCCTCGTCAAAGCACTCCTGCATATTTTCCTTAAAGACCTGGGTCGCCTCCACGGCAAGCGGACTGTCCACATAGACCTCAAAACCGTCGTGCCCGGTGACCAGGCCGTCTGCCTTAATCTGACGGATAAAATATAAAAGTTCCTGGGTACGCCCTACGGCAAAGGCAGGGATAACCACGTTTCCGCCCCGATCTAAAGTCTGCTGAATAATCTTTGCCAGATCCGCCGCGTAATTCGTGCGTTTCTTGTGGTAGCGATCGCCGTAGGTACATTCCATAATCACGTAATCGGCATCTTCGATATAGGTCGGGTCGCAGATCAGCGGCTTATTCTTATTCCCGATATCGCCGGAGAATACCAGCTTCTTTTCCACATCCCCTTCCTTTGCCCAGACTTCAATCGAAGCCGACCCCAGTAAATGCCCCGCATCGGTAAAGCGCACCTTAATATCCTCGTTCAGTTCCATCTGTGCACCGTAAGGACAGGCTTCAATCAGCTTGATTACGCCCAGGGCGTCTTTCATCTCGTAGAGCGCCGTGGTTTCCTCTTTACCTGCACGTCTGGCCTTCCGGTTTTTCCACTCGGCCTCCATCTCCTGGATGTGGGCACTGTCACGAAGCATAATATCGCAGAGATCGGCAGTAGCCTCCGTGGCAATAACCCTCCCCCGAAATCCCCGGGCGTAAATATAGGGAAGCATCCCCGCATGGTCAATATGAGCGTGGGTGAGCAGAACAAAATCAATCTCACTGTAGCTTACCGGCGATTCTACATTCTCATAAAGATTCTGCCCCTGCTTCATCCCGCAGTCAACAAAAAGCTTGGTTGCACCGACTTCCAGATAATGACAGCTCCCCGTCACTTCATGATCGGCTCCGATAAATTCTAACTTCATGAAAACCCTCCTTCGTATTCTTTGGTTCATTTTCCGCATCTTCACGATAAAATATACAAATTCTTTCTTTATTCTCAGTATAACATAAAACAATTCTTTAGGAAAGGATTAATTGTCCGTAATTTTCAAAAAATTAAATAATAATACAGATCATCCCGCCGCTGCTGTCATTGATAATCTTCTGCATGGTATCCTGAAGTTTTATCTGGCTCTCGTCGGTAAGCTGGGAAATCTTTGCCTGAATCCCGTCGCCCACAATCTGTTCGATAGACTTTCCAAAAATATTGGCATCCCATACCCCGTCGGGATTTTCCCGGCTGCTCTCCTTAATGTAGGAAATTAAATCCTGAGCCTGCTGCTCGCTCCCGACAATCGGTGCGATTTCCGTCTGGATCTGTGCCCGCAGCATATGGATGGATGGTGCTTCGGCTTTAATCTTTACCCCGTATTTATTTCCGTGGCGGATCACCTGCGGCTCATCCAAAAGGATTTCCGATCGCTCCGGCATCACCGCCCCATAGCCTTTAATCCGCACCTGGCTGATGGCATTTAAGACTTTTTCGTACTCCTTCTGCATCTTTGACAGGCTCTCTAAGGTCTGCATCAGCTGGTATTCTCCTTCGATGGGAAGACCGGTCACGTCGCTGATAATCTGGTAATAGCAGTTGTCATCCATCACAATATTCATGGAAACACAGCCATTGGCCAGGTTCATCCGATCCATGCGGATTTCCTCCATAAACTCTGCCTGGACATCCTCCGCTCCGCGGACGACATCCTTCATCTGGCTGACCGAGGAGAGCACCTGTTTTGCGGCTGCAATCACCTGGGCCTTTACCGGGTGATCCGCGGGAAGAATTTCCAGCCATTTCGGAATCGAAAAATCCATGCGCACAACCGGGAATTCTTTTAATACTTTTTCCAGCATATGATAAATATCTTCTCGCTTTAACTGTTCGCAGTTTACCGGCATCACCGTAACCTTGTACTCTTCTTCCATGGCATCAGCCAGGGCAAGTGTTTCCTCGGAAAACGGACGGGCGGAATTTAGGAGCACGATAAAGGGCTTGTGCAGGGCCTTTAATTCCTCGATGGCGGTGTGTTCTGCTTCTATGTAGTTCGGGCGCTTTAAATCCCCGAAGGAGCCGTCGCAGGTAACGACCACACCAATCGTTGAATGATCGGTGATTACCTTCCTCGTCCCGATTTCCGCTGCCTTGGTAAACGGAATTTCCGTATCGTACCAGGGCGTTTTCACCATGCGCTCCATATCGTTTTCAATATGGCCTGCTGCCCCCTCAACCATAAAGCCCACACAGTCAATCAGGCGGATTTTTACCGAGATCCCGTCCCCCAGCTGAATCTGTGCCGCGTCCTTGGGGATGAATTTCGGCTCCGTCGTCATCACTGTCTTTCCGGCGGCGCTCTGGGGAAGTTCATCCCGGCTTACGTTTCGGTCTGCTTCATTTTCCATGGAGGGAAGAACCAAAAGTTCCATAAAGCGCTTGATAAAGGTTGATTTTCCTGTTCTGACCGGGCCTACCACACCCAGATAAATTTCTCCTTTCGTGCGGGCTTCCATATCTTTGTATACATGAAAACTATCCATAAAAATACCCCCTTGCTATGCTGATTATAGTATATGCAAGGGGGTTAAGGTTATAGACCTCGTTATTCACTTAAATATGCCTTCTTCACCGAATCATCATTCATCAGTTCATCGGCATCGCCGGATAAAACGATGGTTCCGGTTTCCAGAACATAGGCGCGATTGGCGATGGACAGGGCCTTTTTTGCGTTCTGCTCCACCAGAAGAACCGTGGTTCCGTCCTTATTAATGCTCTGGATAATATCAAAAATCTCATTGACATAGATAGGGGAAAGTCCCATCGACGGCTCATCCATAACAATTAATTTCGGATGGCTCATCAGTGCCCGTCCCATGGCAAGCATCTGCTGTTCACCGCCGGAGAGCGTACCTGCAGGCTGGTTTTTCCGCTCTTCCAGGCGCGGGAAACGGGCATAGATTTTCTTTAAGGTTTCTTCCAGTTCATTTTTATCATTTCTTGTATAGGCACCCAGTTTTAAATTCTGTAAAACCGAAAGCTGGGCAAACACCCTCCGGCCTTCCGGCACATGGGCCACACCCATGGAAACCAGCTTATGGCCCGGGATTTTGGTGATATCTTTTCCGTCGTAGACGATTTTTCCCGCCTTTGAGGGAATTAATCCGGTGATCGTCTGTAAGGTGGTGGTTTTTCCGGCGCCATTTGCCCCAATCAGGGCAATAACCTCTCCCTGGCTGACTTCAAAGGAGATTCCTTTAATGGCCTGAATTACCCCGTAAAAAACTTCAAGGCCGGTAACTTCCAGCAATGCCATAGCTTCTCCTCCTATTCTCCCAGGTACGCAGTGATTACCTGCGGGTCGTTTAATACATCGGCGGTATCGCCCTCGGTAAGCACCTGACCGAAGTTTAACACGGTCAGCTTCTCACAGATCCCCGATACCAGCTTCATATCGTGTTCAATCAGCAAAATTGTCATATCGAAATTATCGCGGACAAAGCGGATAGTATCCATCAGTTCTTTGGTTTCGTTCGGATTCATCCCGGCTGCGGGTTCATCCAGAAGAAGGAGTTTCGGCTGTGTCGCTAAGGCACGGGCAATCTCTAACTTTCTCTGCTTTCCGTAAGGGAGATTGGAAGCCGTGTAGTCGGCCTCCCCGTCCAAATCAAACACCTTTAACAATTCCATGGCACGTTCATCCATCTCCTTTTCCACCTTAAAATAACGCGGAAGACGGAATATCCCCTCAATGGTCGAATAGGGATGATGGTTGTGCAGCCCGACTTTAACATTATCCAGCACGGAAAGTTCTTTAAACAGACGGATGTTCTGGAAGGTTCGGGCAATCCCGTTCTGGTTGATATCGATGGTCTTTTTCCCGGTAATATTTACGCCGTCTAAGTGAATGCTTCCCGTATCCGGCTTATACACCCCGGTTAAAAGATTGAATACGGTGGTCTTCCCGGCACCGTTTGGCCCAATCAGACCGTAGAGCTGGCTCTTTTCAATCGTCACATGGAAATCATTCACCGCTTTCAGTCCCCCAAAGGAGATACTTAAATTTTTAACTTCCAGCATAGCCATTTAAGCCGCCTCCTTTCGGTTTTTCTTCTTTAAGCCGGCAAAGAAACGCTCCCGCATCTCAATTGCCTTGGGTGCCGAGTTAAACAGCATCATGGCAATTAAGACAATCGCATAGATCAGCATACGATAGTTGTTTAATCCGCGCAGAAGCTCCGGCAGAGCCGTAAGCACCACGGCGGCAATCATCGAACCGCGGATATTTCCAATTCCTCCCAAAACCACAAAGACCAGGATCATAATCGACATATTGTAGCCGAAGTTCTTGGGCGTGGCGGCAAGGCTTGAAAGGTTGTGCGCATATAAAACCCCGGCAACCCCGGCGATGGACGCCGAAATCGTAAAGGCTAAAAGCTTGTACTTTGTAATATGAATACCGACAGACTCGGCAGCAATCCGGTTATCGCGGATCGCCATAATCGCCCGGCCCGTGCGGGAATGAATCAGATTTAAGACGATAACCAGGACAATGAGTACCAGGATAATTCCCACGGTAAAGTTCGACGCTTTGGGCGTTCCGGTAATTCCCTGCGCACCCTTGATAATCACTTCACCGTCGGCACCCATGCCAAGAGAAGCGACATCCTTCATCGAAAAATGAAGCCCATTGCTGTCCTTTCCCACATAAAAAACATTGATTAAATTCTTAATAATCTCCCCGAAAGCCAGGGTAACAATCGCCAGATAGTCGCCCTTTAAACGCAGTACCGGGATACCGATAAGAAAACCAAAGACAGCCGCGGTCGCTGCTCCGACAAGAATAGCAATGGCAAAACGAACATTCACACTGGGAATTGCCCCTGCCATAGCTTTGGTAAAAAATGCCCCCGAAAACGCACCCACGCACATAAAACCGGCATGCCCCAGGCTTAACTCCCCCAGGATACCCACCGTTAAATTTAAAGAAACCGCCAGGATAATATAGGTACAGATGGGAACCAAAAGTCCCTTAAATAAGCTGGTCATATTCCCCGTACTGCTCCAGATCTGGATAAATACCCAGAAGGCAATAACGATGGCATAGGTAATCAAATTCTGTACGGTTACTTTATTCTTCGCCGTATTCTTTGTACCGGCTTTTGCACCGGCTTCTGTTTTTTTTGTCTTCATCCTCCGCACCTACACTTTCTCATGAATCTGTTTGCCTAAAATTCCTGTGGGCCGCACCAGAAGCACGATAATCAGCACAGAAAATACAATTGCGTCAGATAACTGGGAAGAAATATAGGCTTTCGACAGATTTTCAATCACTCCTAAGATAATTCCCCCAATCATCGCTCCCGGGATCGAGCCGATACCGCCGAAAACAGCGGCAACAAATGCCTTAATTCCCGGCATGGAGCCTGTATAGGGTGTAAGCGAGGGATAGGCCGAGCACAAAAGCACGCCGGCCAGTGCCGCCAGTGCCGAACCGATGGCAAAGGTCACAGCAATCGTCCGGTTGACGTCAATGCCCATCAGGGTTGCCGCACCCTTATCTTCCGAAACAGCCAGCATAGCCTGGCCGATTTTTGTCTTGTTAATAAAAGTCGTCAATACCAGCATAATCAAAATACAGGAAATAATCGTAACCAGGGTAACACCCGAAATAGAAAGCTGCCCGTCGGCAAGCTTTAACGCCGGGATATTGACTACCGAAGTAAACTGCTTGGAATTCGAACCAAAGATCAGCAAAGCTACATTCTGAAGAAGGTAGCTTACGCCAATCGCCGTAATCAGTACGGCCAGCGGAGATGTACCGCGCAGAGGCTTATAAGCAACCCGTTCAATGGTCACCCCCAGCACCGTACATACAACGACCGCAGCAAAGATACCGACGATCGGATTCCCTCCCATGGTACTGACCACCGTGAATGTCGTGAAGGCACCCACCATAATAATATCTCCGTGGGCAAAGTTCAGCATTTTTGCAATACCATAAACCATGGTATATCCCAGAGCAATAATCGCGTAGATGCTGCCAAGGCTGATTCCATTAATCAAATACGATAGGAAACTCATAAATACACCCCTTTATTTTTGTACATTTCTTTGTCTTGGGTTATTTCACCATTTACTTTTCTATATCTTCCATTATCAGATAATGTATCGGATAATGCTTTACAAAACAGAGGGCTGTCCAGTGGACACCCCTCCGTTAGAGTGCTTGTTTATATTTTAACAATTACTGCATCTCGTACTTTCCGCCGACAATCTTTACTGCCTTCGGGTCTTTATTCGGCTCACCGGCCTCATTCCAGGTTGTGCCTGTACCGGTTAAACCGTCAATCGAAATCTGGGTCATCGCCGGAACCAAAGCATCACAGATAGCAGAGTAATCCATATCCGGGGTAACGGCGGCCTTCTCGGCGGCGGCTGCTACGGCATAAACTGCATCGTAAGCATCTGCGGCAAACTGGTTCGGGGTTTCGCCGTAAGCGTCTACATACTTGGTTGTAAAGTCCTTAGCATCATCGGCATCAGCGGCAAACGGGGTAAGCAGCATAACACCCTCAGCTAAAGAAGTATCAAAGTTTTCTACGGACAGAATACCGTCCATACCGTCCACACCGAAGAAGATCGGTGCAAATTCCTTATCTGCAGCCTGCTTTAAGATAATGGAAGCTTCCTGATAATAAATCGGTAAGAACACCAGTTCAGCACCGGCTTCCTTAGCCTTGTCAAGCTGTACGGAAAAGTCTGTCTTATTATCTGCGGTAAATGCTTCGCTTGCTACAATCTCAATGCCCTGTCCTGCGGCTTCGGAAACGAAGGTTTCGCGGATACCGTCGGAATAAACACTGGAACTGTCGTAGATAATTGCAACCTTGGTTGCCATCTTATTCTCGCCGATGTACTTTGCGGAAGCCGTACCCTGATCCGGGTCAGAGAAGCATACACGGAAAGCATTCGGGTTCTGTACACACTCAACGGCAGAACCGGATGGGGTGATCTGGAACATATTGTCATTCGCTGTTTCAGCAGCTACGGCAATACATGCACCGGAAGTTGTGGTTCCGACTAACATCTGCATACCCCAGTCCTTTAAGGTATTATACGCATTCACGCTCTTTTCCGGATCAGCTTCATCATCCTGTGCATTGATCTCAATCATCGCACCGTTGATACCGCCTGCTGCGTTAATCTCCTCTGCGGCAATCTCCGCACCGTGCTGTACGGCAAGACCATAAGCTGCTGCATCGCCGGTCAGCGGTCCGATAACGCCAACCTTAAAGCTTCCGCCCTCTCCGGTCGGAGCAGCCGCGCTCTCTTCGCCGCCTTCGGTCGGTTCCTGTGCGTCCGCAGCCGTTGTTTCCTCGCCAGACGCCGCAGTCGTTGCCGCATCGGCAGCCGAAGTTTCCGGAGTTTCAGAACCTCCGCCGCAAGCCGTTAAAGAAACTGCCATCACTGCTGCTAATCCAAGACTTACCACTCTCTTCATAATTAGTTCCTCCTCTTTTTGCTGTAAGCAATTTTGCTCTATGCCCTGCCAGACCGCCAAAACCGTGGTCTGTCCGACCTAAAGCTTTCCTAATTATAGTTTTTTGAACGAAAATTGTCAACTATTTTTCTGCATAAGAAATCAGAAGAATTTGAGCATGGTTACTGTTCACACGTTCACAGCAACAGGCAAAAATCCATGAAAATCGCCTTCGTCGATGGGATTTTTGCTCACTGGCCCAGTTTAACCTACGGTCAGCGCAGCAAGTGCGCAGACCTACGTGAACAGTAACACCAGATGATCATTCACCCGCGCAATCACCCGCCATCCGGTTTCGCTGGCTGTAGCTATCCCTTTATTGAAACAGCCTTTTTAGTCTGACTTATCTATCGTTTATTTTCTCATTCAGATTCTTCTCTGTATTCAAAGATAAACCACTTTTCATTCATATAAACCTCTATTGTATTATCTGCCCCATACTGATAGCCAAATCCACTTCCAAAATTAGATTGATCATCTTCTGTTGGAATTTCAGTTCCATCGACAGTTGACGTTATTTCTCCATCCATGGTACCACAGCGTGCATCCATGATACTTTCTCTCCCTGTATCATAATATAATTTACCATTCACTCTTACCATAGGGATTCTGTCATACATTGCATCAGCGCCTGCTTGTTCTATTACCGTAATTTTATAGACCTCACCTAATTGTGCAGGATAAGATTCCATTATTTCTCCGTTATAACTAATTTCTACTAAATCACCAATTTGTAATTCAAGGTTATCTTCGTTTGACAGGTGAAACTTATCTGCTGAATCAAGTTCCAAAGAACCATCTACTGGTTTTACTATTATTGAATCTTTATTTTTTTCAATTACTGATGCCTGAAATGTTATCGCCAACGGTGTATTGTCTGCTGAAGAAAGCATCTCCATTATACAATTACCTAAAGCAGGTGCCGGTTTATAAATTCCCTGATATGGCTGTTCTACATATTCAATTCCTTTATCTACGTAGTAAAAAAGAGTAGTTCCTGCCACTCCATCACAATTTATATTGATTGTAATAGAATCTTTGTTGACTGGCACATCATTGATTGATTCCTTATTGGTTGTTTCCATGTCCATCCGAATCCACGCCGCCATTTCCCCAGGCCATTCTTGCATTTCTTTGCGTAATATTACGTATTTTTATTGACATACGTAATATTACGTGTCATAATATAGTTATGATAAGGAAAGGAGATACATGCAATGCCTATGACACCACGAGAGATGATAAAACATCTCAAGAAAAATGGTTTTGAGGTAGTCAGCCAAAATGGTTCTCATGTAAAAATGAGAAATGATACAACTGACCACCAAACTGTAATTCCTTATCACAGCGCAAGCCTTAAAAAAGGACTTGAGCAAGCTATATTAAAACAGGCGGGGCTTAAATAGTTCCGCCCCTAAATTATGGAGGCTTTAGTATGAAAAAATTATTCTATCCAGCATTATTTCACAAAGCGGAAGAAGGAGGATTTTGGATTTCTTTTCCTGATATTCCCGAATGTCTTACACAAGGCGATGATATGGCACAAGCCTATGAAATGGCTGTTGATGCACTGGGCTTGGCTCTGACTGACTACGAACAAGAAAAAAAATCTTTTCCTGCCGTTTCCGATCCAACGACAATCAGCCTTGAACCAGATTCATTCCTTGTTGTTATTGAATTTGACATGCTTGCTTATAAAAAACGTACAAATTCCCGTGCAGTAAAGAAAACACTGAGTATTCCTGAGTGGCTGAATGAAGCAGCTATTGCCAAAGGAATCAACTTCTCTCAGGTTTTACAGGAAGCCCTTCTCACCAAAGTTCAGCTTTAGTTCCTGATGGGGCTGCTTTCCATAGTAGCCCCCTTATAAGTTTTCTAAATTCTAATTTATGAAGTCTTTTCTCTAAATCTAAAAGTAATTCCTTGTCAGCTTCGGTCTATAAATAAAGGGTGACAGCATGGAACTTATTTTAAACCTGTTCCATCAGATGTACCAATACGCCCTGATGAACGACCTCTGCGAAAAGGATTACCGTGCTGGTGTAAAAATCAAGAATTTTCGGATTGCCAAATTTTAATGAAACCTTAATGCCAAAACCGTAATGCTAACACACATTTCATACGTCCGGTGGCATAATGTAACTATACAAAAGCCAATTACAGGAAAAAGGAGAAGCTAACATGGCAGAAATCAGCAAACGTTTATCTTCATCACAAATGATTATTCTCGGCTTTGCTATGGTTATCTTAACCGGAAGCCTGCTCCTTATGCTTCCCGCCGCCACAAGGGAAGGCCGGGGAGCAAGCTTTGCCGACGCCTTATTCACCTCGGTTTCGGCTGTCTGTGTTACCGGATTAATCGTTCAGGATACTGCCCTTTGCTGGAGCATGTTCGGGCAGGCCGTTATCCTGGTTTTAATACAAATCGGCGGAATGGGCGTAATTACCGTTGCCATCGCCGTTTTCGCAGCATCGGGAAGAAAAATCAGCTTAAAGCAGAGAAGCACCATGCAGGAGGCCATCTGTGCGAACAAGCTTGGAGGCATTGTCCGGCTCACCGGTTTTATCTTAAAAACCACCCTGCTTATAGAACTGCTTGGTGCAGCCGCAATGGCACCGTCCTTCTGCCGCATCTTCGGCTTAGGGAAGGGATTATGGTACGCCCTGTTCCACTCCATTTCCGCCTTCTGCAACGCCGGATTTGATTTAATGGGCAGTAAACAGCCCTATTCATCCCTCACCTTCTTTGCCCGCAGCCCGGTAATCAACCTGACCATTATGGCTCTGATTATCCTTGGGGGAATTGGATTTATGACCTGGGATGATGTAAGAACCAATCACTTCCGCTTCCGAAAATACCGGATGCAGAGCAAGGTCATCCTCACCGTTACTGCGGGATTAATCCTTTTTCCGGCATTGTATTTTTTCTTTTTTGAATTTTCCGGCATACCGTTAGGGGAACGCACCCTGCTCTCTCTGTTTCAGTCGGTAACGCCAAGAACAGCCGGCTTTAATACTGCTGATTTAACAGCACTCAGCGAAACCGGAACGGCTCTTATCATTCTCTTAATGCTTATCGGCGGTTCTCCCGGTTCAACTGCCGGGGGAATGAAAACAACCACCTTTGCCGTCCTGCTCTCCACTGCCGTTTCCGTTTTCCGCCGCAGGGAACATGCTCATTTTTTCGGGCGTCGAATTGACGATGAAACGATAAGGAATACCGTTGCTGTCCTGATGATGTATGTGCTGCTGTTTTTGGGCGGCGGGCTTATCATCAGCCGCCTGGAGGGGCTTCCCCTTTTATCCTGCCTGTTTGAAACGGCATCAGCCGTCGCTACGGTGGGGCTTACCCTTGGGATAACTTCAGATTTAGGGATGGTTTCCCGGGGAATATTAATCCTTTTAATGTATATCGGACGGGTAGGGGGGCTGACCCTTATTTTTGCAGCACTTTCCGGGAGCAGAAGGGGAAATACAGCGAAACTTCCGCAGGAAAAACTTACCATTGGATAGGAGGTCAGAATATGAAATCAATCTTACTCATAGGACTCGGACGTTTTGGAAGGCATATTGCCCAGAAACTTAATGACTTAAATTACCAGGTTATGGCCGTGGATAATAATGAAGAGCGGGTCAACCGCAACCTGTCCATCGTCACAAATGCTCAGATCGGCGACAGCACGGATGCAGATTTTCTTTCCTCTCTGGGTATCCGAAACTATGATGTCTGTATTGTAGCTATCGGTGATAATTTTCAAAATTCCCTGGAAACTGCCTCTCTTCTTAAGGAACTGGGGGCCAAAAAGGTCATTGCCAGGGCTTCACGGGGCGTGCAGGAAAAGTTTCTTCTGCGCAACGGGGCCGATGAAGTGGTCTACCCGGAAAAACAGCTTGCCGCATGGACAGCTATCCGCTGTACTTCGGAACATATACTGGATTATATTGAACTGGACGGCGAATATTCCATTTTTGAATTATCCATCCCCGCTGCGTGGGGCGGAAAAACAATTCTTCAGCTCGATATACGCAAGAAATACGGAATTAATGTACTGGGCATTCGGGAAAGCGGAAAACTGAGCATGGATATTCTCCCCGATACTACACTTAGCCGCGGAACATCTGTACTGGTTCTGGGAAAGCCAAAGGCCGTACAGAAATGTTTTCGTATATAATTTGTTACTGTTCACAGCAACGGGCAAAAATCCATGAAAATCGCCTTCGTCGATGGGATTTTTGCTCACTAGCCCAGTTTAACCTACGGTCAGCGCAGCAAGTGCGCAGACCTGCATAAACAGTAACTATAAATTTCACTTTTTCAGGAGGTGGGCCAGATGAGAGATTTTTTATTACTTTGTTCAACCCTTGCCCTTCTTTTATCCGGCTTTATCGCAATGAACCGACTGGACAGCTGGATAGAACATGAGCAGCAGAGGATACTGGATGAATACCAGAAATCCCACTGGATAAGTCGTAAGATATGTGATAAAATCTTCTTACCAGGACATGCAGCAAACTACAGGGGGACATGGGAATGCAGCAGCTACAAAAAGGGCATTTAAAGATCTTTTTCAGCTATGCGCAGGGAACAGGAAAAACTACAGCGATGCTTAAAGCAGCACAGAATGTACAGGCGCAGGGGATGAAAGTTTGCATTGGCTATCTTTCCTCTCCTGCTTCGGCAGATGTTCTTTCCCTGTGCCGTACATTTGACCAGCTAAAACCGGTAAAAATCAACGAAAAGGATGACTTTGATCTTGACCAGGCGTTAAAATACAGGCCGGATCTCATCCTTCTTGACGACTTGGCCTGTTCTAACGGAAATGCCTGCCGTCACCGCAAGCGCTATCAGGATGTTGATGAACTTTTGAAATCGGGAATCAATGTCTATACTACCGTGAACGTGGAGAATATTGAAAGCCTGCACGACACGGTAAGTTTTATTACAGGAATTTCTGCCTGGGAAAGGATTCCTGATTTTGTTTTTGATCAGGCGGACCAGGTTGAACTTATCGATATCGAACCGCAGGAACTGCTTGAACAGCTGGAAAAATCCACAACCGCAGGCACACTATTTACTATTGAACAGCTTACGGCCCTGCGCGAGGCTGCACTCCGGCGGTGTGCCGACAGGGTGAAGCATCTGTCCAACCAGCAGCACAAGAACAGCTATCATACCAATGAACATATTTTGGTGGGACTTTCTTCAGCTCCCTCGAATGAAAGGATTATCCGCACAGCGGCAAGGATGGCAAATGCCTTTAACAGCCAGTTTACGGCATTGTTCGTCGAAACCCCGGATTTCGGTGCGGCTACCCCGGAAAATAAGCAGCGCCTTCGGCATAACCAGAACCTGGCGGAGCAGCTTGGAGCGCATATTGAAACCGTGTACGGGGAGGATGTGGCCTATCAGCTTGCTGAGTTTGCCCGTCTTTCTGGGATCACCAAGATTGTCCTGGGGCGAAGCGCCGTTACCAGGAAGCACCGTCTGGGAAAGCCCACGCTGACGGAACAGCTGATTTTCTACGTGCCGGAAATGGATATTCACATTATTCCGGATAAATCTGCCGATGCCAGCTATCGTCCCAGGAAGGCAAAACGGCATGATAAAAACAGCATCTTAACCAATACCGCAGAAAGTGCGGCGATACTGACCGGAGCCACGCTGTTAAGCCTTGGCTTCTACCGCATGGGATTTACCGAGCCAAATATTATTATGGTGTACATCCTTGGCGTTTTACTGACCTCCATCGCCACCTCGCATCAGATCTACAGCTTGGTATCCTCCATGGCAAGCGTGTTTATCTTTAATTTTTTCTTTACGCATCCGCGGTTTTCTCTGACCGCCTACGCCACCGGCTATCCCGTGACCTTTGCGGTTATGTTTTTAACGGCTTATATCACGGGGACACTGGCCCTGCGCTATAAAAAACAAGCCGGGCAGTCGGCAAAGATTGCCTACCGGACAAAAATTTTATTTGATACCGACCAGATGCTTTCCAAGGCCGGAAATAAGGCGGAGATTATCGAGGCGGCGGCAGAACAGATGATGAAACTGTTAAACCGAACCATTGTTATCTTTGAACAGGAAGGAGGAAGGCTTTTAACTCCGCATATTTTTTCGCCGGACACGGCAGACCGGGAAAAGACATCTGCCGCAGTCGGAGAAAGGGAAACTGCCGCCGCTTCCTGGACGCTGAACCACAACCACACCTGCGGCGCAGCCACGGATACTTTCTCCGATGCCCGTTTTATGTACCTGTCCCTGTGTGTTAATGAACGGGTGTACGGCGTGGTCGGCATTGATGCGCAAAATAATCCGCTGGACGCCCCGGAATACGGAATCCTGCTCTCTATCTTAGGCGAGTGCGCCCTTGCCCTGGAAAATGAAAAAAATGCCCGGGAAAAGGAAGCGGCGGCAGTACTTGCCGAAAGCGAGCAGCTCCGCGCCAATCTTCTGCGCACCATCTCCCACGATCTGCGCACGCCCTTAACAACGATATCGGGAAATGCCAGCAACCTGCTCAGTAATGGGGACAGCTTTGACGCTTTGACCAAAAAACAGATTTATACGGATATTTATGATGATTCCATGTGGCTGATTAATCTGGTGGAAAATTTACTGTATGCCACCCGCATTGAAGAAGGACGGATGACCCTGCACACCTCGACCGAGCTTTTAAGCGATATTGTTGAAGAAGCGATGAATCCTATCCGGCGCAAAGCGGGCAGCCGGAGGATTTTTGCTGTCCATGAGGATGATTTGCTGTTTGTCCAGGCCGATGCAAAGCTGATTGTCCAGGTGATTGTTAATCTTGTGGACAATGCCGCCAAATACACTCCGCCGGATACTGCAGTCACCATTACAGCGGAAAGAAACGGCGGCATGGCCGAAATCCGCATTGCCGATAACGGAAACGGAATTCCTGATGAAGAAAAGCCAAAGATTTTTGAAAAATTTTACTGCGGAAGAAATAAAATTGCTGACAACCGACGCAGCCTTGGACTGGGGCTGTACCTGTGCAAGGCCATCACCGAAGCACACGGCGGAACCATTTCCGTAACCGATAACCAGCCGCAGGGAAGTATTTTCTGCTTTACGCTTCCCATTAAAGAAATCACGCCACAAGGAGGGGCTATTCATGAATAAGCTTCAGATTCTGGTCGTCGAGGACGACACCCCGGTTCGCAACTTAATTACAACAACGCTCAAGGCCCATGATTACCGTTTTTCGGCTGCCGTCAACGGGAAAGAGGCCGTGATGAGTGCCGCCTCCCTGAATCCGGATGTAATTCTGCTGGATCTGGGCCTGCCGGATATCGACGGCGTGGAGGTTATCCGGCGCATCCGCAGCTGGTCGAATATGCCGATTATCGTGATCAGTGCCCGAAGCGAGGACAATGATAAAATCGATGCCTTAGATGCCGGTGCCGACGACTATCTGACCAAGCCTTTTTCTGTCGATGAACTGCTCGCCCGGCTGCGCGTCACCCAGCGCCGCCTGACCCAGATGCAGGGCAACACAAATCAGGCGGCCGTCTATGTCAACGGCCGCCTGCGGATAGACTATGCCTCCGGCTGTGTTTATCTGGATGACGAGGAAATGCACTTAACCCCCATTGAATACAAGCTGCTTTGCCTTCTTGCCCAGAATACCGGAAAAGTTCTGACGCACAAGTTCATTACCCAGAGCGTATGGGGAAGCAGCTGGGAAAACGATGTCGGCTCCCTGCGCGTTTTTATGGCTACTCTGCGAAAAAAACTCGAAAAGCCTTCCGGCTCGCCGCAGTATATTCAGACACATATCGGAATTGGCTATCGGATGTTAAAAATTGAGTGAACTGCATCCTGGGGCTAACCGGCTTTGGATAATCTTTGTTTACCCTCTATTCTTCACTTAAAATTTCCTGTAAAAGCTCCATCAGCTTCGGAACATCGATCGGCTTGGCAATGTGCCCGTTCATCCCTGCATCCAGAGCCGCCTTTTTATCCTCGTCAAAGGCATTCGCAGTCATGGCAATAATCGGGATATTGGCAAGCTTTGAATTATCCATAGCCCTAATCTGCTTTGTCGCTTCATAGCCGTTCATAATCGGCATCTGGATATCCATTAAAATCAAATCATACTGCCCCGGCTCTGCCGTCTTCATCTTCTCCACGGCAACCTCGCCGTCATCGGCCACATCCATCACAAATCCGGCTTCCTTAAGGATCTCCACGGCAATTTCCTGGTTCAGTTCATTGTCCTCCACCAGAAGAATCTTCTTGCCTTCAAAAGAAATCACATCTTCTAAAGAGGCCGCATTAACCCGCGTGGCAGCAAACGGCGACTCTAAAACTTCCCTGAGTTCCGAGAGGAAAATCGGTTTGGAACAGAAGGCCGTAACCCCTGCCTTTCTCGCCTCCTCTTCGATATCCGACCAGTCATAGGCCGTTAAGATAATAATCGGCTTTTCCTCTCCGATAATTCCCCGGATACGGCGCACAACCTCAATACCGTTCATATCCGGCATCAGCCAGTCAATAATGTAGGCTGAATACTCGTCATCCTGCTCTTCGGCAAGCTTTGTGCGCAGCACGGCTTCCTTTCCCGAAGTCGTCCAGTCCGGCCGCATACCGATGGTGGAGAGCATCTTTGTAACGCTGGAACAGGTATTAAAATCATCATCGACAACCAGGGCTCTCAGCCCTTTGAGTTCAGGGATGACCTCCTGCCTTACCGGTCCGGAACAGGTTTTTAAATGCAGGGCTACAGTGAAGGTAGAACCTTTTCCTTCTTCGCTGTCTACGGTTATGGTTCCGCCCATCATATCCACAATATTTTTCGTAATTGCCATGCCAAGTCCCGTACCCTGGATTCCGCTGACCGTGCTCGTTCTCTCCCGCTCAAATGGTTCAAACACATGGGCCTGGAATTCTTTGCTCATCCCGATTCCGGTATCCTTCACCTGAAACTCATAGAAGGCAAAGCCCTCATGCACCGTGCCCTTTTGCAGAATACGGACACTGACAATACCGCCCGGCTTGGTAAACTTCATGGCATTGCTTAAAAGATTTAAAAGAACCTGGTTTAAGCGCAGTTTATCGCAGAGCACATGCTCATTAACCACATCCGCCGTATCGATAAAAAATTCCAGCTGCTTTGCCGAGATATCTGCCTGGACAATGGTTTTTAAGTCGTGCATCACCTCGGGAAGCGAAGTTTCCTTCTCTTCAATCTTTACCTTTCCGCTCTCAATACGGCTCATATCAAGAACATCGTTAATCAGGCTGAGAAGATGATTGCTTGATGTTGTAATCTTCGCCAGATAATCCTGTACCTGCTCCCGGTTATCCAGGTGCGTCACGGCAAGCGAAGTAAACCCGATTATCGCATTCATCGGTGTGCGGATGTCGTGGGACATATTGTTTAAGAATGTCGTCTTTGCCCGGTTTGCGTGCTGTGCTGCCGCCAAAGCATCCTGCAGGTCAATTTTCTGCCTTTCGAGCTGCTCGGCCATGCGCTTTTCATCATCGATATCCATAAACATCCCTACAAAGCTTATCGGCGATCCGTCGTCCCTTCGGGAAAGCCGCCCTGCAGCATGGAACCAGCGCCAGCCTAAATGACGGGTGAGAAGACGATATTCGACATCGTAATTTTTTTCTCCGCTATAATCCATAACGGTATCCCAGTATTCTTTAAGAACCTGTTTTTTATCTTCTTCATGCAAAAGATCCGACCAGGATTCCAGACGATTGGGAAAATCTTCTTTACCTGTATAGCCCAGCATCTCCCGAAAAGTTTCGCTCCAGGTACAGGAAACCATCTGGGCATGTTCATTAAACTCCATACTCCAGAAACCGGAACCCATAGCTGTCTGGATATTGTTCATTGCCTCCTGTTCCCGCTCGATCTGGGCGTAGGCTGCCCGGATTTTATTTCCATCCGCCTTTTCCTGGGCCAGAACCAAGCTTGTGTTCTTCCTGAACTGATAGACAAATACAGAAAATACCCCCAGCATGGCGATAATGGTAATGGCAATCTGAATTATGCTGCGGCGCATCATTCCGACACTGATGGAACTAATCTGATCGCTGATAACATTATCCCGGATTAATATGGTCAGCATCCAGTCTGTTCCTTCCACCGGTATGTAGCTGAGATCTTCTTTTACTCCCTGGTAGCGGAAAGAAATCTGTCCCCGCCTTCCCTCCTCAAAGTCTTTTTTTACCTGCGCAATCGAAAATCCCTCGTCAATTTCTGCATCTGCCAGTGCTGAAAGAAGGTTATTCTCCGAGGTTAAATGCCCAAAACCGTCATTGGTAAGACTTTCGCCGTTTTTATAGAAAAGATTGCTGAAGGTTTCGTTATCACTGGTTTTCAGGATAAGAGAGCTCAGCATCTCATCAATATCAAGCTGGACAAAACACACCTTTATCGGCGTCCCCTGAAAAACAATATCCTCCACAGGCATTACCAGAATCACCTGTTTTCTTGCCCCGTAAAGGTTCGCCGTATGGATCGCCGGCCCGGTAAGATCTTCCGTAAGAAAGCTGTAGCGGCTAAGTCCTGAGGTCGTGCTGTGTTCGGTATACACAATCCCAGCTTCATCAACCAGGGCGAATTTATTCATGCGGTAAAGCCGTTTCATCTTTCCTAAGAAACGGCGAAGCGACTGCTGGGATTCCAGATTGGACTCTTCCATAATATCCAGTGCATTTTCCATAAACAGGAAATGATTCTTCAGCTCTTCTGCCACAACCTGCGCCCGCCGCCCAGCCAATTCATCCAGATAAAACTCACTGACCCGGCTAACCGCCTGCCTGGTGCCCTTTCCTGCACTGTTCATCACCCAGACGGTGGTTAGAAGAAGAATTACGGCAATAATTATACCGCCTCCCACCGCAAAAGCCACGGTCTGCTTCCTCTGTTCCCTGTTTATATTCCTGTGCTGCGTTTGTTCCATGTTCTTTCCTGCCATTCTAAACGATTCTACATTAAATTTAATCAATGATTTCTCCATATAAAACCCGAAGCATTTCTGTGGCATCCTTCTGGTAAATAATCGTTGTTATCTCCTCCGTTTTTTCCGGATAATCTTCTCCCGGAAGAAGACCGTCGGCAATCTTAACCGCTACCTGTATGGTATCAAAACCAATCGAATAACAGTCCTGCACCCCAAGAGCGTAGATCACCCCGTCCTTAAGATAGTGAAGTGCCTCCTGATCGTGATCCATCCCCACAATAACAATTTCTTCCTGTCTTCCGGCTTCAATAACCGCCCGGGCCGCACCGACCGGATTGCTCATATTGCAGCAGATAATTCCCGCAATCTCTTTATGCTTCTTTAAAAATTCCCGGGTCATCTGATAAGCATTTTCCACGTTGTCATCATCGTAGGCAATTTCTGCAATTTCCATCTCCGGATAGCGGGCGACAACCTCCTGTGCGCCAACCGCTCTCTCCTCATGACAGGGTGCTCCCTTCGTCCCCACAAGGAGAACCACCTTTCCGCAATAGCCTATCCTCTCGCAGAGAGCCTCGGTGAGCGCAGCGCCGTCTTCCTTATTATGTGTATTTCCCACATAGGCAATGCGGCGGCAGCCGTCTTCTTTTGACGCATCGGAACTGGAAAAGGTCATAACCCTGTGCCCGTCGCTGATAAGCTGATTAATCGCCGGCGCAACCTGTCCAATATCGGCCACATCCACGCCAAGCACATCAAATCCGCGCAGGGAAGCCTCAAAAAGGCGCAGAATCTGATCCTGGGCAGATACCGCGTCCGGGGCAAGATACTCATAGTTAATCACTATTCCCCGCTCTTCAAACTGTTTGGCGGCCTCCTCCATGCCCAGTCCCACCGCATCCCACCAGGGATGAACCACCTTATAAGTAAAATAAAAATGGTATTCCTTTTTTAAGGGCTGATACGGACTCAGGGTACGATCAAAATGAACCGCCGTCTGCAGATCATCGTTTTCTCTTTCTGTTTCCTGGGCAGACGGCCCTTCAGCCAGAGCAGGCATTGTTTCATCAATCATTTTCTTACTGCACCCGTCCACCCCCAGACAACCGATACAAAGTACTGCTGCCGTAGCAAATCTGCACAGCTTACCCCGTAAATGCTGTATTTCCCCGCAATATTTTGCTTTGCTTTTCTCTGTCATCTGTTGTCCCCCTTGTGTTCTGTCCTGCTTTTCTTCCTGCCTTCATCCTGCGGGCAAAAAGAACCGTTCTATGATTTCCAAACCAAGTCGGAAGCCTCTCTCCTTTTATCCCGCAGCATCAGTTCATTCACTGCCTCACGGGCATTCTTTCCGTCAAAAAGCACGGCGTTCACCTGCTGAATAATGGGCATGGACTGTTCGTACTTTTCCGCCAGAGCCTTTGCCGCCTTTGCCGAATAGACGCCTTCAACCACCATGTGCACCTCGTCCATGGCTTCCTGCATACTCTTTCCCTGACCGATTAAGATTCCTGCCCGGCGGTTCCGGCTGTGCATACTGGCACAGGTAACGATTAAATCGCCGATTCCGGTCAGTCCGCTGAAGGTCTGTATACTTCCTCCCATCGCCGTCCCCAGACGTGCAATTTCTGCAATTCCCCGGGTAATCAGGGCTGCCTTTGCATTATCCCCGTAGCCCAGACCGTCCGCAATCCCCGCAGCTAGGGCAATCACGTTTTTCAGTGCGCTTCCCAGTTCAATCCCCAGCACATCCGGGCTGGTATAGACCCGAAAAACCTCATTCATAAACAAATCCTGAATCCGCTCTGCCGTTTTTCTTGTCGTCGCCCCGGCCACGCAGGTTGTGGGAAGACCGCGGCTGACCTCCTCCGCATGACTTGGTCCGGAAAGAACAGCCACATCCGCCGCAGGAAGTTCATCCTCAATCACCTGGGACAGCGTCTTTAAGGTTGATTCTTCAATTCCTTTAGCCACATTGACAACGATCTGCCCTTTTTGGCACCATGGACGCATCCTGGCTGCTGTCCGGCGCACAAACACCGAGGGAACCGCCATCACCAGAAGCTCCTTCTCCCTCATGGCTTCCTCCAGATCCCCGGTAATCCCCATGGACTTCGGAAGTTTTATCCCCGGAAGGTTTGGATGAACCCGGCTGACCGACAAGGCTTCCACCTCGTCCTTAAGCGCCGACCAGAGCGTCACCCTGTGCCCGTTTGCATCTAAAAGCATCCCCAGGGCCGTCCCCCAGGTTCCTGAACCAATAATCCCGATATCTGCCATACGCTCCTCCATTCATGCTTTTCTCTGTTCTGTACATGTTTCACCGGGCACAAGCCGGTAGAATCTATACCTTTTTATTCCCCCATAATTTATTTTCATTCCCTGCCAGAAGTCTTTTAATATTTGCCCTGTGCCGCCAGATCGCCATCGCCGACACGGCACCGGCCACGCCCCAGAATTCCACTACCCTTGCAAAAGGTGTAAGCCCGTACATGCCTTTCCAGGAAAAGATAAGATTGACGGCAAAAAAAGCAGCCGCTACAAGGATCGAACCCAGGGAAACATAGCGGGTAAGCGCCACGGAGCCCACAAAAATCACCAGGCAGATCAGGGTGAGCCGCCAGTCTAAGCTCGCCAGCACCCCTGCCGTGGCTGCTATGCCCTTTCCTCCCTTAAAGTTCATATAAAAAGGAAAATTATGTCCTAAAATCACGCCAAAGCCCAGGTAGAGCACAAGAAGATAAGCTTCCCCGGTAAGTTCCGGCCGCCCTAAACAAAACGCCCTGACCAGAAGACAGGGAATCAGCGCCTTAAACGCATCGCCGATAAACACAATCAGCCCCGCCTTCTTTCCCAGAACCCGCAGGGCATTCGTCGTTCCCGAATTCCCGCTTCCGTACTGGCGGATATCAATGCCGTGAATCTTCCCGTAAATATAGCCTGTCTGCAGCAAACCACATACATAACCAAGAATCAGACAAATTCCTCGTTCCATACCTACTGCCCCTTTTCCTTTCTCTCGCGGATAATCATCCGTAGCGCCGTTCCCCGGAAGCCAAAGGCATTCCGGATTTGATTTTCCAGATACCGGGTATAGGAAAAATGCATTAATTCCTTATCATTGACAAAAATCACAAAGGTCGGCGGCTTAATCGCGGCCTGGGTAATATAAAAGAGCTTCAGCCGTTTCCCCTTATCCGATGGCGGCTGCTGAAGGGCCACCGCTTCCATCATAATCTCATTGAGAACACCCGTGGAAACCCGAAGGCTCTGGTTCTCCCGCACCATATCAATCGTATCAAACAGCTTTCCCAGCCGCTGTCCGGTTGCCGCAGAGATGAACAGATACTCCGCATAGGGCATAAAGGATAAGACCTCTTTCAGCTTTCGGGTGTATTCATAGATGGTCTTGTCATTCTTTTCGATGGCATCCCATTTATTCACCGCAACGATAATTCCCTTTCCCCGCTCATGGGCGATTCCGGCAATTTTCGCATCCTGTTCCGTAACCCCCTCTTTGGCATCAATCACCACAACCACCACGTCGGCCCGCTCCACCGCCGTAACCGTCCGAATAATGCTGTAGCGCTCCAAATCTTCCTTGACCTTGCTCTTTCGGCGAAGCCCCGCTGTATCGATAAAGACATACTCCGTACCGTTATGCACGATTTCCGTATCCACGGCATCCCGGGTCGTCCCCGCAATATCCGAAACAATCACCCGGTTTTCCCCTAAAAGCTTGTTGATAATCGAAGACTTTCCCACATTGGGCTTTCCGACAATCGCTATGCGCGGGCGCTCGTCTTCCTCCTCGTCTTCATCCGCCGGGGCAAAATGCCGGATCACCTCATCTAAAAGGTCGCCGATCCCCAGGCGGGAGGCGGCAGAAACCGGCATGGGATCACCGATGCCCAGATTGTAAAATTCATAGACGTCATTGCCGAATTTCTGCTGGCTGTCCACCTTATTCACGGCAAGCACCACCGGTTTTCTGGACTTGCGCAGCATATCCGCCACTTTCTGATCGGCATCAACCATGCCCTGACGGACATCCACGATAAAGATAATCACATCTGCTGTCTGTATGGCGATCTCTGCCTGTTCCCGCATCTGGGAAAGGATGATATCGCGGCTGTCCGGCTCGATACCGCCGGTATCAATTAAGGTAAAACTCCGGTTCAGCCATGTACAGTCGGCATAAATCCTGTCCCTGGTAACGCCCGGGGTATCTTTAACGATAGAAACCGCAGAACCGGCCAATACATTGAACAGGGTGGATTTCCCTACGTTTGGCCTTCCCACAATAGCTACTACTGGTTTGCTCATGGTTTATTCTCCTTAAATCCTGTAAAATCATGTCGTATAAAATGATGTCGTATAAAACTTTGCCTTTTAAAATGATGCCGCACACCATGATTTTTTCGTTATCATACTACGGTGCAGTCCTCGGTTCATAGCCGGAAAACGGCATGGATTCTTTCCTCGCAGGCCGTCCAAGCACGGCATCAACCAAATCTTGTCCGCTTGATTTTACAATATGAATCGGAACTTGTAAAGCCCTTTCCAGATCCGCTTTTGTCCAGTCATCCAGGAAAACTTCCTCGCCGCTGCGGAAAACTGCAGAGGAGAGCAAAAGCCGGCTTCCCAAAGGCTTTCCCTGAAGCTGGGCGGCCAGATCCTGCCCGGTAAGCAGTCCGGTAACGGTGATTTTCTCGCCGAAAAAGGTATTGACCACCGGATAAAGATAAACTTCCCTTCCCGGAAACCGGCGGGTAATCTGCTGTAAGCACTGCCGGATATGATCTGCGGCAAGAAGCCCGGTCGCTAGGGAAAGGGTTTCCTTCTTTCCGTCGTCGGTCTGGCCTTCAAGTGCCTCGGCTGCCTCGTCCATAAGAAGCCTTAACATCCCCACACCGTTTTCCAGCTGCAGGAATCCGTCATAGCGTTCGGCTTCTGGAAGATCCCGCCCGGCTAAAAGATAAAACTCATCACTGGCATGGATAAAATGTATCCCGTGCTTTTTAACTATTTTCTTCTGCCAGCGTTCAATGAAATCAATCGCCTGTTCTGCGTCCTCTTTTGCAAATGGCTCCAGCGGATAAAGTCCTTCTCTGTATTGTGTCAGCCCCACCGGAACCACAGAAACACTCTCCATCACCGGAATATAGTTTACCAGATCGCCAATCGTGCGCTCCAACTCTTCCCCGTCATTGATGCCCTTGCAGAGTACAATCTGCCCGTTCATCGGTGTTCCCGCAGCAAAAAGCCGATCCATCATCCCCAGCGCCTTTCCCGCAAAACGGTTATTCAGCATCTTACAGCGAAGTTCAGGGTTCGTGGTATGGACGGAAATATTAATCGGCGAAAGATGAAATTTAATTATCCGGTCAACATCCTTTTCTTTCATATTCGTCAGCGTAATATAGTTTCCCTGGAGAAAGGAAAGACGGGAATCATCGTCCTTAAAATACAGGGTTTCTCTCATCCCCGGCGGCATCTGGTCGATAAAGCAGAAGATGCACCGGTTGCAGCAGGACTTATATTCACTCATCAGGCTGTTTTCAAAGGTAATCCCCAGATCCTCATATTCATTTTCAATATCCAGCTCCCACTCTTCTCCGTCAGCCTTCTGCACGACCATCAATAAAGACGGGCTGTCCACATAGTATTCATAGTCAAAAACATCTTCGATTTCATTACCGTTAATGGATAATACCCTATCCCCCGGTTCCAGTTCCAGTTCCTCTCCAATGGAACCCGGGGCCACACCTGCAATCTTATGTCCCTGTGCTTTTCTTTTCATTCTGCGTGCTCCTGTTTGATGATTAACGGTTTTTCTGCAATCCGTTACTTCTTTTTTTATATTTATCCATGATTTTCCATAAAGTTTGTTCTGTCTTTTATCATAGCAAGATTATTTCCTTTTGTAAAGCCGCTCTCATCCTTCTTTTTATGTTCTTTTCTTCTTTTTAAGTATTCTGTATACTTTATGTATCGGAAAAAAAGCACTAAAATGTCCGAAATCTATTGACGATCGTTGGAAAAAAATGATATAAACAAAGTAGAAATACCAACTGTACATCCAAGAAATGGAGGACATGCCTCATGGCAAACAATTACGTCTTTAATGATTCTCTCCCCATTGCACCGCTGAAAATCGCTGCGCTGGAAAGTATTACACCGTTGGCACAGAAAGTAAACGAGCACATCTTGAAATTCCGACAGAATGATACCGAAGAACTTATCCGCAGAAAAGCTGATCTTCACTATCGAGGCTATGACGTAGAATCTTACCTTTTATCCTGTACCTGCCCCCGTTTCGGATCGGGAGAAGCCAAAGCGGTGATTAAAGAATCAACCAGGGGAACCGATATTTTTGCCATGGTGGATGTCACCAACTACAGTTGTACCTATAAGGTCAACGGCTTTATCAACCATATGTCGCCGGATGATCATTTCCAGGATTTAAAGCGGCTTATCGGTGCATGTGTGGCCACGGCCCATCGGGTGAATGTCATTATGCCCTTTCTCTATGAGAGCCGCCAGCACAAAAAAAGCCACCGGGAATCCTTAGACTGTGCAATGGCCTTACAGGAGTTAGTAAGCATGGGCGTGAGCAATATTATTACCTTCGATGCCCACGACCCCAGAGTACAAAATGCCATCCCCTTAAACGGTTTTGACAATTTCATGCCCACCTACCAGTTTGTCAAAGCTCTTTTTGAACACGATCAGAGTTTAAAAATTGATAAGGATCACCTGATGATTATCAGCCCCGACGAAGGGGCCATGAACCGCGCCGTCTATCTGGCAAACAATCTGGGCGTTGATGTGGGAATGTTTTACAAACGCCGCGATTATTCCCGGGTAATTAACGGCAGAAACCCCATCGTGGCGCACGAGTTTTTAGGAACCTCCGTGGAAGGGAAAACGGTGCTGATTATCGACGATATGATTTCCTCCGGGGAAAGTATGCTTGATACGGCAAGGGAATTAAAAGACCGGAAGGCTTCTAAGGTCATCGTCTGCTGTACCTTCGGCCTGTTTACCAGCGGCTGGCAGAAATTCGATGAATTTTATGACAAGGGTTACATGGACTATGTGATCACCACGAATTTAAACTACCGCCCTGCCGCACTTTTAGAGCGGCCCTGGTACATCGAAGCGGATATGAGTAAATATATGGCGGCAATTATTAACTCCTTCAACCACGATGTTTCTATCGGGCGCACACTCACGCCCACCGAAAAAATCCAGAAGCTTATCCGCCTTCATCAAAACGACGGCTATGACTATTATCAGACGATATTCTGACAAGCCAAAGCGTTCATTCCTATAATAAAAGCGGAAGGTCTTTTTTCTGGCCTTCCGCCTGCAGCCTTCATGTTTCGGCAATTCCCAGGAATGCCGCCAGATTTCCCCTGTTTTCCCCGCATTTTCGGTGAGAGAATAAATACTCTGCGTTACAGCGGGTGCAGAGATTGGTCACGGTAATCCGATCCCGGCAGACGCCCGCCTCTTCAAGAATTACTGCATTCGCCTTCCATAGATCCAACTGGTATTTTCCGGGTTTCCCGTTTTTCGCCCAAAGGCTCTCCCAGTCTTTTCTTGCAAAGTTCTTCTGAAACTCTTCGACAACCTCTTCCCCCACCTCAAAGCAATCCTTACAGATACTTGGGCCAATGCAGACCGTCACATCCTCAGGGCGGGTTCCAAAGGCTTTATTCATTGCCTGAAGGGTTTTTTCTCCCATCCGGTTTACTGTTCCCCTCCAGCCGGAATGACTTAAGCCGACGGCACGGTTTACTGGATCGACAAAATACAGCGGCACGCAGTCCGCATAAAAGGTAACCAAGGTAATTCCCGGGATAGCACAGATTAATCCATCCACGTCCCGGTAATCCCGCGAAGCAATTACTCCTTTTCCCTCGTCTTCCCGCGTCACCCGGCGAATATTTACGGTATGTGTCTGCCAGGAAGCCACCATCCGGTTTCTGTTCACACCAAGAGCATCCGCCATCCGCGTAAAGTTTTCCAGCACATGCTCCGGATCATCGCCTCTGCTGTAAGAAAAATTCATCGTGGAAAACTTTCCCGTGCTTGCTCCTCCCAGACGTGTGGAAAAGCCATTGACTACAAAGCCCATCTCTTCGAGCACCCGGAAAGACAAAAAAGGTGCCGCAGCATGGGTATCCGTCCGGAAAACCCGGCGCTTATCTGCATAGTTCCACTGTATCTGTTTCATATCCTCCTCCATCATCATTCATCGTCTGCCGCAATCTGCGTCTGTTGATTTAGAAAGCATCCCGGATTAAGGAAATCTTTTCCCCGACAATGCCGACCACATCAAAACGGCAGGGAACGTCTTCGCCATACCTTTTCCGGTAGAGGTAGTACCGGGCAGCACTTCGGATTTTCTGCTGTTTTTTTGCATCCACAGCCTCTGCGGGCGCACCGCTGTGCAGGTTCTTCCGGTATTTTACCTCGATAAAAACAAGAACATCCTTATCCCGGGCAATAATATCCACCTCACCCTGACGACAGCAGAAATTTAGTTCCACAATCCGGTATCCCTGTTTCTTTAAATAATCCGCCGCAAAAAGTTCATAGCGTCTTCCCAGCTCCCGCTTATCCATTTGCCTTATCTGCCTCTTCTCCTTCGTCTGCTTTTACAAATTTTCCGATAAAAGTTCTGCGGTGCAGGGGGCAGGGACCCTCATCTTTAAGCGCCTGGATATGGGCAGCCGTGCCGTAACCCTTATGTTTGGCAAATCCGTAATTCGGATACTGTTTATCATAGTCTGTCATCAGGTGATCCCTGGTTACTTTGGCTAAGACACTTGCCGCGGCAATGGAAAGACTTTTGGCATCTCCACGGATGATTTTTACCTGCTTGATTTCCTTTGGCAGCCCGGGGATTTCCACGGCGTCATTTAAAAGTACCTGAGGAACACAGGAAAGTTTTCCCACGGCCTGGCGCATGGCGGCATAGGTCGCCTGGAGAATATTGATCCGGTCAATCTCCTTCGGCTCCACAATCCCCACCGCACAGCTTACGGCCTTCTCCTGAATTTCCAAAAATAATTCCTCGCGCCGCTTTTCGGAAAGCTTTTTTGAATCATTCAGATAGAGAATCTTACAGTCTTTTGGTAAAATCACAGCCCCGGCAACCACAGGCCCGGCCAGAGGCCCTCTTCCTGCCTCGTCAATTCCGCAGATATGGGCAGCCCATCCATACTCGCGCTCATAGGTAAGCATTTCTTCCAGACGCAAAAGTTCTTTTTCCAGCTTCTCTCCCGTTAATTTTCCTGCCATTTTGTTTATCCTCTCTTTTGGGGTACAGGTTTTTTCGTTCTTGTGTTTTTGTTATTCTATTTTAGTTCCTGTGCTTTTTATTCTGTTTTTGTTCCTGTGCTTCTGCCACGATTCCTGTGTGTTTACGGCAGTTCCAGCGTAATCCGTCCCAGCTTTCCGCTTCGGAAATCGTCGAAGAAGGCATTGGAAGCTTTTCCCAGATCATATCCTCCGCCTTTCTGCAGACAGCCCCTGACCCGTCCTATCTCCTCCAGTGCCGGGAGTGCTTCGGTTTTATCAATGCCGTAGCGTTCGATAAGTGCCTGAGGATAGCGTTCAAGCAGCAGATTAAGAAGTTCTAAGGCAAGTTCCTCTTTATTTAAGATATCATCGTTAATGGAACCAATGTAGGCCAGCTTCTTTCCTACCTCCTGATCTTCAAATTTAGGCCAGAGAATTCCCGGTGTGTCTAAAAGTTCCAGAAGCTTACTTAATCGAATCCACTGGTTTCCCTTCGTTACCCCCGGCTTATTGCCGGTTTTCGTGCAGGCTTTTTTGGCATAGGCATTAATAAAGGTAGATTTTCCCACATTGGGAATGCCAACCACCATCGCACGGATTGGGCGGTTTTGGATGCCCTTCCGCTTATCCCTCTCCAGCTTTTCCTTACAGGCTTCTGTCACCGCACCCTGGATTTGCTTTAATCCCGCCCCCGAACGGCAGTTTAATTTCACCGCCGGAAAGCCCAGACCGGAAAAATAGGAAATCCAGAGATCATTTGCCTTATCATCTGCTAAATCAGCCTTATTCAGCAGGATCAGCCTGGCTTTCCCCTTTCCCAGCTGATCCATTTCCGGGTTACGGCTGGATAAAGGTGCCCGGGCATCCACCAATTCAATTACCAGGTCAATTAATTTTACAGCCTCTTCCATCGCCCGCTTCGCCTTGGTCATATGTCCGGGATACCATTGAATATTCATACCTTTACCTCAATTCTATTTCTATTTGTCTTGTTCTCAGGTTTCTTTTCTCTTATATTCGTTTTCCGGCATCTCAGCGGATAATACCCATATTTAAGGTAGGGTGAATCCGAAACCAGACCTTTCCGATAATCTGGGATTCCTTTACATTGCCCACATTGGCAAAACGGCTGTCCTCGCTGGAATCGCGGTTATCGCCCAGAAGAAAATATTCGTCTGCCCCTAATACAACCGGATTTTCTGCCAGCCCTGCCAGGGCAATTTTTTTCTGTGCTTTAACCATTTCCCCGTCAACTTCCATCGTTATCCCTTTTTCTTCCAGTACCTGGCCGTTGATCAGAACCTGACCGTCCTGAATCTGTACGGTTTCCCCGGGCAGACCGATAATCCGCTTAATATTCCTTTTTTGATCTTCCCGCTCAAACACCACCACATCAAAACGCTCCGGCTTTCCCAGATCCAGCTTAAGCTGGTTCATCAGCACAATATCCTCTGAATTTAAAAGCGGCGACATGGAATTTCCGGATACCACCACCAGATTGCCGAAAGCATAGACCGTATAACAGGCCATCGCCACAACCACAATAATATCCGTAATCCAGCAGACAATTCCACGAACCCTGTTTGTCCCATCCTCTCGATAAAACTCCATCTATTACCATCCCGTCTGTTCAATCATACACCTGCAAACTTCCCTCCTGCCCGGATATGGCAAGAAGAGGGCGTTATTAAAACGCCCTCTTCCCCCGCCGCAGACAGCAGCTAAATTCGTCAATTACCGTACTAACTCTTTTACCTTTGCAGCCTTACCCACTCTGTCCCTCAAGTAGTTCAGTTTTGCACGTCTTACCTTACCTCTGCGGACTACTTCAATTTTATCCACAAACGGAGAATGAACCGGCCAGGTCTTTTCTACGCCGATACCGTTAGAATTCTTTCTTACGGTAAAGGTTTCTCTGGCACCGCCGTTCTGTCTTTTTAAAACGGTTCCCTCAAATACCTGGATTCTCTCGCGGTTTCCTTCTTTAATCTTGTTATACACCTTCACGGTATCGCCGACATGGAACTCCGGCACAGACTCTTTTAACTGTGTTGCTTCAATGTTCTTAATAATGTCGTTCATTTGTGAACCTCCTTGTACTATTTGATGTTCTTACCGGCCAGTTTACCGCAGAGGACCATCTCTTTTTATCGTCACAACATTTAAACTCTACCATAGATGGGGCAAAAATGCAACTGTTTTTTCTTTTATTTCTTTTTATTTCTTTGATTTATTTTCTTTTCTTTCTCTTTTATTTCCGCAAAATCACAAACTCCTCCTCCATCAGCAGCCAGTTTGCCCGGAAGAAATTCATCAGCTGCCAGTACCCCGCGCCGAAAAGGCCGTACTCCTGAATCAGCGAAAATTTCCCCTGAACACTCTTTACATCCTCAAACCAGACCTCATGCCGAATCCCGTATTGCCAGTAACGGTAATACGGTGACTTGGCGGTCGGGTCAAACCAGATTTCAACACCGTGGTCAATCGCCGTCTGCACCGCCTCTGCATGGTTAATGGTCTGCGCCCGGGTAATTCCGCGCTCGTAGGGAAGAGGCCAGTCATAACCGTAGTTTGGAATCCCCAGGCTGATTTTTTCTGCGGGAATTTCGGACAATGCATATTCCACCACCCGCCTTACCATATTTAACGGCGCGACTGCCATGGGCGGGCCCTGGCTGTAGCCCCATTCATAGGTCATCAGCATCACATGATTGGCGGCCTCTCCAAGCAGGCGGTAGTCCATTCCTTCATATAATAGTCCCTTTTGCCCGGCCGAGGTTTTGGGTGCTAAAGCCACACTGACCTCATAGTCAAAGAGGTTCATCACCTCGCGGGTCTTTCGCACAAAGCCGGCAAAACCCTGCCGATCCTCGGCGAGTACATACTCAAAATCAATGTTCAGCCCCAGAAATCCCCGCTCCTGCATCGCACGCCCCAGTTCCCAGATCAGGCGCTGCTGCACCGAAGGATTTCTTACCAGAACGGACACAAGGTTATTATTAAAATGTCCGTCTGCCCCCAGCGGGGTGAGGGTCAGCACCGGACGAACTCCCGCCTCCTTAGCAGCGGCAACCATCCAGCGGTCGTCACTGTTTGGATAGACGAGATTTCCTTCCTCGGTAAATCCATAGGAAAATACATAGAGATCCGTCAGATAGGGAAGGGTCTGGTTCAGGGTTCTGGCATTGATAAAGGGATAGGCATAGCCGAACGAGTAAAGATTTCGCCCTGTTCTTTTGGGTGTTTCAGATAAAGTTTTTGGCAAACCTCCTGACGATGTTCCCGGTGAGTTTCCGGAATCATCAAGTCCTGTACCGGTGCTTTCCCCCGGCAGGAAAAGCGCCTGACCCACAGCCAGGCGATAGGGATACTCGATTTGGTTTGCCCACACTAACGTTTCTACCGGGATGCCATTCTCCTGCGCGATGGCATCGACATTATCTCCTTCCTGAACGGTATAAATATTCATCCTCAATTTCCCGATTTCCCTTCAAGAGAGGTTTTTACAGCTTATGCCCTTATTTTACAGATAATGATAGACTTTTCGCTTTGTCACGATAAACCAGATCGTCACGGTAAGGGCAAGGGCCTCCGCCGCCACAACCGAGAGCCAGATCCCGTCAATCTGCAGCAGTATCGGCAGAAGAAAGACAAAAACAATCTGGAAAATAAAGGTGCGCAGAAAGGAAATGGCCGCAGATACCACGCCGTTATTTAACGCGGTAAAAAAGGCCGATCCCCACACATTAAAGCCCATCATTAAAAAGCAGAGGGAGTAAAGCTGAAAGCCCCGGCAGGTCATGGCAAACAGTCCTTCATCATAGCCGGCAAATGCCCCGACTAAGGGCGCGGAAAAGACTTCTGCCAAAACGGTCATCAAAACCCCTGCACTGCCCATTAAAATCATACTCTTTTTACACAGGTTTTTTAACTCTCCATAATTTCCTGCCCCATAGTGATAGCTGACAATGGGCGCACTGCCGATCGAATAGCCGATAAACACCGCAAGAAAGACAAAATTGGCATACATAATCACCCCATAGGCCGCGACACCGTCCTCTCCGGCAATCCGCATTAACTGAAAATTATAGAGGATGTTGACAATGGAACCGGACAAATTGGAAACCATCTCCGAGGAGCCATTGGCAAAGGTCTGTACCAGGACTTTCCCGTAAACCGGCGCTTTGGTTAAATGCAGAAGGCTGTCATTCTTCCCGGCAAAGTAAACAACAGGAATCACTGCCCCCACAACCTGCCCCAGAGCCGTTGCCAGAGCTGCGCCGGAAATCCCCCATGGAAACACAACGATAAACACAAAATCCAGCACCGCATTCGTCAGCCCTGCCAGAATGGAAACCTTTAAACTCAGCCCCGGCTTCTCCGCCGTGACAAAGAAATTCTGGAATACATTCTGCAAAACAAAAGCCGGTTCGGCAAGAAATAAAATTCGGCTGTACGTCACACAGTATTCCTTTAACTCTCCCGAAGCCCCAAGCCTGTCTGCAATCTGCGGCGCAAAGATATAGCTCACTGCAGACACAAGGATACTGAGGAAAAGCGCGGCATAGACCAGCAGGGAAAAATACCGGTTAGCCAGTTCCTTCTTTCCCTCACCCAGGGTCTTAGAAACCACGGCGCTCCCCCCTGTGCCAATCATAAACCCAATCGTACCGATGCCCATCGCTATCGGCATCACCAGATTTACCGCAGCAAAGGGCTGTTTCCCGACAAAATTGGACACAAAAAATCCGTCGATAATGCTGTACAGCGAAGTAAATACCATCATCAGCACCGGAGAAACTACAAAGCGCAAAAGCCATGGATAAGTGAAATGATCCGATAACTGAATCCTCATCTTCTTATTTTCTTTATTCCTTTTTTGACTGCACTTATTCGTTCTCATTTCTTTCTTTTTAAAAACCTCCGCTTACTTTATTCACTGCCGTTTTTTAACCATTTTCCTTTTCGTTTTTACATTCAGCCATTCTCTTCTTTACCCGGATAAAAATTCTGCGCATCCACTTCCTTACGGTACAGAGAAACCAGTTTTTTTGTTAAGCGCAGAAGTTCCCGGCTCTCTTCTGGTTCCATCGCGGCAAAGATACGGTTTTCCATCTCCACAACCGGGACAATCTTCTCCTGAACCAACGCCTGTCCTTTGGGCGTAAGATAAAGATGTTGTTCCCGCCTCTTCCCCTTTTCCAGGGAAATAATTCCTTTTTCCTCCAGATTCTTTATCGAAGAATTAATCGTCTGCCTGCTGGTAGAATAATAATCCGCAATATCCTTCTGCAAACACCCGCCGCCAAACTCCACCAAGGTATACAAAATAGAAAATGCACTGTTGGACAATTCCATCTTCTGCGCAATTTCATGGAAAATCCCATCCAGTTCTTTATAATTGCGGTTAAATTCAATTAACTCTCTCCCATGCTTTACTTTCATAAACCATCATCCCCTTTAATCCGATTTCATATTTTGATAGTGGGTATTATAATCCGATTTCATATTTATGTCAAGAATAAAAGGGGGCATTTTTTTAAGCTATAATTCCTATCGGCACATAAATATCAGACAGAAGGGCCGCAGAATCAATAACATCATCCATCCGTCTAACCTCGTCAAAAAAAATATTAGGTTATATCGTTCAGGACAATATTGTGTTATTCAAGCAAAAGATAATGCAAGAAAAAGCATTAAACTTCTCTTATAATAACAGTTAAGTCAGAAGATCCAAAAATGATAAAAAACTTCCAAAAATAAAAGGGGACATAAACACATGAAAAAGAAATGGTGGCACACAAAAACAGCTTATCAGATTTATCCTAAAAGCTTTTATGATACTAATGGGGACGGTATCGGCGATATTCAGGGAATCATCAGCAAACTGGATTATTTACAGGAACTGGGAATCGAGATTCTCTGGCTCTCCCCCATCTACCTCTCTCCCTGCGCCGACCAGGGCTACGATGTCGCCGATTACTGCCGGATTGACCCGCAGTTCGGCACCATGGAGGATATGGATCGCCTGCTGGCTGAGGCAAAGAAGAGAAATATTGCCGTTTTAATGGATCTTGTGGTCAATCACTGCTCCGATGAACATATCTGGTTTAAAAAAGCCCTGGAAGATCCCGACGGCGAGTACGGAAAATACTTTTATATCGAAGAAATAAAAGACGGAAAACTGCCCTGCAACTGGCGTTCCTATTTCGGCGGCTCGGTCTGGGAACCGATTCCCGGGACAAACAAGGCTTACCTCCATCTCTTCCATAAAAAGCAGCCGGATTTAAACTGGGAAAACCCAAAGCTTCGTCAGGAAATCTATACCATGGTCAACTGGTGGCTGGATAAGGGACTGGCTGGATTCCGCATTGACGCCATCGTCAATATCAAAAAACCGCTTCCCTTTACCGACTACCCGGCGGATCGCGAGGACGGGCTCTGCGATATGGGGCAGGTTCTTGCCCATGCCCACGGGATTGGCGAGTTTCTGGGCGAGATGCGGGATAAAACCTTTGCCCCCCACAACGCTCTTACCATAGGAGAAGTCTTTAATGTGCCGGATGAAGAGGTCTGCGATTTCATCGGGGAAAATGGGTACTTCTCTTCGATGTTTGACTTTCGGGAAACGGTGTTTGGCCATTCCTCCCTTGGCTGGTATGCCTGCAGGCGGCCCACACCGGATGATTATAAGCGCTGCTGCTTTGAAAGCCAGGAAAAAAGCTTTGGCGTCGGCTTTTTGTCCAATATTATTGAAAACCACGACGAACCCCGGGGCGTAAGCCATTATCTGCCGGGCTATGCACAGAACGAAACCGGAAAAAAGCTGCTGGCTGCCATGTACTTTATGCTGCGCGGGCTGCCCTTTATCTACCAGGGCCAGGAACTTGGAATGGAAAACCATGTTTTTTCATCGATCGATGAGATTGACGACATCAGCACCAAAGAGGAATACCGCCGCTACTTAGAGGCCGGGCTTACGGAAGATGAAGCGTTGCAGGCCGTCAGCCACTACAGCCGCGATAACGCCAGAACACCGTTTCAGTGGTCGGACGAGGAAAATGCAGGCTTTTGCACCAAAACCCCATGGCTCCCCGTCAATAAAAATTACAAGTCAATAAACGCCAAGGAACAGATAGAGCGGAAGGACAGTGTTTTTCGGTTCTATCAGAAACTGATTGCCCTGCGGAAAGACAGCCGTTATGCCGATACCATCGTTTACGGGCAGACGATACCGGTGCTTGTGGAAGAAAAGGACGTTATGGCTTATCTTCGCCGTGGAAAGGGGCAGACCCTTTTGGTTATCGGAAACTTCCGTGAAGATGAAGTTGTTTTAAATCTTGAGAACATACTGCAAAATGACCAGCTTCGGATAAAAGAAGTGCTTTTAGACAATTACCCGGAAAATGCCCGTACTGCATGGCTGGAAAAAGAAAATAACAAGGACTGGATTTGCAGACTCGGCGCACTGCAGGGAATGGTTTTGGCTCTGGAATAACTGTTTTGTGACTCCGGAATAACTGTTTTAACCATGGAAGAACAGCAATAAGGTATGGTTTACCGATCCAATAAACCATACCTTTTCGGACGAAGCCTGACTATCCCGAAAAACTTTACATTTACGAGTACCCGGATAGATTACCTTATTGGTTACTGTTCATAGTAACCCTTATTGCACAAAATCCACATACCGGACAGCATAAACCCGGTTTCCAAAAGCCGAGAGAGGAACTGCCTTTCCGGATTCTGACAACGGGTCCATACACCAGTATTCCCCGTCTTTTGCGCCAACGATTAACACATAATGTACACTCCCCACCCCATTTATCCGCACCCGGACAATGGGAAAACGCCCGGACGCAAGACTTTCCTGTATGTCGGCAGCATTCACGGTTTTACAACGTTCTACAGCTATCCTGCCATCTATCTGCGAAAGCTTATCCCACTGAAGATTCCCCTCTTCATCATATCCGCCTTCATGCGAAAGCATCTGGTTTAAACGCCCCGGATCTTCCTCTTCTCTTCCCTGCAGTTGAAGTGAAGCGGCAATACAGCACACCAGACAGCCCGAACCCCGCATCGCAAAACGGGAATTTCCAAGTTTTTCCTCCGCCCAGCGTGCATCCTTCTGGCTATAAAACACATCTTCCCGCACAGAAACCTCCACATCCTTTTTCGGGAAAACAACCGTTCCGTGATTTCTTAACCAACGACAGCCAAAAAAGAACACCAGACCGAAGATAAAAACCAAAACAGGCAAAACAAACCGAAGATAACGCCGAAAAGGCTTTTTTATGTTATTGTTTATTTTTCTTTTTATCATACCTTTTTACCTCTTGCGGTTTGCCCTGCGAATTTATCTTTTTGGTTTTAAAACCCAACTTCTATCCGTCTTTTTCCGTCAAACTCACGCATTGCAGATACTTGGGCAATACCTGTTTAGTCAGCCATACCCCATTGGCCGACTGATAGAACTTAATTCCATCTTCTGCCATCTTCCCGGATTCCACCTGCAGCACAACAACTTTTCCATGCCTCTTTCCCACCTTTACCGCCGTCGCAGCGTCTGGGGAAAGATGGACATATAAACGGCTCATCGGCTTTAATCCCTCAGCAAAGATGGCATCTAAAAACCGGCTGGCTGTCCCATGATAGAGAAATTCAGGCGGAAGTTTTTGGGCAAGTTCCACATCCACCGCAACGGAATGACCCTGATTGGCACGGATCTTTTTCCCGGTTTCATCAAAAGAATAGCGTCCTTTTTCGTCCGTGCGCACAATCTCTTCCAAAATCTCCCGGTTGATTTTTCTTCCGGCGGCATTCATTCCCCGAAGCAAATCCTCCACATCCGCCCAGCCGTTTTTGTCTAAATTGATCCCGGCAGCCTGCGGCTGGTGGCGGAGGATAAGACTTAAAAATACACTTAGTTTTTTATATCCTTTTTGTTCCATTTGATATCCCCGTTTTATCTCTCACCTAAGATGAAGCTGCTCTTTTAATGCATCCTGAAGCACCTGCGAAAAATTAATTCCAGCAGCAACTGCAGAGTCATTAAGCCACGAAGGAATGGATAATGTTTTCTTAACTGCTGTATTATTCATTAAATGACGATATAACACAGTATCACACGAAATATAGGATGCAAATTCACCATCATGAACAAGAAGATCATTAATTGCGGAAGCAGAAGGGATTTCACGCTGTTCATCTTCTAAATGTGTGAGCATAAGAGCAAGCGCATCCTCTGCCATCTCCATTCCATCTGCAAGATCATCTCCACATGTATAACATCCGTCAATATCTGGGAAATAAACGGAATACTTTCCTGCCTCTTCTGGTGTAAATACAGCCGGATAAACATATTTTCCCATCAATCTTTTTCCTTTCTTTATCTGTCTGCAGTATATACGTAAATTTTACGTATGTCTATCTTCTTCCTCCCGGATAAGTACGATATCCCCTTCCCTCAAAACCTGCTGAAACCGTCCTTCTTCTCCATTGACCTGCAGCCTTACCCTTCCCTTGGGCGCATTCAAATCGATACCTGAATATTGAATTAAATCCATAAGATAATAAGGCCGTCCGTCTGCCTTTTTAGGTAAATACAGGGAAGAACCATTTAAACTAAAATACAGTTTTTCCTCCATCATATCCTGCGCATCAGCTTCTGCAGTTTCTGTTTTTATCATTCCTTTATCCGGCAGTTCTTCTGCCGTTTTTTCTTTGATTTCTTCCCCGGTCTGGCTTCCTTCCTCTGCTGGTGCCTGCACGTTTTCTGCTTCTGCCTCTATCGCTCCGGCCTGCACGTTTTCTGCTTCTGCCTCTATCACCCCGGCCTGCACATTTTCTGCTTCTGCATCTACCACCCTGGCCTGCACATCTTCTGCATTGGTTTCTATCTCTTCTTCTGTAATCTGCACATTTTCTGCATCTAACTTTTCAACCGAAGATTCCTTTTCACTCCCAACACTGTGCCCATCCCCGGCAATGCCTTTATTCTCTTTTTCCGCTTCATCACCGTTACCGCCATCGTCCTTTACTTCTTCCACTCTCCTTAACGGCAGCTTTATAATAACGGAATCCCCGTTTTTCAGCGCTGTACTCAGCGGAACACTTTTCCCATTCAGCGTAATTTTTTCCGCCTCTTTGGCTCCTTCGATATCCCCTAAGCAGGCAATTCCGGCTTCGCCGTCGCGGGCGGGGGTAAATTCAATCACATCTCCGGCATGGATAACATCGGATAGTTTTCCTTCCTTCTGGTTAATATAAAGCGCCGCCGGGTCGGATGCCGTACCGTAAAAGACCTTGCGCATCCCATTGACCATAACCATCAGGTTTGCGCCGGATCGGCCCATAATATCGCGGAAATTATAGCCATTCATCATCAGAAGATTTAATGCGGTAAAGCTTCCGCTTCTAAAGAGTTTTGCCGGTTTTCCGTTTAGCATTACCCGGAAACTGTCATTAATTAAATTCAGCCCGGAAGAAATCATAATCCCAATCGGGGTGGCATATTCCGGGTTATTCAACTCATATTCGTCGGAAAATGCCTGTGCCTGGAAGTAATTTCCAGCCAACGTCACCCGGTTCTGATCCATCCCCAGGGCATCGGTAATCCCGTCCTTTAATCCGGCAAGCTTGCTTCCTCCGCCGACTAAAAACAGGGCTGACGGTGCCTTCCCGTTAATCTCCACCACCTTATCGGCAATCTCCTTAGAAAGCGCTTCCATCGCCCCCTGAATACACTTAAACATCTCTCTGGCAGGAACCTTCTGCTCCATCCCAAGGATGTTAAAAAAGGTAAGTTCATCCTGGTGGGCAAGCTGCATCTTCACGGCTTCCGCGGTCGGGAAATCTACCAGATACTGCTTCATAATCGTTTCGGTAATCTCGTCCCCCGCCACCGTAGCCATGGTGTAGCCGGTAATGCTTCCCCCGGTACAGGCCGCAATATCCGAAGTTCCCGCGCCGATATCCACCATAACAAGGTTTAACAGACGGATATTTTCCGGGATCGCTGCATTAATTGCCGCGATCGGCTCCAAGGTCAGGCTTGCCACTTCAAGCCCAATCTTCATCATCGTCGTATACAGACTTTCCACAACCTCACTGGGCAGAAATGTGGCAATTAAATCCACCTTTAAATCCTGCCCCCGGTGATCCTTTAAGCTGGATATCGTATATTGATCCAGAAAATACTGGCGCACGGTATAGCCCACCAGGTAAAAGCGCCGGGTATCCTCCTGCGCCGCGTTTTCCGCGTCAAACGCCTCCTCCGCACGGGTAATCGCCCCGGCCTCCAAGCGGCTGATAATCTCATCGTCAATTAGCTGCGTCCCCGGAAGATGAAGTTCAAACTCCGCCTCCTTCGTCCTTAAGGCACGCCCCGCGGCAGCGACACAGACGCGGCTTAACTGGATGTGCGTCTTTTTCTCCAGCCTTTCCTTCACCTTCCCGGCAATCCCAGCCACCTTTTCAATATTTTCTATCTGCCCGTCCATCATGGCCCGCTCGGTGTGGTCCTCCCGTTCCACAGCAAGCACCCTGACCCTGCCCTCTTCGACCTTTCCCACCATGCCGATAATACTTCTGGTTCCGATATCCAGGGCAAAGACAACCTCATTTGCCTGTTCCTTCATCACCGTTTTTTCTTTCACTATTATCTTTGACTGTACTGCTGCTTGTGTTTTCTTTCCCCTGGCCATAATTTACCCCTCTATAATTTGTATAATTTCACGCCTGGCTTTTCTGCCTGCGCTGTTTTTGTAAGACCTTAAATTACCCCTATTATACTAAAAATATCCCACCTCTTCAAGTGCAATAAAAAATCTCTGGTTACAGTATCAGCAGCACTGTAACCGGAGATTTTTAAGTTTTCATTTATCATTTCTACCATAAATCCGCCGCAATCCACATCTTATACTGTCCTACAACATACTGCGCATGACAGGACAGGAATCGCTTGGGAAAAGAAACCCCCATTTGAAAATTCATCATAGGTCTTGCAGCCCTGCGCCAAATCTGAAAAATCAACGACTGTTAAATCCGAAAAATCCGGCTCATACAATTTCTCACGGATAGTTTTAATAATATCTGCATTGCCTTTCAAAATGGGTACGGGAAATTCAATAATCCCTAAATGTTCATTCCCGGTTCTGTCGTATACATCAGCACCAACAACTTCCGGCATTTTCTTTCCCAAAGTAATACCCATGATAGCCGCCGTATTTGCGATAATTCCCAGCGGCAGATTTTCGTCAATTACCATGACACACTTCTCATTTTGTAAATCCATTTTTCTACTCACCGCCCTTATCTTTTTCAAAAAAGATTTCACGGTATACTCCCGGAGCAAGCCCAATAAAGCTGGTAAAATAGTTCGTAAAGTGGCTTTGGTCGGAAAACCCTGTCCTTATTGCTGTGTCAAGTGGAGATACACCGTTTGACAATAATTTCTTTGCTTCATTGATACGGATTGTTTCTAAATAACGGTACGGGGTAATCCCTTTTGACTTTGTAAATGCTCTAAGCAGCGTTGACTTGCTTAGTCCTGCTTGGCGGCAAATCTGGTCTAAATAAATGCGCTCTGTAAAGTGCTGCTCCATAAACATACAGGCTTTTTCAATTTCCTGTCTGCACTCTGGAATACAGCTTTCAAAAGGCTTGCTGTAATTCTGAATTAGGCTGGACAACAAGAACAACAGATTTTCCTCTTTTCCGAAGTCACTGTTCCCATTCATCACCATTTCATGTAGCGGGCGCAGATAGCAGATTACTTCATCATCACAAATCACGTTCTCTGAAAATCCCGGAAGTTCCCTTTTCCCTGTCACTTCTTCTGCTAAATCAAGCATAATTTCCTTACTGATATTAAAGCCACGGTAGTCTAATGTACCGTCATCAGACTGTACGCAGGCGTGGTTATCGCCCGGATTGAACAAAACAACACTTCCCTGTCCAATCGTGTAGTCTATGTTCCTGCAAGACAGAGAGCGTTCGCCATTCTCCACAAAACCAATCACATAATGCTCATGGAAATGGTTTGGGAACGGCTGGACGATTCCCTCAAAGCGGTAGGCTTCAATCCGCAATGATTCATCATAAACAACGGTTCTGATTTCTTTCTTCATTCAAATTCCCTCCTTGCCAAAAACCATTGTAAATCAAAGATTTTCAAAAGTCTTGTAAAATATCTTCATTTTTCGGTAATAGGGGCTGTTACTTGAATTTTCCATATTCTGCTAGTGCTGCGTAGCTTCTATGGTTCGGAATAGTGTGGTACTGGCGGTCTATCTCTTGTTTTCGGTTGCTTACTTC
>VSOC01000150.1 GCA_009774615.1 Lachnospiraceae bacterium
TGTTACTGTTCACACGTTCACAGCAACAGGCAAAAATCCATGAAAATCGCCTTCGTCGATGGGATTTTTGCTCACTGGCCCAGTTTAACCTACGGTCAGCGCAGCAAGTGCGCAGACCTATGTGAACAGTAACTGTTTTTTTCGCAGAGGGAAGGTTTGTGAAGTTTGGGCTTTTCATTTGGGGAAAATCGATTATAATAGAGAAAGGTCTTGTTGCAGGTAATCGTATTTATTTCGGTTCGTTTATTCTGAACATTTTGGAAAATATTTATTTTAGGAAAGGAATGGGACGTATGATAAAGGTTGGAATTATTGGTGCTACGGGGTATGCCGGCGGGGAGCTGGCGAGATTGCTTCTGCAGAGGGATGATGTAGAGATTGTATGGTTTGGGTCGAAAAGTTATGTGGATCAGAAGTATACATCGATTTATCAGAATATGTACCAGATGACGGATGCCGTGTGCAGGACGGATGATATGGAAGAACTGGCGGAAATGGCAGATGTGATTTTTACGGCGACGCCGCAGGGATTTTGTGCTTCGGCGGTGAATGAAGGGATTTTAGGAAAGACGAAGGTCATTGATTTAAGTGCGGATTTCCGCATTAAGGATGTTGGGGTTTATGAGGAGTGGTATAAAATCAGCCATGCAGCGCCGCAGTTGATTGAAGAGGCGGTGTACGGGCTTCCTGAGATTAACCGGGAGAAGATTAAGGGAGCAAGACTGATTGCCAATCCGGGGTGTTATCCGACCTGTTCATTTTTAAGTATTTATCCGCTGGTTAAGGAAGGGCTGATTGATGTTTCAAGTTTGATTATTGATGCAAAGTCCGGGACTTCCGGGGCAGGCCGGGGGGCGAAGGTGAATAATCTGTACTGCGAAGTGAATGAGAGCATCAAGTCCTATGGCGTGGCATCGCACAGGCATACACCGGAGATTGAGGAACAGCTTTCCTATGCAGCGGGGGAAGCTGTGGTGCTGAATTTTACGCCGCATCTGGTGCCGATGGATCGTGGGATTTTAATTACGGCTTATGCGTCGCTGAAAAATAAGATGAGTACGGAGGAGATTAGAGAGATCTATTGCCGGTATTATAAGGAAGAATTTTTTGTGCGGGTGCTGCCGCCGGAGGTCTGCCCGGAAACCCGCTGGGTGAAGGGGAGCAATTTTGTGGATGTAAATGTAAAGGTTGATCCCAGGACAAACCGGGTGATTATTATGGGGGCAATGGACAATATGGTGAAGGGTGCAGCCGGACAGGCGATACAGAATATGAATCTTTTGTTTGATTTGCCGGAGGATAAGGGGCTGCGGCTGATGCCGATGTTTCCGTGATTAGCTGAGCAGTTTCTGTGATTGGCTTAACAGTTTTCGTGATTGATTTTTCATAGAAAGAGGATAAAGGACAATGCCAGGTACATTTGATATTCTGATCCGGGAAATGATTCCTGCGGATTATCCCGCGGTGTTTAAGCTTTGGGAGGGAATAAAGGGGTTTGGAATCCGTTCGATTGACGATTCGGAGGAGGGAATTATCCGGTTTTTAAAGAGAAATCCAAATACCAGTGCGGTGGCAGTGCAGAATGGGCAGATTATCGGTGATATTTTGTGCGGTCATGACGGGCGGACGGGATATTTTTATCATGTCTGTGTGGCAGAAAATTACCGCAAGCATGGGATTGGATACGAGATGGCGCGTTTTTGCATGGCAGCGCTTCGCCGGGAAGGGATTAATAAAATCAGCTTGATTGCGTTTAAGTCAAATGTGGTGGGCAATGCCTTCTGGCAGGGGCTTGGCTGGCAGGGGCGTGAGGATGTAAATTTGTATGAGATTGTGCTGAATGAGGAAAATGTGACGAAGTTTGTGCTGTAAGGGAATATGTTTTCTGGGACAACAGGCGGAAGAAAACAGGTTTTCAGGCTTTCGGAAATGGAGAAAACAGATGTTTTCGATGAATAAAAAGAAGAAAGAGAACAGGAGAAAAGAAGATGGAGATAAAGAAAACAGAAGGCGGAGTAACCGCGGCAAAGGGGTTTTTGGCGGCGTCCTGTGCGGCAGGAATTAAGTACCAGGGGCGGCAGGATATGGCAATGATTTACAGTGAACTTCCCTGCAAATCGGCGGGAACCTTTACGACGAATGTGGTAAAAGCGGCTCCGGTGAAATGGGATCGGAAGCAGGTGGAGAGCGGAGAAGCCGCCCAGGCAGTCGTAGTTAATGCCGGGATTGCCAATGCCTGTACCGGGGAAGAGGGAATGGAGTATTGCCGGAGGACGGCAGCAGCAGCGGGAGCGGCGCTGGGGATTGCCCCGGGGGCGGTTTTAGTGGCTTCGACCGGGGTAATTGGAAAGCAGCTTCCCATGGATCGGATTGAGGCCGGGGTAAAGATGCTGGCGAAGGATCTGGGCAGCGGCCTGGATAAGGGCGAGGCGGCTTCGCGGGCAATTATGACGACGGATACGAAGAATAAGCAGGTGGCAGTGCAGGTGGAACTTGGCGGCGCTCTGGTGACGGTCGGCGGCATGTGCAAGGGTTCCGGGATGATTCATCCGAATATGTGCACGATGTTAAGTTTTGTGACGACCGATGCGGCAATCAGCAAGGAACTTTTGGTGGAGGCCCTGCGGGAGGATATTAAGGATACCTACAATATGATTTCCGTGGACGGGGACACTTCGACGAATGATACGGTGCTTTTATTGGCGAACGGCATGGCGGGGAATAAGGAAATTGCGGATAAAGATGAGGATTATCAGCGTTTCTGCCAGGCCCTGCATGTGGTGAATGAAACGCTTGCAAAGAAGATGGCAGGGGACGGCGAGGGCTGTACGGCATTGTTTGAGGTGACGGTGAAAGGAGCCGAGAGCAAGGCGCAGGCGGTGACTCTGGCAAAATCGGTAATCACCTCGAATCTGACCAAGGCGGCAATCTTTGGCCACGATGCCAACTGGGGACGGATTTTATGCGCCATGGGCTATTCCGGCGCAGAATTTGACCCGGAAAAGGTGGATTTATTCTTTGAAAGTGCGGCGGGAAAGCTGCAGATTATTGAAAACGGTGTAGCCCTTGATTACAGTGAAGAAGAGGCGACAAAGATACTGTCCGAGTCGGAAGTGACGGCGGTTGCGGATATTAAAATGGGTGATTTTACGGCAACGGCCTGGGGCTGCGATCTGACCTTTGACTATGTAAAGATTAATGCGGATTATCGTTCGTAGAATAGAAAAATCGGATAGTTCCTGATGAAAAAGGAAAGAAATAAATCAGAAGTTACCACATTCAAAACAAAGACATAAGGCAGGAAACTAAGCCGGAGTGATGAAATAAAATAAAGAAATAAGGCAGGAAACTAAGCCGGAAATATGAAATAAAACAGGCATAAAAGAATAGTAACAGGAGGATGACTATCATGGAAATGGACCCAATTATTATGCAGAAAGCGGCGACGCTGATTGAAGCGCTGCCTTATATTCAGCGGTTTAACCGGAAGATTATCGTGGTAAAATACGGCGGGAGCGCAATGGTTGACGAGGAGTTAAAGCGTCAGGTGATTCAGGATGTTGTGCTGCTGAAATTAACGGGATTTAAGCCGATTATCGTCCATGGCGGCGGGAAGGAAATCAGCCGCTGGGTTGGAAAAGTGGGGATGGAACCGCATTTTGTCAATGGGCTTCGGGTGACCGATGAGGATACGATGGAAATTGCCGAGATGGTACTTAATAAGGTAAATAAGAGTCTAGTGCAGCTGGTCAATGAACTTGGGGTGAATGCCGTCGGTATCAGCGGCAAGGACGGTACGATGTTAAAGTGTAAGAAGAAGTATTCCGGCGGTGAAGATATCGGGTTTGTCGGCGAGGTGGAGGAAGTGAATCCCAAGATTATTTATGATCTTCTGGAAAAGGATTTTCTTCCGATTATCTGTCCGATTGGTTTTGATGAAAACTTCCTTTCGTATAATATTAATGCTGATGATGCCGCCTGTGCCATTGCCCGTGCGATGAAGGCGGAAAAGCTGGCTTTTCTTACGGATGTCGAGGGTGTTTACCGGGATTTTGAAGATAAAAATTCTTTGATTTCCGAGATTACCGTGGACGAGGCGCAGGAGTTTGTTGCCGGGGGCGGACTTGGGGGCGGGATGCTTCCGAAGCTGCAGAATTGTATCGATGCCATCCGGGAAGGCGTGTCCAGGGTACATATTCTGGACGGACGGATTCCGCACTGTCTGCTGCTGGAAATCTTTACAAATAAGGGAATCGGTACGGCGATTTTAAATGACAGAGAAGAGCGTTATTATCACGAAGATAAGTAATTGGAAGCAGAAAAATAAGGCTTGTTGGAATTATTTAGAAAAATAAGGCTTATCGGAATTGGAAAGGAATAAAGATTATCATGGAAAACGGACAAAACAAAGAAGAACAAAATCAAATAGAATCGTATAATACAGAAGCAAATCAGGAAGCCTGGATTTCGCAGGGGGAAGAAACCCTTTATAAGACCTATAACCGCTTTCCGGTCGTGTTTGAGCGCGGGGAAGGACTGCATTTGTATGATACGGACGGGAAGCAATACCTGGATTTTTTTGCGGGAATTGCGGTAAATGCGCTAGGTTACGGGGATGAGGAATATACAGAATATATCAAGGAACAGGCAGGAAAGCTTCTGCATATTTCTAATTATTTTTATAATACGCCGTCAATTAAGGCTGGAGAAAAGCTTTTAAAGGCTTCGCAGATGGACAAGGTATTTTTTACCAACAGCGGTACGGAGGCAATTGAAGGAGCGCTGAAAATTGCCCGAAGGTATGGGTTTAATAAGGGGATTTCTGCGGAAAAAAGTAAGATAATTGCCATGAAAAACTCCTTCCACGGAAGAAGTTTAGGGGCGCTTTCCGTGACGGGAAATGACCATTATCAGGAGCCATTTAAGCCCTTAATTCCAGGGATTTGCTTTGCGGATTTTAATGATTTGGACAGTGTGAAAGCGCTGATGGATGAAAATACCTGCGCTGTTATTATGGAAACCGTGCAGGGGGAGGGCGGAATTTATCCGGCTTCGGAAGCGTTTATTACCGGGGTTCGGGCGCTTTGCGATCAGTACGATGCATTACTGATTCTTGATGAAATTCAGTGTGGTATGGGGCGGACAGGGAAGATGTTTGCCTGGCAGCATTACCCGGTGAAGCCGGATGTGATGACGACGGCAAAAGCACTGGGGAACGGCGTCCCGGTCGGCGCATTTCTGGCCCGGGGAAAGGCAGCATCGGCGATGGTTCCGGGCGACCACGGCAGCACTTACGGCGGAAATCCTTTTGTTGGCGCAGCGGCTGAGAAGGTTTTGGATATCTTTGCATCAAGAAAGCTTGCAGAACATGCCGAAGAGATGGGAAACTATCTATGGGAAAAACTGGAAGAAATAAAAGCAAAGTATTCGGTGGTGAAGGATCACCGCGGTATGGGGCTTTTGCAGGGATTGGAACTCTCGATTTCGGCGGGGGAAATTATCCGCAGGGCATTGCTTGAAGAACGTCTGGTCTTGATTAATGCCGGGGCAAATATCATCCGTTTTGTTCCGCCGCTGGTGATTGAAAAGGAAGATGTTGACGAGATGGTCAGGAGGCTTTCTAAGGTGATGGAGGAGGTTGTAAATGGATAAGGCAATAAGTTGGTTTTCTATGCCCGTTGGTGTTCAGATTTCTAATGTCGGAAGTGAAGTTCATCGGGCAGTAAGATGAAAAAATGCAGGCAGCCATGTACAAATTGTTCATTAATGGAGGGAAAATGGAACAAAGGATTGGACAGGATAAGGTAGAAGATTTTTTAGAAAAATTGTCATCGAAGGCACCGGTTCCGGGCGGCGGCGGGGCGTCGGCAGTGGGTGCAGCCATAGGAAACGGGCTGGGACAGATGGTGGCTAATCTTACGATTGGAAAGAAAAAATATAAGGACGCAGAACCGGAAATTCAGGAATTATTAGGAAAAATGGAGGTGCTTAAGAAGGAATTTATGCGTCTGGCAGATGCCGATGCTGAGGTTTTTGCACCTTTGGCGGCGTCCTACAGCCTTCCTTCCGGGACAGAGGAGGAAAAGGCCAAAAAGGATGAAATTATGGAAAAAAATCTTCTTGCGGCCACCCTTATTCCGATAGAAATTATGGAAAAATCAATCCATATGCTTGATATTTTAGAGGTTCTTGGGAAGAAGGGAAGCCGGATGGCAATCAGCGATGTGGGTGTAGGCGTACAGTTTGTGCGTGCGGCACTGCTTGGGGCGGTAATGAATGTGTATATTAACACGAAATCCATGAAAGTCCGAAAAAAAGCTGAAGAATTAAATGCCTATGCGGACAGCATGGTTGCCAGAGGGACGAAAAAGGCAGATAGGATTTATCAGGAAGTTTTGCGTGCATTGCGTTAGGGGCTGCAGACAGGATGAATGGAAAAAGCGGACTGGAATTTTATGAATCCAGTATGCGGGAGCGGAGGAAAAATGATTGTATTAAAGGGAGCAGAGGTAACTGCAAGGATAAAACAGCAGGTGGAGGAAGCGCTTTCCGGATGGAAAGGTGAGGTGCCAAAGCTTGCGATTGTGCGGGTGGGCGAGAGGCCGGATGATGTTTCTTATGAAAAGGGTGCGCTGAAGCGGATGGGAAATTTTGGACTTCGGGTGGAGTCCTTTGTCTTTGACCAGGATATTTCCGATGCGGAGTTTAAGACAGCATTTGCACAGATTAATGAAAACCCGGATATAGCCGGGATTCTCCTTCTGCGTCCGCTGCCGAAGCAGATTTGTGAAAAAGACATTGAAAAGATGGTTGATCCGAAAAAGGATTTAGACGGGATTTCACCGGAAAATATTGCCAAGGTTTTTGCCGGAGATGAAACAGGATTTGCGCCCTGTACAGCGGAGGCTGTCATTGAAGTATTGAAGGCAAATGCTATTCCCATCACCGGGAAAAGGGTGACTGTGGTCGGACGGAGTATGGTGGTGGGAAAACCCTTAGCTATGCTTTTATTAAAGGAAAATGCCACAGTAACCGTATGCCATACACGGACAAAAGATTTAAAGGGAGCGTGCAGGCAGGCGGAGATTTTAGTTGCCGCAGCAGGAAAGGCAAAGATGCTGAATGGCGATTTTGTCGGGCAGGAAGCTGTGGTGATTGATGTGGGAATTAATGTGGACGAGGACGGGAAGCTCTGCGGGGATGTGGATTTTGCCTCGATTCAGGATACTGCTTCCATGGCTACCCCCGTTCCGGGCGGCGTGGGTGCGGTGACGACGGCGGTGCTGGCGAAGCATTTGGTGAGGGCGGCTGGTGCTTGCTAAAGCGGGTTTGCATAGGGATTAATTATGGTCAGAAAATTTCAAGAAGAACAGGTTAAATGGTAATCTGCGTCTGATTAGATGAATAAAATATAATGGAGCAGAAACAGATCATAGTCGCCTGCGGAGCCGGGAGCATATCAAAGCAGGTGTATCCGGACGGACAAATTAAGCGAAGCGAGAATGTGAAAGATATTTTACAAGACGCAGGAAAAAATAAGAGGCAGCACAATCACAGGAGCCGTTGCTTCCTGCATTTTTCGTCCATCGTCCGCATGGTGAGCAGGATATGGGCGTGGGGGTTGCCGTCCCCCTTGTCGTGGATGGCGAAGTCGTCAATCATGCCCTTGGAAACAAAAAACTCCCGGCAGTAGTCACAGAGAAGGTCGGCGTACTGTTCCGGCGGGATTTCCCTTGGGATGGCAAGCACGAACCTCCGGGCAAGCTGGGAGTTCCATTGTTTTTCCTGCGCTTTGGCAGAGTTCCATAGGGTGTTGCGGTCTGCAAACTCTGGCGGCGCATTATTTAGTTTTTTGATAGGCTGTCAGTTCGGCAAACCGAAAGTTGTTAAACTTTATTTCATCACTTTCTGCATTTTATACTGACCTTCTAACCTGTTTTTAGGATTATCAATTTTAACTATATGTAATTCCTCTAATCTAATGAGTTTTAGTTCCATATCCTTTCTCCCTTCAGCTTGATTGATTCCGATTTTTCACTGGCTTCATTATACGCTATCCTATTGAAAAAGTATAGCTGGATTTCGGAAAACTTGTCGGACGGAAATAGTTTGCAACGCAAGGTAGTTCCGGGCGCAAGTCCACAAAGGGGTAGCTGGCGTAAGCCAGCGCAGGGGAAGATGACCCGTACCTCCGGATTTTGCAGGCTGCGC
>VSOC01000151.1 GCA_009774615.1 Lachnospiraceae bacterium
TGGTCTCCAGCTTTTAAGAGAACTAAATAATATCAAGATATATTGTATACAAACTCCATAGTTATATTTTATACATCCTTTTGAATTTTTATGCAATGACTGATTAAAACTATCTTACACTATCTATTCTGTTATTTGCTCAATATGGATCCTCATTTTGATCTGGTTTTTTACTGTTTGAAACCACGCAATTTTTCAACAAATTTATTTTTTCAACACTTCAAATTTGTTCGTTTTGCGCCAATGCATACAATATATCCATTTTATACGAACACATCACCACAATATATAGTGCATCAAATGAATTGACACTTACCCACCGGACACGTCCGGGAAGCACATGGCAAAGCGGATGTCCACATCTTTCGGGTCCTTCACGCACATGTTCACCTCGCCGCCGATGTAGCGGGCAGGCTGCTGGATACTTAGTAAAATTTCATCAGGTAAGGCTAGTTTTCTCATAGTTTTTCCTTATATTTTTGTTAGTATTGCATAAAAAACATGCTGATAAAAAATGGATGGCATTTTAGAAAATGCCGTAGATAAGGTTTTTTCAAGGGTAAAAAAACGAGAAATTTTTACCCTCCAAATACGGCTGTTTTTCGCAATTTACAACAATTTCATTTTTCCGGAAAATACAGGAAAAAGAAGGAATACCCCTTCCTGTTCCGTACAAAACAACATAAAACCGGACTTTTTGCCGTATTCTGTACAAAACATCATCCTGAATGATTATACGGTATTTCCCTGCATGTGGCAAGGGATTTTTGCTTTGTCCTGTCAGCTTGTGTCTTTGCTTGTTCAAAAATTTGGTTAAATAGCTGAAGACTTCCAGGAAATTCTATAATATGCTGCTTGGCAGAAGAAGCCTTGGTTTCTTCTCCAATATGGAAATACATTCTAAAAGTTCATCATCACAGACAGCAACCGAAACTATGGGGCACCTTCTTTCCGCGTACGGTTCTGGCTTTTATATCGGCAGAAAATCCACAATCTTTCCTGTTATGTCATAAACGGACGAAATTACGTGGCAAACGGTGCCTGAAATGGCAGAAATCCCGTCTTAACCCAGGAAGGGCACAAGCATACCCGCCACCAGAGCCGAAACCACGGAAACAGAAACAATGCTTCCGATGATCATCTTTGACATCAAAATCTTATTCAGGTGTTCTTTCTCTCCATCGGTCTGTCCAAGCATGTTGACCACTTCATTGGTGATGACAAAATTATGAGGAAATCCCAAAAAGCAGTTTAAACCGATCGCGATGGACAGATCAAGAGAATAACCAAATTTTTTTCCCACCGGAACGCTAAATGCCATGATCCCCACTGTGCCCAGCACAAGAAAACTCACCACCGGAACGATCAGCCGCGCCACCTGCGCAGGCGTGGACTGCGCGAAGTATCTCATAAATGACGCGGTCAAAGCCATCATCAGGATACCGAAAGAATTGGCCTTTTTCAGAGGTTCCTTCTCGATGAGCCCGTAATGTCCGGCCAGGATTCCGGCGGCGATCATGATGATGGATACGTTAAAATATTTTCCCGTAAACAGATCCACTGTATAAACCAGCAGCGCCAAAATCGAAAGCTTCGCGAAGTAGTAAGATGTCCCTTTAAACCTTTCAGGCACTAGGTCATTGAGAGTTTTCTTTCCCTTTTCCCGGCTGCCCTCTCTGTGGACCTCTCCCGCTTCTGCCCGGGCAGGTGTATTCTCCCGGTATTCCCTGACCAGACGGATTCCCTCTTTTCTTAAGAAGTAATTGGTAAGCGGAAATCCGACAAACCCCTGCATGATATAAATGATGGTGGCTGTCATAGCCAGTTTGTCGAGTCCCATGGCGCTTGCGGCGTCACTCATTATAATCGTGGCCATGCCTCCTCCGGTCAGAGGGGGAATCCCTACCATTGCCATATCTTTGCCAAACAACAATGTCCCTCCGATTCCAGCCACCACCACGATTCCTGCAATCGCGAAAAGCGTGACCACCACTGCCTTCCACTCGTCTTTCAGCTGTTTCAGATTGAACATGGCCCCTACCTGCAATAAAACGAGCAGCATGGTAATATTTTTAATCTGATTGATATGGGTCACATCTAAAATATCCCTTGGCATGACGGTCCAGTAACCCAGCAAAAAACAGACCGCTATGATCAGCAGGGACGGGATCTTTCCCCGGCTTTTCTGGGATACAAAGTCACCTAAAAACATGATCATACAAACCACCGCGAATGGTAGCGCTAATGCCATCAACATCTCCTCCTTCTACTGTTTCAAAAAATCCAGCGTATATTTTACCGCCGACAGGGTTCCGTATTTCAATACACTTTCTTTCATGTCAAACTCCTTGGTATGATGAGCCGCCCCATATCCCTCCTCCTCATTTTTTATGCCGAGAAACGCGAATACTCCCGGATATTTTTCCTGGTAGAGGGACATGCTTTCAGAGGCAAACCACACAGGGCACTTGGCCAGATGGTCCCTACCCCATATCTCCGCGATTCCATCTTCCGCGATCTTGGAACAACGGCTGTCATTGAAAACCAGATGGGGACTCTCAAAAATCTTCGGATACTCCACAGAACATCGGTTGGCTTTGGCCACATGTTCACAGACTCTCTGAACCGCCTGAAACGCTTTCTTCCCCTCCTCCACATCCGTATAGCGAAGGGAACCGGAAAACTCGGCAAAATCAGCAACCACATTGCCTTTTTCCCCGCAGTGCATCATAGCGATCCCCAGGGTCACCACCTTGGTCGAGTCCAGCTCCTGTGACCAGATGGTGTTCAGGTTCACGAGAATATTGGCAGCACACATGAGAGGGTTGACCGTAAGGTCCGGCCTCGACGCATGGCCTCCCTTTCCGATTACCTTAACCGTAAATGCCGTCAGAGCCGCCATCCTGGGGCCTGACTGCACCGAGATCTTTCCTTCCTCCAGTTCCGCGAAAACATGGATTCCGAAACAGGTGTCAATGGCATACTTCTCAAGGGCCGCCATCATCGGGTCAATGCCCTTTCCCACTTCCTCCGCCTGTTCAAAGGCAAAGATCACATTTCCCTCCAGCTCTTCGCGGATCTGATACAACACCCTCATGGCGCCCAGCATCATGGCCATATGGGCGTCATGGCCGCAGGCATGGGAAACACTCTTTTTTAGAGAACAGCATTTCTTTCTCCCTTTTAAATTCATCTCCGACTCATCCACAGGCAGGGCATCCATATCCGCACGGAGCAATACGGTCTTCCCCGGCTTTTTACCGGGAAGATACGCGATGATCCCGTATTCCCCCACCCGTTCCCAGGAAAGCCCCAGTTCCTCTATGATTTCCACAATTTTGCCCGATGTATGTTCCTCTCTCAGGCTGATCTCCGGATTCTGATGAAACAGATCCTTCCAGCCGATGATCGCTGCTTCTGTTTCATCCACCAACGCTTTTAATCTGTCATTGTCCAATACATTTCCTCCTATGTCATGTTCGTCTTCAGGCCAGGGCTTTCTTTATCCTCTTTAGCGCCTCGACAAGAGTCTTTCTCTGGCATCCGATATTCAGCCGCAGATGATGTTCTCCTCCCGGCCCAAACCATTCTCCGGGCACACAGATCACCCCTGCCTCCTGATTGACTCTTCTGAGCAGTTCTTCATCTTCCATACCCAGATCTGTAAAATCCAGCCAGCACAAGAATGTCCCCTCCGGCTTTTCCATATGTACCAAAGGCAGTTCCCTCCGAAGGAACTCAGAAATCACCTCCACGTTTCCTGACAGATAATCCATAAGATGCCTGGTCCACTCCAGCCCTTTTTCGGTATAACAGGCTCTGATACACTCCACTCCAAACGTATTGCGGATATCCAGGGACATGGCCGACTGCATCCGGTCAAATATTTTTTTATTCCCGGCGTTGGGCACAATGGCAAAGCTCATCTTAAGTCCCGGCACATTAAATGTCTTTCCCGGAGCCGATAAGTGGATAAAATGATCTCTGTACCGCTGGTCGAGGGACAGCAGGGGGACATGGCGGTGGTGTCCGTAAACAATGTCGGAATGGATCTCATCGGTCACCACCATCACATCATATTTCAGGCAGATTTCCGCCAGTCTTTTCAACTCCTCCTCCGTCCACACTCTTCCAACCGGGTTATGAGGACTGCACAAAATCAGCATGCGATTTTCCGGTGCCTGAGCCAGTCGTTCCAGCCCGTTAAAATCCATCTCATAATGTCCGTCATGGTTTTTCAGCCTGTTGTAAACAGGAAACCTCCCTGTCTTTTTTATGATCGCCATAAAAGGATCGTACACCGGCGTCTGTATGATGATCCCGTCTCCTTCGCATGAAAAAGCGCGGATGGCAATATTGATGCCGCTGACCACCGTGGGCAGGGAGGTGATCCATTGAGGACAGATCTTCCAGCCAAACCGCTGCTGCTCCCAGAACGCGATCCTCTCCTCAAACTTCGGGGTCGTAGAACAATACCCATAGATCCCATGGGCTGCCCGCGCCTTGAGCGTTTCTACGATCTCCTCCATACAGCCAAAATCTGTATCCGCGATCCACATGGGGATCATATCTTCCTGAACCTTCTGGTTCAGATATGCCATCACTCCTTCCTTCCTCCATTTCAGGTCACAGGTGCTTTTACGGTCAAATTCCCGGTCAAATTCCCAAATCTGTCGTCCTTCCTCCATTGCTTTCCTCCTTTTTACTTTAGCTGCTAAAGTAATTGCTTAAAAAACAAAGCCTGCTCTTTCGAGCGGCAATTACTTTAGTTTCTAAAGTAATTGTATATAAAAAAATTGTATATGTCTATTGATGTTTTAGATAAATTGTACCACTTCTTTTTATGCAACATGCATACTAATCGTTTTCATTCCCACAGAGTCCTTTCTGAAAAAGGCGCTCTGCTTCGATAAGACGTTTCACCTCATCATCTGAAAACCCGCCAAACAGATCGCTCATAGCTTCCAGGCTTTTCCTGTCGTATTCCAGATGTTCCCGATAGAGGTGGTTTCCTTCATCGGTCATGCTTACCATGGTCCGCCTCCTGTCCTCTGGATCCGGACATCGCACGATCAACCCCTTTTTTTCCAGTTTTGTCGCCATCTGGGAAGCCGCTCCCAGAGTTACCCCCAGCTTTTGAGCCAGATCCGTGATGGAAACCGGCTGTTCCGGATCCGCCGCCATCAGAAAATGCATTTCCCGCATATACAGGTTCGTACCAGGGGCATATTCTCTTATGGTGTTTAAATAATGTTCATGTATCATGGTACTGTTACGTTTTTCGTCTAAAAGTTGTTTGAATAACACTATACGGTTCATAAAAAATCCTTTCGTATTACTTTTGTCCCTCTCCTGATTATACAAAAAAAACTCTTGTGGACCTATGTCAATACAAATGTGGTTCAGAACGTTCAATAGCTCCCTTTTTGATACACCTTTTAATCAGTGTATAGGTTGTGTTCATGTTCCAACCAACTTCTGCATGAAGAACATCGGATATGTGCTTTGCAGTAGTATCACCCTCACGCCAGAGTACGTCCATTACTTTTAACTCCGAGTCGAAAAGTTTAACCCCCATTGGCAAATACATCCTTTCATAAATTGCCACAGTCTTGTAAGAATGTCAATACCTTAAATCAGTTTTTTGATATCTTTAGATAGATATACCCACTTATTGTTCGTATTGTCAATGAGAAAAATATGCTCTCTGCTTTCATCAGGAATATAAGACTTTTTTGAAATAAGGCTACCGCAATCCCACTGGCTTAAGACGGTGGGTTAAGGCAGCCAAAAGTAGTGGTTTGTTCTATACTTACATTATAGGAACATGGAAATCTAAAAACAGACACAGATATTTATTACAATATCACATAATTTTTGTATGCAAATATAGAAAAAAACTACGGACAGCACCTTTTAGCTGAACCAGATCACAGAGATGGTGGTATACGTAACTTTGCTCCATTCCAAGTTCATTCCCATAGATAGGGAGAATCGTTAGTTTCCCCATCATAAAGTCCGTCTATCTCTTGGCTGCGCAGTCCCAGTACATTGGTCAGACCATGAGGCGTTCCTTCCAAATGACACAGATCTGTTTCATCCATAATACTGCTCCAATAGGTCATGACCAAAATTCCGCCATTTTGAACAAAACGCCGCAGCTTTTCTTCAATTCCTGCCCGAAACATATAGAGCATAGGGGCGGCAATCATCTGATAGAGCTCCAGACACTGTTCCATATTAATAATATCCACATTAACACCGCTTTTTCGGAAAGCCTGGTAGGATTTCATAACGGTTTCATGGTAAAACAATCCCTGGTTTCTTGGACCCTTCGCATCTTCCATAGACCATCTGTTTTCTATATCATATAATACGGCCACAGGAGATTTTACATAGCTTTCCGTAGCACCTGGGATTATATCGTGCAGTTCTGGTTTCTCGATCTTTCCAAGACGGATTCTATCATGCAGGAATGTTACTCTGTTTTTGGCCCGGAACCAAGGCTCTCTTCCTGCATGCTGCGTTCCTACCTGCTTGCTTTGAAACTAAACCATCATGCGCCCACATGCAGTCGCACCACCATAGATGAAAGTCTGCTGGGCGCACTTGGAATACCTGAACTTAGACCGCCTAATCGGCGGTGAACTTTCATAGTAAAAGTGTCTTCTATCACTGTCTGGTGCCGCATGCTTAAGGAAACTCCCCTTTATGCCATCCTCTGCGGATTCTCTTTCAGTGATATCCTTGGTGTTGATACTTTTTATGATTTCTTTTCCCGTATCTGGCAGGATGACTCCAACAACCTTTCCCCGAAAGACCGGTTCCCTAAAATGAAGAAAACTCCCAAGGGGAAGAAGAAAGGTGATAAGACTCCCTGCGATTCTTCCGGCACTGCTTCAAAACTTTTTCCCTTGCTGGAACTCTGGCATTTAAAGCCTGAGAATCCCTTTTTCCTCATTTTCCGGCTTTATCAGCAGCAATTCCTCGACCTTACCATCGATGATGATGGGGTTCCTGTCTGTAAAATGGGCTTACGTATGCATAAAGATGGATATGAGGCTGCCAAGCACCGTCATAGGCACACCAGACAACAGGGTATTTAATTTTTTTAACATAAAGCAGACCTCCATTATTTCTTGACATCTCTCTAAAACCGCCGTATACTTTGTATGTTACAAAACGCTTTGTTCGTTATCTATTGTATCAATTTCTATTGTGAAAACAATAATCAAATCAATCACAATGTAAGATACGGAACATTTTTAAAAATTTGTACGGGGGACATTATGGATAGACGACAGCAAAAAACAAGAACAGCTATTTTTAAGGCTTTTGGCACTTTGTTAGGACATAAAAATTATAACAACATTACAGTTCAGGAAATTATTGACGAAGCAAATATAGGGCGCAGCACCTTTTACGCCCATTTTGAAACCAAAGATGATTTGTTAAAAGAACTTTGCAAGGAATTATTCGGTCATATTATCGACAGTGCTATTGATTGCAGTCATACACATGGTTTATACTCTGATAACAGTGTGCCAAACTCTGTATTCTGTCATCTTTTACAGCATTTAGAGGAAAATAACAATAATGTTCTTGGTTTGCTTTCCTGTGAAAGCAGCGAAATCTTTTTGCGCTATTTTAAGGACAGCTTAAATGAATTAGTGCAGACACAATTTGTTAATCAACGCCGGGAAAAGAACATATTGCTACCCAACGATTTTTTAATCAATCATATTTCCAGCAGTTTTGTTGAAATGATTCTGTGGTGGATAAAAGGTCATAGAAAACAGTCACCAACTGAATTAGACCAATATTTCCGTACGGTTATTGAACCTATTTTGTAAGTAATCAAGATAAAAGGAATGAGAGGGATTCCGTAGTAGTCGGCATTGTGGGAAAATCCAAAAGTTTAGATTTTACCACAAATCCAAACTTAGGAGAAATCCATACTTTTTACGGGAAAGCCGATAAATTCAGCTTTTGCCGTATAAAAAGTTTGGATTTTTATTTTGTACATCTTCCAGATCTATTACCATAGGATGCAGGAGGTGATCAGCTAATGAAATTCAATAAAACTAATGATATTTATGCTGACTTGATTCAAAAACTAAAAACCAGTGGATACTCCAAATCTTATGTTGAAAGGCTGGAAACGGAAATCAACTGGTTGATCCGTAACCAGAAC
>VSOC01000152.1 GCA_009774615.1 Lachnospiraceae bacterium
GGGAAGTAGTCGAATACAGCCGGAGAGTCGATGGTTCCGGTGTAGGTGTAGTTCCCGTTTTCCGAAAGCAGGCGCAGGAAGGTGGTTTTTCCTTTTCCGTTCCGGCCGATAAAGCCCAGTTTCCAGTTGGTATCGATAGAAAAAGTTGCATGTTCAAAGATATTGTCAAAGCTTCCTTCATAGGCGAAGGTGAGATCATTTACACGGATTTGTGCCATAAAAAATTCCTCCTTTCACGATAGCCAAAGGAGGATTATGTTCTGTTTCTGAATTTCCCAGAAGTATTGCAGCATGATGATTGCCGGGTAAAATCTGCAATAAAGATTGCGGGGGTAAAAATCTGCAATAAAAAAAGAGGGATCAGATGAAAACATAATCCACGTTTGGCAACACGAAAACATGATTCTGCCTTGATTTTGGGCAGAAACTTTATACTTGTTTTCTGTTTTCCAACGTTGATTATCTCCTCATCCTTTCACCCCTCTCTGTATTTTTGTTTGTTTTTTGCGGTTTTTATTTTCTTTTCTTATTATAGGGGAGGGGGGGAGGGTTGTCAAGAGGTATTTTTTATTACTGTTCACCGGCTTGTTCCAGAACGATGGCTTCTAATGCAGAGTCGATATAAAATCCGTTTTGCTTCATTTCAAGCAGCAGGGGATGAAGTTTTTTTAGAATTCCCAGTTTTTTTGCCTTTAGAAGTATGCCTAAAGTGCCAGTTACTGAAAGGCCAAGATATTTTGCTGTTTTTTTGGCTGCATTATCATCAATAATGACTAAATCAGCATTTCAAGGTATACGGCTGTCGGGATAAAAATTTCGTGGTATAATTTCTGCAGAATATTCAAATGACCTATTTTGCAAAGTATAATCAGTGGTGTGGAGTTGACAATTACTTTAGGCATTGTTTAATTCCTCCAGAAATTCTTCTTTGCTGTCAAAGTGAAAAATGGAAATATTATTTTTTCCAAGATATTTTATAAATTCTTCTTTTGATAGTCCGGCAATTTGAGCACAATAACCGATGGATACACCACTTTGTGTATAATATCCAAGTGCTACGGCACATCGGACAAATTGACTTGTTTCTTCGAGGTTCATTCTGGTATCATATAAAACTTCATTGGGTATATTGATTGCTATTTGACACATAAATATTCCTCCTGACTGTATTCTAAGATTTTTAAATGCTGTCTACGATTTATTATACACGATATTTTTCTTGATGAAAATGAAAAAACAAAAAAGTTTTGAATGTTGAACAGAAGAAGTTTTGTTGTTGTTATAGGAACAGCAACGAAGTTTTTTGCAACCACAGAGGAGATGGCGCATATCCTATAGATAAAGAGATTTTTTTTAAGTGCTGGAGGTAGGGTAAGAGATGGAAGGAATGCGCACTGTGATTTTAGATCCCGGTCACGGGGGGGTCGAGCCTGGAGCGATTTATGAGGGAAGGAAGGAAAAGGACGATAACCTGCGGCTGGCGATGCTTTTGGGGGATATTCTGGAAAATGCGGGGGTGCGGGTTTTGTATACGCGGACTTCGGATATTGACCAGACTCCGGCACAGAAGGCAGCGATTGGGAACCGCTCGGATGCGGACTTTTTTATTTCCCTCCACCGCAATGCCATGCCGGTTCCGGGGAGCGGTTCGGGGGCAATGACTCTGGTGTATGAAAATCAGGGGGATGCGAAGGTTTTGGCGCAGAATATTCAAAATGCTTTGGTTAAGACGGGGTTTGCGGATTTGGGGATACAGGAGAGGCCGGGGCTGGTGGTACTAAACCGGACGAAGATGCCGGCGGTTTTGATTGAGAGCGGGTTTATTGACAATGTGAAGGATAATCAGTTTTATGATCAGAACTTAGAAAAGATTGCCCGGGCGATTGCGGACGGGATTTTGGCAACTTTCCAGGAATTAGAGCGGCCGACCTATTACCAGATTCAGACCGGGGCTTACCGGGATCGGGGGCTGGCGGATCAGATGGAAGAGCAGCTTTACGAACAGGGGTTTCCGGTGTTTATGGTTGATGAAGACGGGTGGTATAAGCTGCGTGTAGGCTCGTTTCTGGGGATGGACAATGCAGTGCACATGGAACAAAGGCTGCGGCAGAAGGGGTATCCTACGGTGATGATTAAGGTTTGACCGACGGGACAGAACGGACGAAAAAACAGACGGTTAAGGTTTGCGTGATGGGACAGAACGGATGAAAAAAACGGACTGGATCGGCAGGGCAAAAAATAGATCGGATAGTCTGGACGAAAAAATGATTGACATTCTCTGGAAAAAGGAATATACTGTGCTTGTAAATTTTTATGGACAAAGGCGTTCTGCATAACCGCAGGGCGTCTTTTTTGGTTCATGGAAAATGGAACCTGACAAAAGCAAACATAAGGAAGACTATCCGGGATGGAGGGATGGCGATGAAACAGCAGGAATTATTGCAGCACACGGACAAGATTAATGAACTGTTGGCACGTTACGGGGTGAAATTTGGGATTTATAAGAATCATACGTTTAAGGAGCAGCTTTTTCCCTTTGATTCCATTCCCAGGGTTATTGCGCATGATGAGTTTGCGCAATTGGAGCGGGGGTTAAAGCAGCGGGTTACGGCGCTGAATCAGTTTTTAAAGGATATCTATGGGAAGAAGCAAATCGTAAAGGATGGGATTATTCCGGAAGATTTTATCTTTTCTTCCAGCGGTTACATGGCGGAGTGCGAGGGGGTTATGCCGGTGAAGGGGGTATATTCCCATATCTCCGGTATTGACTTGGTGAAGGGGAAAGACGGGTGCTGGTACATTTTAGAGGATAATCTGAGGGTGCCTTCCGGTGCGTCTTACCCGATGATTGCCCGGGATTTATGCAGGCGCAGTTCACCGAAAACGTTTCAGGACATCCATCTGGAAGATAACCGAAACTATGCCGGACTTTTGCGGAAAACCATGAATTATGTAAATACCGGCGGGCATACGGTGATTTTGACTCCGGGAAGATATAATGCGGCTTATTTTGAACATTCTTATCTTGCAGAAAAGACAGGGGCGCATCTGGTAACCGGTTCGGAGCTGATGGTGGAAAAAGACCAGCTGTTTTATCTTTCGGCGGACGGAAGGAAGGAGAGGGTCGGTGCGGTATACAGGAGAATATCGGATGAATATCTCGACCCGATGAATTTTAACCCGGAATCGCTGATTGGCATCCCTCATCTTTATGATGTATTCCGCAAAGGAAATGTGGCCCTGTTAAATGCCCCGGGCAATGGCGTGGCTGACGATAAAGGGATTTACTATTTTGTGCCGAAAATGATCCGCTATTATCTGGGCGAGGAGCCGGTTTTAAGCAATGCACCGACCTATCTGCCATTTTATGAAGAAGATATGCACTATGTTCTGGAGCATTTTGACCGGCTGGTCTTAAAGGATGTGGCAGAAGCGGGCGGTTACGGCGTTGTCTTTGGCCGTTCGATGACGAGGGAGGAAAAAGAGAAGTTTATTGCTTTGCTGAAAAAAGAATCACGGAGGTTTATTGCCCAGGAGGTGATTGATTTTCAGGATTTGGATATTCTGGATGAAGGAAAAATCGTTCCCCGCAAAGCCGATCTTCGGGCGTTTGTCCTGATGGGAGAAGAACCGATGGTATGGAAAAGCGGGCTGACAAGATTTTCCAGAAATCCTGATTCATTTATCGTTAATTCATCACAGGGAGGAGGATTTAAAGACACATGGGTATTGTATCAGTAGAACAGGCGGATCATTTATATTGGCTGGGAAGGTACAGCGAGCGGGTGTATACCACACTTCGCTATTATTTTCAGAGATTTGACGAGATGATTGATGAAACGATTGACAGCTATGAAAAATATTGTACATCGGTGGATATTCCCAATATTTATACATCAAAAGAGGATTTTTTGCGGCGCTATCCTTTTGATGAAGGAAATCCCGATTCCATTGTCAGCAATTTAAACCGTGCCTATGATAATGCGATTGTGCTCAGGGAAACGATAGGCTCCGAGGCCCTTTCTTATATCCAGATGGCAGTTTACGATATGCACAGGGCAGCGGCAAGTGAAGCGCCGTTAATCGAACTGCAGCAGGTGATGGATCATCTGCTGGCCTTCTGGGGGATTGCAGATGATCAGATTGATTCCGAAGAAATCCGGAACATGATAAAAGCCGGAAAGAGGATTGAGAGGATTGATATGTATGCCAGGCTGGGGATGGAACAGAAGGAACTGCTTAAAGAGGTTCATCGGATGATCCCGCGGGTGAAACGGAGCAGAATACCCTATGATGAGGGGAAGTTAGAGGAGATAAAAAGCCTTGTGGAGGAAGAAAAGATGGACAATTACCGGATAGTGGCCGCGGCAGAAACCATTCTTTTGCCTTTTGGCTGTGCATAAATTGATTTCATAATACCAGGAGCAGAGTGATGGCGGTTTTATCTTTTGTATACCATATGGAAATGCATTATGAAGAAATGGTCAGACGGTGCTGTTTTACCATGAAATGCATCCCCAGGGAAGATAAGCGGCAAAGGCTGCGGGAAATTGAGATTGCATTGCTGCCGGATACCGAATTTTCCTGGGGAGAGGATTCTTTTGGGAACCGGCAGATCTATGGATGCGTCCAAAAGCCTCACCGTCAGTTTATTCTCGATGTCCGTGGAAGGGCAGAAGTGTTTGCCGGGGAAGCAGAAGAGGAAAAACAGGAGGAAACGACGGGAATCTTTCGCTTTCCCCATGGAAAATGTGTGCCGGGTGCCGGGCTTTGGCAGTACTTTTCTTCTCTGGATTTTTCCGGCTGCAAAGATGATTTATCCGTGTGCAGGATGATTATGCACCGGCTGTATCGGGATTTTACCTATGCGCCGGGGATAACCCGGGCGGATACCGGGGCGGAAGAAGCATGGAATCTGAGGAAGGGCGTTTGTCAGGATTATGCGCATATTTATATCACCCTGCTTCGGATGGCAGGGATTCCGGCGCGTTATGTGTGCGGGCTGATCCGCGGCGAGGGACAGAGCCATGGGTGGGCGGAGGCATTGTGCGGGGAGTTTTGGATGGGGTTTGATCCGACCAATAACTGTCTGGTGGGGGAGAGGTACGATCAGTATATCAAGCTGGGGGATGGGAGAGATGCGGCAGACTGCGCCATTAACCGCGGAATTATGTGGGGCGGAGGAGCACAGGTGCAGAAGGTGGAGGCATCGGTGTCGGCGGCAGAACCCGGTGAATGACTGGGGGTTATCGCAGGATACAGGGGCTTGCCGTGAAGCTGGATGAAGCGCAATCGTAGAGGAGAAAGCTTGTCGTGAAGCTGGATGAAGCGTAATCATAGAGGAGAAAGCTTGTCGTGAAGCTGGATGAAGCGTAATTGTAGAGGAGAAAGCCTGCCGTGAAGATGGATGAACTGTAATCGGAGAGGAGAAGAAGTCAGCATGATAGAAACAATAGCCGCCGTCAGCCTTCCGGTGGACGAAAAACTGGAAATTCGGAAAAACCGGATTTTACCGGAGGCGGGGACGGCACAGGAAAAAAGGAAAAGAATCAGCATTGTCACAGGAATCCACGGGGATGAACTTGAAGGGCAGTATGTCTGTTTTGAACTGCAGCGCAGGCTGGCAGAGGAAAAGGAAAAGCTTGCCGGGATTGTGGATATTTATCCGGCGATGAACCCGCTGGGGATAGACTCGATAAGCCGCGGGATTCCGGCATTTGACCTGGATTTAAACCGTCTGTTTCCGGGCAATATCGATGGAAATATGACGGAATATCTGGCGGCGGAGATTATCGAAGACGTAAAAGGATCGGATTGTGTGATTGACCTTCACGCCAGCAATATTTATCTTACGGAAATCCCGCAGATTCGGATTAATGAACGCCATCAGGAGCAGCTGGTTCCTATGGCAGAAAAATTAAACATGGATTTAATCTGGGTGCATGGGGCAAGTACCGTATTGGAATCGACTTTTGCCTACAGTTTAAATTCCGTAGGGACGCCGGTTCTGGTCGTGGAGATGGGGGTGGGAATGCGCATTACCAGGGAATACGGCGACCAGATGACCGACGGGATAATGTACCTGATGAAGGCTATGGGCATCTGGGAGGGGGAGGTAAAACCCGTGAAAAAACCGGTGATTTCCCGGAACCCGGCGGATGTCTGCTATCTGAATGCGGGTGTTGGCGGGCTGTTCATCCCTCTGGTAAAGCACGGGGCAAGGCTGAAGAAGAATGAGCGGATAGGCAGGATCGTCGATCCTCTGCGGGGAAAAGTGCTGGATGAGGTGCTGGCTCCGACCGAAGGGATGCTGTTTACTTTGCGGGATTATCCCATTGTCGATGAAGGGTCATTGATGGGGAGGATGCTGAAAAAGGAGGTCTGCGGCTATGCATAAACGGATCATCTATCAGATAAAAGGGATGTACAGGGATGATTTCCGCATTACCGGCTATGAATTCGGCGAAGGAGAAAAGTCGGTCTGCATCGTGGGAAGTTCCCGGGGAAATGAGGTGCAGCAGATTTACTGCTGTTCGCGCCTGGTAAAAAAATGCAGGCAGTTGGAGGAAGAGGGGAGGATTAAAAAAGGACATAAGATTTTAATTATTCCCTCGATAAATCCCTATTCCATGAATATTCAGAAACGGTTCTGGCCCACGGATAACACGGATATTAACCGGATGTTCCCGGGGTATAATCTGGGAGAAACAACACAGAGGATTGCCGACGGGGTTTTTCGGGAAATTAAAGACTATGCATTTGGAATTCAGTTTACTTCCTTTTATATGCCGGGAGATTTCGTCCCCCATGTGCGGATGATGGACGAAGGCTTCAGCAGGGTGGAAACCGCAAAACAGTTCGGGCTTCCCTATGTGGTGATTCGGGAGGTGCGGCCCTATGATACCACAACCCTGAATTATAACTGGCAGGTGTGGAACACGCAGGCATTTTCGCTGTATACGACAACAACCGCAAGGATAGAACCCAAAGGCGCGGGGCAGGCCGTGCTTGCCGTGATGAATTTTTTATCGCGGCAGGGCATGATAAAGTACAGCATACCCGAGCAGAATGAACCGCAGGTGCTAAAGGATAAGGAAATGATTTCCGTGAGGACGGCAAAATCAGGGATATTTGAAGCACTGGTAAAAACGGGGGAAGCCGTGGATGTGGGACAGCCCCTGGCGAATATTATGGACCCTTATGAGGGGGAGAATCTGGAAACCCTTTATTCTCCGGTGCAGGGCGTGGTATTTTTCCAGCACAATGAACCGCTGACGTATGCGGATACGGTGGTGATAAAGATAGTGAAAAGGTAAAAGGGTGTTACTGTGAACGTGTGAACAGTAACAAAAGGGTGAGGGGTAAGGTGAGAAGAAAAATAAATAGATTGACAAGTGAAGGAAGACCACATATAATAAAAGTACGAAAAAACATACGAATTTTATGAGGTGATGTGATGTTAGCAGTAAAAAGTATGGATGTACGTGAAAATTTCAGGGAGTGGTGTAATAAAGTAGTAAGTGGTGAAACACTTGTCGTATCACGACCGAAGAATGAAAATGTAGTTATTATATCCGAAAAAGAATATAATGAAATGGCAAAAGCAAAAAAGAATGCGGAATATCTGGCAATGTTAGACCGAGGCTATGCTGATATTGCACAGGGCAGAGGAATTACAAAAACCATGGAAGAATTAAGGGCTATGGAAAATGAATGATTTAACTTTTTATGGCGATAGCTGGGAGCATTATCTTTATTGGCAGATACAGGATAGAAAGACATTGAAAAAAATTAATGAACTGCTTGAAGACATACGCAGAAACGGAGCCATGAAAGGCATAGGAAAACCTGAAAGACTAAGATACCGCCCTGGATATTCCCGAAGGATTGATGAAAAAAATCGTCTGGTCTATGATATTGATGAATTGCAGAATATTAAGATTATATCGTGCAGAGGACATTATGATGATTAAGGTAAGATTGTATTGATGATGATTTGAGATTGAATATGGAAGAAAAAGCTGATATTTCGATGAGGTGACAGCCTTGTAAGGCAAGAACCGTATCGGATATCGGCTATTTTCTTTGTATTGGGATTGGTTTTTGTTTTTATTATTAGTTTTATATTAAAGAAATTTACAAAATCTGGGTAAAATGTATAGGTAAATCTGTTGCAAAA
>VSOC01000153.1 GCA_009774615.1 Lachnospiraceae bacterium
CACCTGATATTCATAGAACTGATAGTTTTTATGCAAAGCTCAACCATACCTATGAATGGTTTTCAGAACAGCCAATGAATTGATGGGAAATAAATAAAATGTATTATGGATAAAACTAGTTCAAATTTGCTCATTTATAGTATTATATATCTTGTAAAATTCCATAAAAAATTAAAAGATAGAATAAAACGTCACAAAATGTTATTTTAAATAACACAAAATCTGAAACCATTGCAGCACATCAAAGTGTAAAAACATTATATTTAAACATCTATTTCCTCTTGCTTTTTCCTCCTCCATATGCTATCCTATCCCTGCCTTCAATTCAATTAGAAAAATGTTATTTTAAATAACAAGAAAGAGCAGGTTTTCATGAAAAAATTATCGCAAAAACGCCTTGCCGAGCTTGTATTATTTTCGCGCAAGGCTAAAAAAATGACCCAGCAGCAGCTTTCCGATGCTACAGGAATTAACCGCACAATGTTGAGTCATTTAGAAACAGGGGAATACATTCCTTCGATCCCGCAGCTAGAAGCATTAAGCGAGATTCTCGAATTTGATTTAACTGAAGTTTTTCTCAGCCAAGACCCAACCGGCAGCAATAAACTGGAAAAAGTATCACCGTTAAAGATTGCCGTTGCCGGAACCGGGTATGTTGGGCTTTCCATTTCTGTTTTGCTTGCCCAGCACAACCAGGTTACTGCTGTGGATATTCTTCCTGAAAAAGTGGATAAAATTAATAAAAGAATTTCACCCATCCAGGATGATTATATTGAAAAATACCTGGCAGAAAAAACACTGCATCTTACGGCAACTCTGAATGGGGCTGAAGCATATCGCGATGCAGATTTTGTTGTAATTGCTGCCCCTACAAACTATGATTCCAAGAAAAATTATTTCGATACCCGGGCTGTAGAGTCGGTTATTGAGCTTGTTCTTTCTGTAAATCCACAGGCAATTATGGTTATTAAATCTACAATTCCTGTTGGCTATACGAAATCTGTTCGTGAAAAATATCATACGGAAAATATTATTTTCAGCCCTGAATTCCTGCGTGAATCCAAGGCGCTTTATGATAACCTTTATCCCAGCCGGATTATTGTCGGTACAGATTTAGACAATCCACGTCTTGTCCTGGCAGCGCACCGGTTTGCTTCTTTGCTTCAGGAGGGGGCGATTAAAGACAGCATTGACACGTTGTTTATGGGATTTACCGAAGCAGAAGCCGTGAAGCTTTTTGCCAATACCTACCTTGCCCTGCGGGTATCTTATTTTAACGAATTAGACACCTATGCAGAATCCAAAGGGCTGAACACAAAACAAATTATTGATGGTGTTTGCCTGGACCCGCGTATCGGCGCACATTATAATAATCCTTCGTTTGGCTATGGGGGTTATTGTCTGCCCAAAGATACCAAACAGCTTCTTGCCAACTATCAGGATGTGCCGGAAAACCTGATTGAAGCCATTGTCGAATCCAATCGTACACGTAAGGATTTTATCGCTGACCGCGTACTGGATATTGCTGGAGCTTATGGAAATTCCGCTTCTTTTGATGCCCGCATGGAGAGAAAAGTCGTGGTTGGCGTGTACCGCCTGACCATGAAATCCAATTCCGATAATTTTCGCCAATCTTCGATTCAGGGCATAATGAAACGGATTAAAGCCAAGGGAGCCACAGTGATTATTTATGAACCAACGCTGAACAACGGTTCAACCTTTTTCGGTTCCATGGTCGTCAACGATTTAAACAGCTTTAAACAGCAATCGCAAGCCATAATTGCCAACCGCTATCACAACTGCCTGGATGATGTTAAGGATAAAGTTTATACCCGGGACTTATTTGGAACCGATTAGTGCCGAAAAAATAAATAAACAGATGATAAGACAAGCTGGTTATGCATAAGCAATAATGAAAAAAGAAAGGGGTAAATCGGTAAATTATGGGAGAACAAAAGGAACAAATTCATCTGGCAGGGAAAACCGTTCTGGTAACAGGCGCGGCGGGCTTTATTGGAGCAAATCTCGTTATTCGGCTTCTTGAACGAGAAGAAGAAATAACCATTATTGGCATCGACAATATGAATGATTATTATGATGTAAAGCTTAAAGAATGGCGGCTGGAACAAATTCATAATGCTTCCGTATCCAATCCTCATCTCTGGAAATTTATCCGGGGAGATATTGCCAACAAAAAAATTGTAGATGTTCTTTTTAAAACCTATCAGCCGGATATTGTGATAAACCTTGCAGCGCAGGCAGGTGTACGCTATTCCATCACGAATCCGGATGCCTATATCCAGTCAAATTTAATTGGATTTTATAATATCCTGGAAGCCTGCCGCCACTCCTATAATCAGGGAAAAGCAGGGGTAAAGCATTTCATTTATGCATCTTCTTCCTCCGTTTACGGTGGCAATGAAAAGGTTCCTTTCAGCACCGAGGACAAGGTAGATTATCCGGTTTCCCTGTATGCAGCAACGAAAAAATCCAACGAATTAATGGCACATGCTTATTCTAAGCTTTACAATATACCATCTACGGGGCTTCGCTTTTTTACCGTCTACGGTCCTGCCGGACGCCCGGACATGGCATATTTTGGATTTACCAATAAATTAAAAAATGGAGAAAATATCCAAATTTATAATTTCGGAAACTGTAAGCGGGATTTTACCTATGTGGACGATATTGTAGAGGGAGTAGTTCGGGTAATGCAGGCTGCGCCAGTGAAAAGAAATGGAGCGGATGGTCTGCCTCTCCCGCCTTATGCCGTATACAATATCGGCGGCGGTCACCCGGAAAATTTACTGGATTTTGTACAGATTTTAAGCGAAGAACTGATATTGGCAGAAGTTCTTCCTGCTGATTATGACTTTGAAGCACATAAGAAATTAGTACCTATGCAGCAGGGAGATGTGCCGGTAACTTATGCAGATACAACGGCATTAGAACAGGATTTTGGCTATTGCCCGACAACCGATTTGCGTACGGGGCTGCGCAGATTTGCACAGTGGTATAAGGAATTTTATGGCGGCTGTGGTGCCTGATTTTTGGAAATAGAAACAGTAAAATTGTTGTGTTTTTTTATAAATTTATCATAAGCAGAGGATAAATAATCTGCCTGACTTGCTGTTGTCAGGCAGAAAAAATAAAAACTCTTATAATGCGTCAGCGTTTCAGCTCCCCCCCGCAGGTCCGGTGAAGCTACGGGGATAGGCTTCGTCGCTCAGTACCGGACCGTTGGTAAAATCCGTACCTCCGCCATAATATGACCGGTTATGTGCAGGGTGGTTTTCAAGAAATTCCTTTCTGTTAATCACCGTTTTACCGCCGACTAGAAGCCATTTTGTGAGATTCGCGCTATTATCATTTCTGTCATTATTGGTCACATCAACTGCATACCATTTACCGTCTTCCATCTGGATATAGTTCCATCTGTGTTTTGTATTCTCCGACACCCATCCGGTTACAGTGATGCAGGGAATACCAAGTTTATCGCACAGCACCTTTAATGCGCTGGCATAGCCAGAACAAACCGGGCCGTCGACGCCAGTCAAACCTTCCAGAGCACTGATACATTCATAGGCATACCATGGACCATCTCCGTCCTTTTTTACAGTAGTATTGTATTGATTGTTTTCTGCAAGCCATTTGTTAAGATAGTAGATTTGCATAAACCGGTTGGCTCCGGCAGGGATGGCAGCAAGTATCTTTTCGACGTTAGTATCGCGCCGAGCCATTGCCCCACGAATATCCCACTGACCGCCAGTACGGAAATCTGACCTTCTAATTTCATAGTAAGTTGTGTTTTCTGCATCAGGTTTGCTGTTATTTGCACATAGCGCAAGACAATAATACCTTGTGCCATTGCGGTTGAACTCTACACGATATACCCCTTTTATCCAAAATACCTCCTGATGATCGAACTTGAACGCAGAAACTACCGTGCGGATACAGTTGGCAATATAATCCTTCGTATTCTGATCCGTTTCGTCGGTTTTGGTGGTAGTAACCAAAATAGCAGTATAACGGGTTGTGCTGACATCAGAAGAAGTAACCGTTCCGCGCATAAACTCACCCGGCATATCCGTGCGAATGTTATCACCTTCCAGGTCATAATACTCGTCGTCAATAAGATAATCCTTATACCCATCGCCATCTGCCGCTTCTTCCAGCGTTTCATAAAGTGTAAGGGCGTAATCGGGCAGCTCGACCCGGTCGATCCATCTCAGCTCGCTGGTCGGCTTCAAATCAACCCGTCCATTTTCTGCAGACGCCCGCGCCGTCCCCGGCAACAGAGCCAGTGACATGCACAGTATGAACAGAATCGATAACCACCGTTTTTTCATGAAACTTCTCCCGACATCATTTTTCTTTTCCATTTGTAATAGACTCCTGTCTGCTCCCATCGTGTTTCTATTTCGAGTATAGGTCATACAGGTGGGAATTACAAGACTTTATCTGGAATTTTATTATATTTTTGCGAATTAAACATAAACAGTCCTGCCGCTTTATGCAGGAGATATCGTTTTAATTGGGATAAGTTATAGAAAAAAGAAAATTCAAGATGAGTTTTTCACCAAAAAGAATGTAGAGTAAGTGGTATGGATGACAGGATACTCTGTCTGGCAGGAAAAGACCAGGCAAAGTATCCGAAAGATTAGTATTTTCTCCACACCATCCGATTTATAATTCCTGTATAAGATTGTATGATTTTTACTGCTTTTGTACTGACATTTTCTTCTGTGTAGTCAGGTACAGGTATCCCATTGTCTTTTTGCGTATTCATTGATACAGCAGTTTCAACCGCTTGTAATAATCCAGACGCATCAATTCCTGCAAGAATAAAACACGCCTTATCCAATGCTTCAGGACGTTCTGTAGAGGTTCGTATACATACTGCCGGAAACGGATGCCCGATACTGGTGAAAAAACTGCTTTCCTCCGGAAGTGTACCGGAATCGGAGATAACTGCAAAAGCATTCATCTGCAGGCAGTTATAATCATGGAAGCCTAAGGGTTCATGCTGAATTACTCGGCGATTTAATGGAAAATCAGAAGCTTCCAATCGTTTACGGCTCCTTGGATGACAGGAATATAAGATAGGCATATCGTAGGTTTCTGCAATCCTATTAATGGCATGGAACAAGGAATAAAAATTCTTTTCGGTATCAATATTTTCTTCACGATGGGCGGATAATAAGATATAATTTCTCTTTGTTAATCCGAGTTTTTCCAAAATTTTTGATGCCTGGATTTCATCAAGATTCTTATGTAATACTTCAGCCATCGGTGAACCTGTTACATAAATTCGTTCCTGGGGCAGTCCGCAGTCAATTAAATAGCGGCGTGCATGTTCCGAATATGCCATATTGACATCCGAAATAATATCTACAATTCGCCGGTTTGATTCTTCGGGAAGACACTCGTCCTTGCAGCGGTTTCCTGCCTCCATATGAAAAATAGGGATGTGGAGGCGCTTTGCTCCTATAACCGAAAGGCAGCTATTGGTATCTCCAAGCACTAATACCGCATCTGGTTTTATTTCTTCCATTAATTCATAGGATCTGGCAATAATATTTCCCATAGTTTCCCCGAGATTTTTTCCAACTGCATTTAGATAAATTTCGGGATTATCCAAATGCAAGTCATGAAAAAAAATCTCATTTAAAGAATAATCATAATTTTGTCCGGTATGTGCAAGAATTGTATCAAAATAGGTTCTGCATTTTTTAATTACCTCAGATAAGCGGATAATTTCCGGACGAGTTCCGACAATGATCAAAAGTTTTAATTTGCCATTATTGCAAAATGAAACATGGCTTTTATCTGCAAAAAAAATGCTTTCCATGACAATTTACTCCTTTTCAACTTCTTCATAGTAAGTATCTGGATATTCGGGCCGGAATAACTCATTGGCCCACATAAAGGTAATTAATTTTTCCGTTTTTGAAAGATTAATGATATTGTGGGTGTAACCTGGAAGCATATGAACGGCTTCTATTTTATCTCCGGAAACCTCAAACTCGATTACCGGATATGGATTGCCGTGTTCATCCGTTCCTATTCTTCTTTCCTGAATCAGTCCGTGTCCTGCTACAACAATAAAAAACTCCCATTTGCTGTTGTGCCAGTGCTGGCCTTTCGTAACACCGGGTTCGCTGATATTCACCGAAAACTGGCCATGTGCATCTGTTTTTAATAATTCGGTAAAGCTTCCACGATGATCAATATTCATTTTTAAAGGAAAACATACTTTTTCTTTAGGTAAATAGGAAAGATATGTAGAATATAATTTTTTTGCAAATGAATACGTTTTTAGTTCTGGAAGAATTAAGGATTTTGGTTGTTCTTTAAAGCAATATAATAAATCGGCTATCTCTCCTAATGTGACCTTATGGGTAGTTGGAATATAACAATATTGTCCACGTTCGGATGGCAGAAGTGTTAGTCCTTGGTAATCACAGCGATTGACATTTCCAATTAAGCTATCCAACAATCCGTCAATTAAATCATCAATATAAAGGAATTCTAATTCTGTAGCTGCATCATTTACTTGAATAGGTAAATCATGGGCAATATTATAACAAAATGTTGCTACTACACTGTTATAATTTGGGCGGCACCATTTGCCAAAAAGATTAGGGAAGCGATAGATGAATACTTTTGCTCCTGTTTCCTTTTCATAGTCAAAGAATAGTTGTTCCCCGGCTAATTTTGATTTTCCGTAGTCGGAATTAGAATATTGATTTATCAAAGAAGCTTGGATGGAACTGGAAAGCATTAGCGGACAGGTGTTAGAATATTTTTTTAAGGTGGTTAATAATGTATTGGAAAAATCGCAGTTGCCTTTGATAAACTCTTCCCTGTTTTTCGGACGATTGACACCAGCCAGGTGAAATACAAAATCAGCTTTTGAACAAAAGGCTTCGAATAAATCTGGAGATGTATGGATATCATATTCAAAAATTTCTTCAATAGGAAAAGAATATTTCTTGTTTTTTCCTTGTTTAATCGTTTTAAGATTTTCCACCAGATTTTTCCCGACAAACCCTTCTGCACCAGTAACTAAAATATTCATGAATTATTTCCCCATAGCTTTTAATTGATTTTGCACATAATCAGTAGTTAATATTTTCTTGACCGTTTCTTCTACATTTAAAAGATTTGTATTATGACTGGTGTAGGAATCATCAGCTTCTGTACGAACACGCCCTTTGACCACAAATTTATCATAATTTAAGTCCCGGCTGTCTGCAGCAATACGGAAATAATTTCCCATGTCCTCCGCTCGAAGCCGTTCTTCTTTTGTCATCAGTGTTTCATATAATTTTTCCCCATGGCGCGTGCCAATGACATGGGTTCCGGTATCTCCAAATAATTCCTGCACAGCTTTTGCTAAAGTTCCTATCGTCGAAGCATCCGCTTTCTGAATAAACAAGTCACCAGGAGAAGCGTGTTCAAACGCAAATTTAACAAGATCCACCGCTTCATCCAGATTCATCAGAAAACGGGTCATATCTGGATTGGTTATTGTGATAGGATGTCCGGATTTTATTTGATCAATAAAAAGAGGAATTACGCTTCCCCGGCTGCACATTACATTTCCATAACGAGTACAGCAGATCACCGTATTTCCTCTTTCTGCCGCCACACGGGCATTGGCAAAAATCACATGTTCCATCATTGCCTTGGATATTCCCATGGCATTTATAGGATAGGCTGCTTTATCTGTAGAAAGACAGACTACACGCTTAACTCCGCTTTCTATCGCTGCGTGGAGCATGTTGTCGGTTCCCTCAACATTTGTTCGCACGGCCTCCATGGGAAAGAATTCACAGGAGGGAACCTGCTTTAATGCGGCGGCATGGAATATGTAGTCAACACCAGGCATGGCATCTTTTAGGGATTGGATATTGCGCACATCGCCGATGTAGAATTTTACTTTGTTTGCGGCTTCTGGAAAATGAAGCTGTAAATCGTGCCGCATATCATCCTGCTTTTTTTCATCACGGGAGAAAATGCGGATTTCTTTGATGTCTGTGTTTAAAAAATGTTTTAGGACGGTATGGCCGAAAGAGCCGGTGCCGCCGGTTATCATTAAGGTTTTATGTTTGAATGAAGACATTGGGATTCTCCTTAATTTATTTCTAAAGAGTTTAAAAAGTCCTTAT
>VSOC01000154.1 GCA_009774615.1 Lachnospiraceae bacterium
CTGGATTCAGGCATTCTGCAGCAGGAAATACAACAGTGATTTTTCCCGGGAAATGAGCCGGTCGGTCGAAGAATATTTGAAGAATTTCCTGTAAACCATTTATCATTTACAGGAACGAAAAGGAGTATCCGGTGGTGCTGCTTGGTCGAAAAAATAAAGATTCCAGGGCATTTACAACGCTTTCAGATATGCCATAAAGTTTTGTTTATTTTCAAGTGCGGTTGTTGTCGGGCGACCAAGGTCTTTCCTTGCACCGATGGAGCATTTGACTTCAATAAAACTTAGTTCACTCCTGCTTTTTGCAGCTTCAAGTTCTTTATCAAGGTCTTCAAACCGATCAACACACACCGCATTCGGATAACCGCATGCCTTTGCTATTGCAACAAAATCAATGCTTTTGGCTACCGTAGGCATACCGCCAACCGTTTCATGTGCCTCATTATTGATAACAACATGGATAAGATTTTTGGGCTTATTCGCGCCGAGAACTGCCATGGAACCCATGTGCATAAGCACAGCTCCATCTCCGTCCACACACCAGATCCGCCGGTTTGACTTATGAATGGCAACACCAAGGGCAATCGAAGAAGCATGTCCCATGGAACCAACAGTCAAAAAATCATACTTGTGACTTTGCCCATTTGCTGCCCTTGTTTCAAACAGTTCACGACTAGCCTTACCCGTTGTAGATATTATGGGATCTTCCCCGGAAACCTTTACAATATGCCGGATGATTTCCTCACGCACCATGCTGTTATGATTTTTATATTCAACTTCTGGTGCATCCGTCAAAGCACCTTTACCTATCACAAACGCTGCATCCTTGCCGGATGCCAATATATCCCGAAAATCGCTCATTGCCTTTTTTACTTCATCTTCCGTAGTTTCTCTGCCAACAATAAATGAAGCTATATCCATATCTTTCAGCAGCTTCAATGTCACTTCGCCCTGATAAATATGCTGGGGTTCATCGTGGATGCCCGGTTCCCCGCGCCACCCAATAATGAATACCATAGGAATAGCATAAACCTTATCGTTTAAAAGACTTGCCACGGGATTAATCATATTTCCCTCACCACTGTTCTGCATGTAGACTACAGGAACCTTTCCTGTTGCAAGATAATATCCCGCTGCCAATGCTGTGCAGCACCCCTCATTTGCAGCTATAATATGATGTTTCGGATCAATTCCATAGACAGACATCAGATAATCACACAACGCCTTCAGCTGGCTGTCCGGTACTCCTGTGTAAAAATCTGCGCCTATAATTTCAATTAGTTTTTCTGCTCTCATCAAACACTCCTGTCTGCGGTAAAATAATTTTATCAATAAGAAACTGCGCAGTCCTCTCAATATCCTCAAATTCCACAGTTTTCAAAAGTTCTGCACCAAATACCTTTTTAACCTTTGCAATTAACACATCCGTATAAATCAGTTTTCCATCCACAACATCTTCAATACCGTCAAGAACCATAGATGCCCTGCATGCCCTGTTCATATCTTCAAAGCAAAAGACCGACTCATCTATCCATGCATCAAGCAGCGCATCCCTGTAACCAACTTGAACCGGGTATCCGCCGATATTGCCTCCAAAACCAGGAATAAATACTTTTTGATTTTCCCTGCTGCGAACCGCTTCGATCACAGCCATGATAATCTGATAATTTGAAGAAGCATTCATTTTATTTCTCGTCGGATCTGTGGGCATGGCAATTTTGCAGGCAGAATAAATCTTATCATGGGAAAGAACCTGCTCCTGTCCCTTATAATCAATCCTTAACGGCAGTTTTATGCCTTCTGTCTGCCCTTCCTTGCTGATGCACACATCATGGAAATGACCAGCAGCAAACATTACATCGACATTCCAATAATCATCCACACCAAGCATTTCAGCCACCGCAAACTTTATGCGCGGAACAAGATGATTCAGGTTTCCGGAACCGAAGTCCGGATAGGCTTTTCCTGCGCTCTTTAACCAGGGAATAACCGCATCGGAATAAGAGGTGTTAATTACAACTGCGTCTGTATCTGCCCTGTCACATGCTTCCATTACATTTTTTGTAAAACGAACAGCAAGCGGACTCCAAATTCCATAAGCTCTTAAATTAGCCCATGAAATACTTCCATATTTAAGCCCGGGATAAGCACGGCTGGAATTAACGATAAAATCAGGTCGATATTTTTCCATTACCCTTTGAATGGCATCAATATCATTCAAATCCACACCGGCTTCTACATCGATTCTCGACTTATTTACTCCGCGGATAAGCCCGGCAACCCTGGTGATATTTACCTTCATCTGCATCTTGGCTTCATCTCTGCCGGCAACAATAACATGAATTGCGGGATCATTGCTGCTGATTAAATAATCAAAAAGATATGTACCGACACTTCCTAATCCAAGGATCATCACTTTAATCTTGTTTTCATTAACATGTTTTTCAACGCTCTTAAAGCGCTCCTGCAAAGTTTTCATTGTAATCCTCCGTCTTTTCTACTATTTTTGCTGACGAACATCCACACCTGCGTTTTAATCTTCTTTCTCCCAATAAGATAAGATCTTATTATAATCCTCTCTTGTATTACAGTTTGTCCAGCGTTCAAAGCCAAGCAAATCAACATCTACTCCGTTATCAAGGTAATTTTGAATAATCCTTAAATTGGTTTCATTCTTTGTTTCTTCGCAGAATCGCTTATTGGCACGGTATAAAGCTTCCATTTCTGTAAACTTCCAGGTTTGACCAGAATTTAAAATGCAGGAAAACGCAGATGAAATGGAAAGCAATCCATGGCTACAGTTAAATGCATAATGATATTGATTTCTCTCATCCTTATACAAAACAACCGCCTTATCCGCATATATTGGCTCAAAAGCATAGCTCAGTACGCTTTTTGGCGACGATGCTATCTTATCAAAAGATCGGCTGTCAAAATCCAGATCTCCCTCCACAAAAAGGATCTCATCCGGGCAGTGTTTAAATGCTTCCTCGATTCCTAAAGATAAACTATAACCGGAAGCTAAATCCTTATAATGTTTATTAAATACCAGGTTAATCTTATCGCGCATCGTTGACTTTAGCTCCTCACAATATGCTGCCAAACAGTCAAATTTATACCCGCCGACAATAACAATCCGATCTGCAAACCTGCATTTCAAAAGAAGGTGATAAAGTAGAGTGTTTCTCCCATCATCTTTTGTGTATATCGCTTTCAGCACCTTATTATTTTCCGAAATCCCATCATTAAATCTACTTGAAATCCCGGCTGCTGTAATAATTGCTACCTTCATCCTGTTACCAACCTTATATTTTTTTTAAATAACTGGAAATACATTCATCAAGCCCTTTATCCAGACAAACAGCAGGTTTCCAAAAAGTCCTTGCCCGGATCTTTTCCGTTGACAAAAGCCTTCTCTCCGGATCAGATTTGCGGTATCCGCAGAATTCAATAACCGGATCTTGAATTCCCATCTTCGATGCACAGAGCTTTGCCAGATCGATGATAGATATTTCCTCATCTGTGGCAACATTGTATACCGTACCATCCAGCGCATCATCCGTAGATGCCAGAGCCAGCACTGCACTGCAACTGTCATAATTATTTAAAAAAGTTCTTTTATTTTTTCGGCTGTTCTCTAACAGGACAACCCTGCCGCTGTCACGAAGGCTATTGATAATAAAGGGAATAATGTGCTTTGGATAGCGTTCATCTTTGCTGTAAACATTGGCAAAACGAATAGAACACCCTTTAATCTTTCCTGCATCAACAGCATCTTTAATAAAGAATTCTGTCAAAAGTTTTCCTGTTGCATAGCTGGTTCTCTGGCTGTGCTCTACTGTGGACAAGGTTAGAAAATCACTCTCTTTGACACCGCCGTTTTCATTCCAGGAATTCATAGAATACACTTCGGAAGTTGAGCAGTTGATATACTTCTTGGCACCAACGCGGATTGCCTGCCAAAGAAAATGATTCATTCCTTCGACATTTGTTTCAAACGTTTCATACACATGGTAAAAATGTTCTGTATGTACAACTGCTGCACAGTTGATGTAGATGATTTCTTCATAATTACCCGCAATCGCTTTTATTCTGCGTTCAAAATCCTGCATCTCCTCCCGGTTATTCAAATCGTATGGAAAAAATGTAAAGCGCTCATCATGAATAAAGTCCGAAACCGTTTCAATAGAAGAAGCAAAAAAATTATCAAATCCCAGAATATGATCCCCGTTGTCTTTAACAAGAATCTGCCGGACAAGTTCATTTCCGGTCATTCCGGTAACACCACTGATTGCATATAATTTACTCATAGCATTCCCACCTTTCGTTTACACTCCTCTTGTCAGCCTTGTTTTATAGAACACATCGATTTCGTCAGGAAACAAATTCTGTTCGCATGCCACATCATATTTAACAGCACGCAGATCCACTCGTCGGGATGGCAGGGAAAGGACAGCATACTGTGCACATGGATTTTGATTTCTTGGCTGCCCCACAGAACCCGGATTAATAAAAGTTACTGCTTTCTTATTTCTCATCTCTGGATAATTTATCGGGTAAAAGCAGGTAAAACAGTGTGAATAATGGGAATGACCGCTAAAGACCATATCATAGCTGCTATATTCACCTCTTAGATTCCCTGGTTCGATAGACTTCCAGTAATAATCTTCAAGTGAACCATGAACAGCCAGACATTGCAGGCTTCCGATCTTAAATTCCTGGATTCCGTTCTGGTTCATCTCGGTTCGTATGTAATCCATGGATTGTGTCATTAACTGCCTTGCCGTATATCTTGCCATAGCTCGTCCCCGCTCGGATGATAAGCGATCCAAATCCTTATCTATCACAAGTTTTTCATGGTTTCCCCAAATATTAACCATGTATCTGTCCTTCCAATTTGTTTCCTCTAGTTTTATCAGTTTTTGTATAATCTCATTCGACCGCATTCCATAATCAATGCAGTCGCCAAGTAAAATCACACCCGCAAAACACTCATTTCGGCACTCCTTTAGCACCGCATCAAATGCACTGACATTCCCATGAATATCCGAAAGAATTAAATATTTGTTTTCCAACCAGATACACCTCGCCCATCACTTAAAGTTCGTCAATCAACCGAATAATATCCTTAAACGGCATCAGCTTTGCATCCACTTCCTTAGCTCTGTGCGCCTTTAAAATCTCCTCTGCCGTTTCCTGCATAACCGGAAATGCTGCCCGCATCAGCTGATTTGCATAAATTACAATATTTACACCATGAGAAGCAAGTTCTTCCTCGGTTACTTGATTAAAAGATGTCGGCACAACGACAATCGGGGTTTTTTTATCCTTTTGGCGAAATTTATCACAAAATTCAAAAATTTCTTCAGGCTCTTTCTTTCGGCTGTGGATCATAATACCATCGGCACCGGCAGCAGTATAGGCAACTGCCCTTTTCAGCGCATCTTCCATCCCCTGCTCTAAGATTAAGCTTTCAATTCTGGCAATGATCATAAAATCATCGGATAATTGTGCTTTTTTCCCTGCTGTAATTTTCGCACTGAAGTTTTCAATGCTGTCCTGTGTCTGTACCACCTCCGTACCAAACAGGCTGTTCTTCTTCAGCCCTGTCTTATCTTCAATAATCACTGCACTTACCCCCATTCGTTCGAGGGTTCTGACATTATATACAAAATGTTCTGTCAATCCACCCGTATCGCCGTCCAGGATAATTGGCTTAGTGGTAACTTCTATAATGTCATCAATGGTGCGCAAGCGGGAAGTCATATCAACCAATTCAATATCCGGCTTTCCTTTATCTGTACTGTCACACAAAGAAGAAACCCACATAGCATCAAACTGATCCAGCTTTCCGTCCTCCCCGTCAACCACTGTCTTTTCTACGATTAGTCCTGTCAGTCCGGAGTGTGCTTCCATAACCTTTACCACCGGGGTCATCGTAATAAGCTGACGAAGGCGCTTTCTCCTGTACTCCGGCATAGAGAGTTTTTCTTTTAACCGCTGGTCAACTTTCTTTACACTTTCGCTGTATGTGTACGGCACATCGACAATCTGACCGCCATAGACCCTAAGCAAGCCTTCCACATGATCCCGAACCGCTCTCTCCGCTCCCTCTCTCCAGTTATCACCGTGTACCACATAATCCGGATGTATTTTTTCAATCATGTCATCATATAACATGTTATCCTGTAAAATAACTTCATCTACCCCCTCTAAAGACTGGTAGAGAGCTATACGTTCTTCTTCGGATGTGGTCGGAAACTTTGTACAGCGAATCATCTCTTTATCACTCAGACAGCCGACAACAACCCTGCCATATTTTTTAGCATGCCGGATGATATTAAGATGCCCATCGTGAATAACATCTGTACTGAAACAAGTATAAACTGTCTTCATTGATTTTACTCCTATCTTATTTTTTTCTTTTTTAGTATTAACAAACCATTAGTTACTTGACTTACAGCAAAACTATCTTTAAGTAATAAAAGCATAATGATATACAATATTCCTCCAATTATGATAAGCATTATCAAATGACCCAATGATGGAGTTAGTGTATTACCAACACACAAAATCCCCACAAGCATTACCAAACCAGATAATAAATATTTTGCAGAACTTTTCAGTATTTCCACCCCATCCAATTCCTTTCGCACAATAAATAGTTGATAAACAGCAATTACACTTTCTGCTGCTACAGAAGCTACTGCTGCTCCCACAGATTGAAACCTTTTTATTAAAAAATAGTTAAGAACAAAATTAACAGCAGCTCCTGTCACAACCGTAAGTGTAAATAAATTTTGACGTTTTGTTGGTATTAGATACTGTGTTCCTGTTACATTATTAATACCTACAGCAAGAATAAGAAAACTTGATACTTGTAAAATAGGCACAACCTTATCAAAACCATTGCCAAAGAACCAGGGCACAAAATTTGAAGCTATTCCACAAAGCCCAAAACACAGTGGAATACCTGCGAACCAAACAAAACGATAGCTCTTGTACATGTACTGTTTAACTTCATCTATTTTATCCTCAAAAAAATAATGACCAATTCTCGGAACCATTACTACACCAAGAGATGTTACAATAGCCATTATCATCCTTGATATTTTTAAGGATTGTTCATAATATCCATTTTCAAAAGCCGAATCAGTAATAATACCAATCATTATTTTATCCAAAACTGTGTATATACTGATAGCAACAGAAGGAATAAACAGTGTAAAAACTTCAGGTAGAATATCCAGGAACTTTAAATTATCTCGAGTTGGTTTTTTTATTACACCATATAAAGAAGGCCATAACGACAAATTGCTTATCAATGTAATAGTACTTAATCCAGCAACATAAAAAATCAAGTCTTCTTTAGATTTCACAGCACCAAAAACAAAAATAATATTGATAAATCGAAAAAAAACATTCCTTCTGATGATTCGTCCAAATTCCTCCATTCCCTGGAAAAACCATGATATATCCGCTGCAACAGCAATCACCGAAAAAATCTGTACAAAATAAATATCTGAATTTGCTTTATTGAATAAAATATATATGATATAAGCAATAGCACATATAAATGTGCTAATACATGATAAAATTTCAATCTTCCAAAAGTAAGAAGACCTTCTTTCAATATCATTCTGGCTGTAAGAAATCTCTCTCTGCCCATATCTTGCCGTTCCTAATGCCGCAACCATTGTAAAATATGCAACAACAGAAGCTGTAAAACTATAAATACCAATTCCATCAGCTCCAAGTTTTCTAGATACATGTGGCGCAGTAATTAATGGTGTAATAATTGTTAATAATTGATATATAACACTATATATATAGTTCTTTTTTATACTTTTCTCAGCCAACTTATCCACCCTAGCTTTATATAGGACTTTTTTATTTATCTTCCTATGGATTAAAGTTCCTTACTAACATATTAATTGGTCTAAATAAAACAAAACCAGAATTTCGCATCAGCTTAATTAAAAACCTCCATTTTGGAGTTGCTGCATCCAAAGTATACTGATATATTTC
>VSOC01000155.1:0-3641 GCA_009774615.1 Lachnospiraceae bacterium
TATAAGGCAAATGAGTTTTTAAAATTTAAAGAAATAGAAATAAATGGCACATCGGTAACAAATGGATAAATCTCCGTAAGAGAGATTATCCGCCGAACATTAGCTGTTTCGGAAAATAAATTATAAACTTAAAAATAAATAAGTTCAAATAGCTTTAAAAACACTTTAAAAGAAAAAACAAAAAAAGAAAAAGTCCGAATAAAATCGCTTATCCGAACTTTTTACTTTATTCTGCTGCTCTTCAGTCTTTATCCATCAATTACATTCTGCTGCAGTTATATCTTTAACCGTTTTATCCGTCAGGTTTATACAATACCCTGTGCCATCATTGCATCTACTACTTTTTCAAAACCTGCAATATTTGCACCGGCTACATAATTTCCCGGAACGCCGTAACGTTTTGCAGCATCATCTGCTTTGGCAAAGATATCAATCATAATCTGCTTTAACTTGGAATCTACTTCTTCAAAGGTCCAGGAAAGACGTTCGCTGTTCTGGGTCATCTCCAGAGCAGAAGTTGCCACACCACCGGCATTTGCTGCCTTTCCGGGCATAAATAGCATCTGATTCTCCAGGAAGAAGTCAGTTGCCTCTCTGGTTGAAGGCATATTTGCACCTTCAGCTACAGCAAAGCATCCGTTGGCCTTTAAAGCTTTTGCATCGTCAAGATTTAATTCATTCTGTGTAGCGCACGGAAGGGCAATATCACAGGGGATGGTCCAGATACCCTTTCCTTCAGTATAGACAGCCGTTGGAACCTTCTCCACATACTCTTTAATCCGCCCGCGGCGTACTTCTTTGATTTCCTTCACTACATCCAGCTGAATACCATCTTTGTCATATACATAACCATTAGAATCACTCAGTGCCACTACGGTAGCACCTAACTGCTGTGCCTTCTCGGTTGCATAGATAGCTACATTTCCCGAACCGGAAACAATAACTTTCTTTCCTGCAAGTTCTTTTCCATTCTTCTTTAACATCTCATCAACAATATAAACCAAACCATAACCGGTTGCCTGTGTACGGGCAAGAGAACCGCCGTAGGTTAAACCTTTTCCGGTCAATACGCCCTCATACAATCCGGTTAATCTCTTATACTGACCATACATAAAGCCAATCTCTCTTCCGCCCACACCGATATCACCTGCAGGAACATCCTGATCTGCGCCGATATGTCTGTACAATTCCGTCATTAAGCTCTGGCAGAATGCCATAACTTCTCTGTCGGATTTTCCTTTCGGATCAAAGTTCGTGCCGCCCTTGCCGCCGCCGATAGGAAGTCCTGTCAGAGAATTCTTAAAGGTCTGCTCAAAACCCAGGAATTTTAAAATACCCTGATTTACGGATGGATGGAAACGAAGACCTCCCTTATACGGGCCAATCGCACTGTTAAACTGTACACGGTAGCCTTTATTTACCTGAACCTGTCCCTGGTCATCTACCCACGGAATACGGAAAGATATAATACGCTCCGGTTCGGTTAAGCGCTCTAATAATGCCATCTTGCGGTACTTTTCTTCATTTGCATCAATTACTAAACGAAGAGAATCCAATACTTCCTTAACAGCCTGATGAAACTCATTCTCACCCGGATTCTGAGCAACGACTTTCTCATAGACTTCATCTACATAAGACATTTGTATTACCTCCTTTTATCCTGCCACTTGCCTTCTGAGCCATACTTCAAAACTCTTCAACATTGTAACTTGTTAAAGAAATTATAGCAACTTAAGAAAACGATGTCAATAAAAAATCCTATAAAAAATAAGCAAAAATCCATGTAAGATTCATGCTTATTTTTCCTGTTTTATTTCTGCTTAGAAAGTCCAATTCTCAATTTTTCTCAGGCTCCTCATATTCCACATAACCTAGAGCCTGTTCAAGCGCTTCTTTTTCTTCTGTTCCCAAAAGAACCTCTGTATGTCCCATATCCACCCGTTTCAAATACATATAGCAGCCTTCCCGGCTGTGCACCGAATTAATAATAAATCCGCTGTTCGTATAATCCAGCATGGCAATGGCAAAACTTAAATTTCCGCCCATACCCTGAAATGCATTATAGCGGACAATTCCAAGTTTTTGAAACGATGCCCTTAAATTTCGATGCATATTGCGGATATTTTCCTTATTGGTTTTATCCTCAATTTTCAGGATATTAATATCTTCCATCTGTGTAATAATCAAATCTTCAAGTGTTTCTGCATCTTTCCCCCGCATAAAAATATCATACCTGCGGTAAAGCTGACTCATTTTAATAAGACAGATAATTACTGTGATAAATAAAATCAATGTCATTATCGCCAAACCAAGGATAAGAAATCCAGGATCAATTCCCCAGTCATTGATAATACTATTTTCCATAATAATACTCACTCCTTACTCATCCTCTGAATTATTGTAACCATTCAGTTTCATTCTTTTTATTTTTCATTGATTATAGCTTTATGGTTTCAATTAATTCTACGATTCTTTCCAGTTCAGAAGCCGAATAATATTCTATTTCTATTCTTCCCTTATTCTTATCCTTCTGATGAATCATGACTTTTGTTCCCATAATTCCTTTCATCTTTTCTTCTAAATCACGGAAAATAAAGCTTAAATCTTTTTCTTCGCTTTCCTCCTTTTCCTTTTCATCCTTTTGTGGTTTTGTCATCATCTTTACAAGTTTTTCTACCTGACGAACATTCAATCCCTTTTCAATAATTTGAGAAGCCAGAGCAATTTGCTGTTCTTTATCTTCCAATCCTAATAATGCCCTGGCATGTCCGCTGCTAATTTCCCCGCTAATTAATAATTGCTGCACTGGTTCTGCCAATTTCAATAAACGTATACTGTTTGTAATTGTTGCTCGATTTTTTGAAACTCTTAAAGCAATTTCTTCTTGTTTTAAGCCAAATTCCTGCATAAGCTGCTGATAGGCAAGTGCCTCTTCAATAGGGTTTAAATCTGCACGCTGAACATTTTCAATTAAAGCTATTTCTACCGACTGTTGTTTATTATATTCCCGAACAATCACGGGAACTTCTTTTAAACCAGCCATTTTTGCCGCTCTCCAGCGCCGCTCCCCAGCGATAATTTGAAAATTACCCCCTTTTCTTTTTACCAGCAAAGGCTGAAGAATACCATATTCTTTCATCGAATCCGCTAATTCTTTCAATGTTTCTTCATCAAAACTCTTTCTTGGCTGTCCTTCATTTGGTTCAATTCTCGAAATCTTAATTAATGTTTCACGTGAAACATTTTCTTTATCAGCAATGCCCTGTTCCGTGAAACTATTATTTAAGTTAATACCATTTTCATTATCTAAACTTAAATTCTCTGACCCTTTATATTCTCCCTCTTTATGATTTTCTTCCATTTCAAGATAAGAGGAACTATGATTATTATTTACATTATTGCCATTTCTATGTTTATTTTTTTCACTATTTTCTGCTTCATTTTTTCGTGACGACTCTCCCTTTACCACATCATCACCAAAAAAAGCGCCTAATCCTTTTCCTAACGCCGAACGTTTTGCCATAAATAATCTTCCTCCACACCTTATATGCCTCACAACAATACATACCCATTTCTCATTTAACTTTCATGTGCCCACAGGTAATCAACTGTCATAGATAAAAGTCTGCCGGGCGCACTTG
>VSOC01000155.1:3741-7941 GCA_009774615.1 Lachnospiraceae bacterium
AAAGTCTGCCGGGCGCACTTGGAATACCTGAATTGAATCGCCTAATCGGCGATAAACTTTTATAGTAACCAAGAAGGCTAAATCTTTTTTATATTCACCCTTCTTCTCTGCTCATTACCTCTGCTGCTAAAAGACGGTAGCTTTCTGCCCCTGTTGACCGGGAATCATATAAATTAATAGACATACCATGACTGGGTGCTTCCGCCAAACGAACATTTCTTGGAATAATTGTCTTATAAATATTCTGATGCAAAGTACTTTTTACACTTTCTACAACCTCTAAAGAAAGGTTTGTCCTGGCATCATACATCGTAAACACAACACCTTCCATTTCCAGAGATGGATTTAATTTTTTCTTCACCAAATGTATAGTTTTCATTACCTGGCTCAGACCTTCCAGTGCATAATATTCACACTGAATTGGAACTAATACCGTATCGGAGGCAGTTAATGCATTAATTGTTAAAATATTTAAAGAAGGCGGACAGTCAATAATGACATAGTCGTAATTATTTTTCACCTGATTTAAGTATTTTTTTAATATTTCTTCCTTATTCTCAAACTCTAAAAGTTCAATCTCAGCTCCTGCCAGGTTTTCATCCGAAGGCAATACATCCAAATGTTCCTGAATGCTTTCCGTAATACACTCTTCAAGTGTACACTCTTCTAAAAGTAATTCATACACCGTATTTTCAATACTTCCCTTTTCCAAACCTAATCCACTTGTACCATTTCCCTGAGGATCAAAATCAACCATCAACACCCGCTGTCCTGCCTCAGCTAAACAGGCAGACAAGTTAATTGCTGTTGTTGTTTTCCCTACTCCTCCCTTTTGGTTTGCAATGGCTATTATTCTTCCCATATAAAATCCTCTTTTCATGTAAGCCAATAAATAACACCTTATTCTAGCATTATAAGTCCCTCAGTCCTCAACTTTTGTCTTTGGAACTTAAAAACGGGGACTTTCAAAATAAGTTAAATCACAAGTATAAACTTCCCTGATAAATTAAATCACAAGTAGTATAACATAGAATTATCTTTTTTCCTATACTTTTTCCTCTGATGTACAAAAAATACTTTTCCTTTGATGTACAAAAAACACCTGTTTTTCTTAATCTTCGTTCTTTCTTACTACTGATTATCTTTGATATCCATCTGCTCACCTACTGAAGTTTCCATATACTCAAAGGAAATCCGGAATACCCAAATGGTACAATGTCCATTTCGTTACTTCCTCGTAATCCTATGCTGCTGTCACAGCTTTTCTGATGGAGTTTATACCCTACCTGACATAAGTAACTCCCCCTTACCCACCGTTTTCGTCTTAGCGACTTGGAAGTAGGGACTTCCTTAAAATAGGTTAAACTATACTAAAAAACTAATCCCCAAAATAATAAAATGTTTCACGTGAAACATAAAACTTACCCGTTGTCATACGAATTCAACTGTACTATAATAGATATTAGCGGAGGTACATGCAATGAATAAAAACAAGTTATTAACATTCCTTTCCCTTACTTCGGGAGCTGCTGCATCCATTTCCACCATCAATAAATATATTCAACTTCACGCCACCAGCAAAAATCTTTTGGAAACTTCCAATTCACTCTGTTACAAATGGCGTCTGGGAAATATTCATTACACTAAAACAGGAAATGGAAAACCATTACTCTTAATTCATGATTTAAACACGATTTCCAGCGGCTATACATGGAATCCTCTAATTCATGTATTAAGCAAACATTTTACCGTATACAATATTGATTTACTGGGATGCGGGCGTTCAGAAAAACCAAATATAACCTATACCAACTATTTATATGTACAGTTAATCTCTAATTTTGTCCAGTCAGTCATTGGAAAACGAACCGATATTATTACCTGCAAAGCTTCAGCGTCCATTGCACTTATGGCGTGCAGCAGTAATGAAGATTTGTTTGATCGTATTCTCCTGATTAATCCGGACAGCCTTTTAACCTGCAGCAATGTTCCTGGAAAATCAGCAAAACTTTATAAATTTATTCTTGATCTGCCGATTCTTGGAACATTAATCTATCATATTTCTACCAGCCAAAAAACAATACAGGATTTATTGAGGAAGGAATATTTTGAAAATCCATATTCCGTAAAAAGAAATATTGTTGATGCCTGCTATGAATCTTCCCACTTGGGTGAATCACCTAAAGCTGTATACGCAAGTATTGTCTGCCACTATACAAAATGCAATATTGTCAATGCATTAAAAAAGATTAATAACAGTATTTATATCCTTGGAAGCAGACATATTCCGGGAATGTACGAGCGATTAAAAGAATTCCAGCAATATAATCCTGCCATTGAAGTAATGCTTCTGGATAAAGGATTATATGTGCCGCAATGGGAATACCCTGAAGAAGTATTAAATGGGATAGAAATGTTTCTGTCCTGATAAATAAACTCCCTCGAATTTACCCTTCTTTAATCTTCTGGAGAGTAAATGACGAGGGAGTTTTTTCATCGTTTTTATTTTTTCTGTTTATTCTATTTATTCTGTTTATTCTGTCGCTACAGTATAACTAACCTCTGCATAAAATTTATTTTCCGGTAAATTTCTTTTCAGCCATTCGGCAGTAAACTCATAAAGTTTATCTCTCTGTAAATCAACAATACTAGTTTTTCCATAATAAACCGTCACTTGTTCTTCTTTCGCCTGATTATCTCCCATATCCGCAATATTCCACTGGCGGAGTGTTAAGATATCCGGCTGGATTTTCGTAGAATACAGATAGGGAACGGAGTTCATCACACCGTCTGTTGTAGAATAATTGGGAATTTTTAATTTCTCTTTTTTTAATCCTGTCTCGTCTAAAGGACTTGCTCCACAGGCAACCTCTTGTTTTTCTTCCCCATTCTCTTCCACTGTCCAGGTATAACTTCCAGACTGTACAATATAGGAATCATAGAAACTACTTAAAGCATTATTCAGTTCCAATTCCGGAGCACTTAAAAGCAAAATATCTTCCTGCCCAAAATCCTCATCATCCGATAATAAAATCATTTCCTTTGCCCTGTACTCAGCAAGATTACCGTTTTCCACATTTTTTCGATTCATATCTTCCATTAAAATACGGAAATGCATCCCACCCTTCAGCTTCCAGAATTCCTCATCGGACATTGCATCGCGAACGCCTGTCACAAAAAAAACGCCTGGAAACTCATCCGTATCCGAAGAAATCAATATACCATCCTGCTTAATTTCTTTTACATGCGCAGGAATGCTTACACAATAAGAGGTTCCCTTATTCTCCAAAATAAAATCCTCAACCTCTTTTTCTCCAACATCCTGGCTTACAAGATCAATAAATTTTTCTTTTTCTTTTGCGGAAACCAGATGTACATACATCGGTTCTCCCCCTCCTGTTCCGCCAACAAGGAGGTAAAAATCTGCATCAATATCGTACATATGAATATACAGTCCAAAACCAACATCCTCATAAGTATAGCCGTCAAAATCCGACCACTCCAGTTTTTCTTTCCTGGATAATTCCAAAACCCGATCCAAGGTCAATAACTCTTTCTTTTCATCATCTTTTTCTTCTTTGTCGTTCTCATCCTCTGTTTCAGAATTATTAAGTTCATTCCATCCATCCATAGACACATTGGTTTCAAGAGCAGTGACTTTTTCAATCTTTCTTTGTTCTTCCTGATCTTCCTGTGTTTCTTGTTCTTCTTGATTCTCTTCACCGGCCTGTTGACTTTCCAAACTTTCCTGAGGCTTCTGAATCCTGTTATTGGTTTCAGTCACATTTCTGTTTTCTTTACTGCAGCCTGCTAAAAATACAAATGCTGCCATAAGCAAATACATTTTTATTTTCCTGTGCAATTCTTTCTCCTTTCCTGATTACTCCATAATTACTATCCATAGGATCAAAGCAGTGAGCAAATGCGCAAATCTACATGAACAGCAATATTCTACAATACAACTTACAAAATAGAATGAACGGATAGACCACATTCTTTTAACCCTTTCATTTAAGTATCATCATAGCACAGGAATATTAAAAAATTAGTATTTTTTTCCTTAAAGATCTTTCTACATTTTCTAAAACTTCCTTACATCAACATTTTGACAGATACATCCCAAGATGTTGGGGTCAAATAAGGCCCATTTAGCACCTTGAAAACTTCACACAAATATAGCGAAAATGTCCATTTTCTGGT
>VSOC01000156.1 GCA_009774615.1 Lachnospiraceae bacterium
GTCATTTTTTATAACCCAAATATTTGAAATAACTCGGAATCCTGTTCAACAACACTTTAAAAGTTTTAAATCTGTTTTAGGATTAGTTCCTCGACGATCTATAGGAGTATTTATAAATATACAACCCATTTTTTTAAGTTCAGGAATATACTCGCCATCTGGAAGAGAAATAAATACTTTACAGGGTTTATCATTTCTCCCTAAAATATAACATCCGGGATTGAGTAGTTCTTCTATTAATTCTTTTCTAAATTTATATAAACCAACATCATTATTGGTTAATATCAGTACTTTCATTAAATTCTCTCCCTTATATTTCTAAGTATTTCGATTATTTTCCAGAAGTTTAATCATTCCTAATATTTCGATTTATAATTTCTCAAAAACTGTTGTTAATCTTGCTGGAACTCCTATATAAACTCCACCTTCATTTATATCTTTAATTACAACAGCACCCGCGCCAATCATACAGTTATCACAAATTTTTATATTATTACTGACAATAGCACCCGCACCAATCCAAGTTTTATTACCAATCTTAACACTTCCTGCAAGATGAGCACCAATTGCAATATGACAAAATTCTCCAATATTACAGTCATGATCAACGGACGAAGCAGTATTGATAATACATCCTTTTCTAATTACTGTTCCTGAATTGATAATTACTCCTGCCATAATTACTGAACCATAAGAGATACTCACATCTTCTGCAACTACTGCATCAGGATGAATAAGTGTAACTAATCTGGTACTATCTATAGACTGTTGTAATTTTTGCCGTATTTTTGCATTCCCGATAGCAACAATCACGTTACCATCAAATTTATTGATTTCACTGCTTTTTCCGACAACAGGATATTTTCCGCAATTTGTTAAATCTTGATTGTCATCTAAAAAAAGAATATCTTCATATCCTCGTAATCTGGCAATATCTGCTACAACTTTTCCATGCCCAGAAGCACCAATAATAATTAATCTTTTCATTCTTGAACAATCCTTATTAACTATTATTTCCATTAAAAACTTCCATAGTTGACGAAGTTTCTGAGTGAATCCCTGATTTCAATAATACAATTTTTATCGTTTTTAAAATAATTTTCAAATCATTTACAAAACTGATTTTTTTAATATATTTCAAATCATCTCTAAATTTCTCATCCCAAGATAAGTTATTTCTTCCATTTACTTGCGCATACCCTGTAAGACCTGGTCGAACATCGTGACGATGCTTTTGTTCATCACTATATCGTTTAAGATATTCAACCAACAATGGCCTTGGTCCAACAATGGCCATATCACCCTTAAGAATATTGAACAACTCAGGAAGTTCATCAATGCTTGTAGAACGTAAAATTTGACCAAACTTAGTTAATCTCTTTTCATCTGGAAGAAGTTCCCCATTCTCATCCTTTTTATCTGTCATTGTTCGGTATTTATAAATTCTAAATATTTTTTCATTCTGACCAGGACGTTGCTGTGTAAATAAAACCGGGCTTCCCAGGTTAACTTTTACAAGTAATACGGTAATTCCCATAATAGGGCTAAAAAGAATCAAGGCACTTCCTGCTAACAAAATATCTAATGGTCTTTTAAAAAATGCTTCATATGGGCCGAAAGGTACATGTTTTCCTTCAATTTTCGCAATTTGCTGTTTCTTTTTTGTCGCTTTTTCTATAACAATACCCGTAATTACACCAACACACAGACAACAAAAAAATTGCGTAGATTTTCTCATTTTGACCATTCTCCTTAATTAAAACAGCGATGAATGATCTCAATCACTCTATCCTGTTCATCCGCTTTCATCTTATTATCACTCGGCAAACACAACCCCCGAGCAAATATATCCGCCCCAACATCTACATATTGATTTTTCGTTATGTAGGCATTACTTTTCCCACGACCGTTTCCTTCTGCGGTAATAAATGCATGGTTCATATAAATAGGCTGCATATGCATTGGCTTCCATATTGGACGACCTTCGATATTAAAGGATTTCAACACTTCCAAAATCTCATCTGGGCAGCTTTTTCCTGTCTGATGATGATATAAATAACCTTTTTCTGAACGCATCGTTTCACACATGTCATCTTCATCGATAAGCAGACAACTTAACCAAAAATTCGGTACACTGTTTTCTTCATCCCAAGGATTCATTTTTACTGGTAAATCTTTAAGCCCTTCTTTATAGCGCTGATAAATCTTATGTTTTTGTTCGATATGTTCTTTAAGATGCTTCATCTGTCCCCGCACTACACCGGCAATTACATTGGATATGCGGTAGTTATAGCCAAGTTCTTCATGCTGATACCAGGCAGCATCTTCCCGGCTCTGGGTAGACCATTTGCGCACTTTATCGGCATCGGCTTCACTGTTGGTAAGGAAAGCCCCTCCGCTGGAACCGGTGATTATCTTATTTCCATTAAAACTGACAATCGCATAATCGCCAAAACATCCAGTTTGCATTCCCCTATAGGTTGCTCCCAAGGATTCTGCCGCATCTTCAACAATTAATGCTCCATGTTCTCTGCAAATCTTCTGAATTTCCTCAATTTTTCCAGGTGTTCCATAAAGATGAGCAATAACCACTAACTTTACATCAGGATAAACTGCAAATGCCTTGTCTAATGCTTGCGGACTCATATTCCAGGTATCATATTCCGTGTCAATAAAAACAGCTTCCCCGCCTTCATAAGCAATAGGATTAACCGTAGCATCAAAGGTTAAATCCGAACAAAATACCTTATGTCCCTGCAATGCCCCAATACCAGCACGAGGCATTCCATAAAGGCGTTCTGCTGCCAGCTTAATTGCCAGATGCAATGCTGCTGTCCCACAACTTAACGCAACGGCATGACGAACACCAACATAATCTGCCAGCAGCTTTTCCACTTCATCAATATTTTTTCCAACCGTGCTCACCCAGTTTGAATCATAAGCTTCTTTTATATATTCAAGTTCTTCTCCATGCATCGTAGGAGATGAAAGCCATATTTTCTTTTCAAATGGCTTTATCTTTTGAAATCTTTGGTCAGATTTAAGATTATTCATAATTTATCCTTCTTAACTTTAAAATTATTTCAAACGCAGAAAATTTATATTTTTTTCACCGGATTTACCTGATACGTCGGCACAATCTCCCTAACCGCATCCCTTATCGCCTCTGAATCCATATTCGCCACTTCATACAACCTCTCCAGCTGCCCTTTGAATTTCTCCATATCAAATTCAATCGGCTTCCCAATATGAATCAATTTATTCGGCGTATCCTGCAGTCCTTCTTCATCCATTAATAGTTCTTCATACAACTTCTCTCCTGGTCTTAATCCGGTAAAAGTAATCGGGATATCTTCTCCTGGCTTATATCCGGACAGCCGTATCAGATTCTTCGCCAAATCCAAAATCTTCACCGGCTCTCCCATATCCAAAATAAATATCTCTCCGCCCTTGGCATAAGCCCCGGCTTGAAGTACCAGGGAAACCGCCTCCGGTATCGTCATAAAATACCTGATAATATCCGGATGCGTCACTGTCACCGGCCCGCCCTGCTCGATCTGCTTCTTAAACAGAGGAATCACCGACCCATTACTTCCCAGTACATTTCCAAATCTCACCGCCACAAAATCCGTCTTCGATCCGGCATTCATCATCTGAATCACCATCTCACACATCCGCTTTGAAGCCCCCATAATGTTCGTCGGGTTCACCGCCTTATCGGTAGAAATCAGCACAAATCTCTTTGCACCATACTTGTCCGCTGCCTTCGCTGTCTTATATGTACCAAAGACATTATTCTTTATTGCTTCATTTGGACTGTCTTCCATGAGTGGCACATGTTTATGCGCCGCTGCATGATACACAATATCTGGTCTATATTTTGCAAATATTGTTTCCATTCTGTGTGTGTTTCTCACCGATCCAATCAACACCACAAGATTCAACTTCGGAAATTTATCCTTTAATTCCTGCTGCAGATCATAAGCATTGTTCTCATACACATCAAAGACCACCAACTGCTTTGGCTGATGCCCGGCTATCTGACGACACAATTCGCTTCCAATCGACCCTCCGCCGCCAGTGACCAAAACAACTTTTCCGCGAACATAATCTAAAATCTCATCCAGATTGACATGCACTGCTTCCCGTCCAAGAAGGTCTTCGATTTCCACTTCCCGCAGCCTTCCCACGCTGACCTCGCCATTAAGCAACTGATAAATTCCCGGCAAAATCTTTATCTTACACCCCGTTTCCCGGCAAATCTCAATAATTTCTTTTCTGTCTTTTGCCGAAGCCGACGGCATAGCAATATAAATCTCATCTACCTTATATTTTTCTACCAACCTCGGAATATCTTCCCTCTTTCCGGCAATGGGAACTCCATTTAAGATCTTTCCAACCTTATTTTTATCATCATCCACAAAGCAAACAACATGTCCCGGTGCATATGGGCTGGTCACCATTTCTTTTAAAATAATTGCACCACTTGTTCCAGCTCCTGCAATCAGTACCTGGCTTCCTTCTTTATTGCTCTTCCCGGGCAATCTCATCGTTGTCAATATCCGATAAGACAAGCGTACTAACCCTTCACCGGCACACAAGATCATAAAAGAAAGCAAAAAATAACTTCTCGGAACCTTCATCTCCAGCATCAGCATCCCTGCAATTTGAAGCAGCGATGCCAGCCCGCAGGCTCCCACGATATGCCCGGCTTCCCGAACGCCTGCCACGCTCCACATTGTGGCGTACATCCGCAATAAAAAAAAGACTGCTATTGTAGCAATCACATAAAACGGAAGATAGGCAAACACGGCCTGCATATATTCTTCTGGAATTCTTTCAAGATTCATATCAAACCGGATAAATAACCCCAAAAAAGAAGCCAGGCAGACCATGCCGATGTCCACAGCCATCAGCACCAGCATCCTGACCCGTTTATTTCCCGGAAGATATCTCTCCAATCGATTTCTGCTCATTCTACGTCATCTCCTCTGTTTCTATCCCCAACACAGAAAACAACTTCCTTATTCTTGTACATCTTTTCCATATTCACCTTCATCCCCTGCCAGCCGAATTCCCAGCCGCATCCTCCTTATTTTTCCGCAAAATGGTATTTCTATTACTACACTGCGCTTTCGCAGCCGTTGTTTTACTATTTTATCCAAATATTCACCAAGAATCCCATTCGCCCCTTTAATTTCTCCTGTTTCGTCTGTCCAGACAAGAGAGGGACGAATAAAATAACTTTTTTCCTGTTTTTTCTTTGCATTTTTCTTGTCGGACTTCTCTTCTATCCCATCATACCCCGCATCACTTTTCTCCAGCATACACTGCAGAAACAGTTCCTCTTCTTTATTAATACTCCAAAAGAACCCTTCTGCGCCCAAAAGCCTGCTCATCTTCGGAATATGTTTTAATTCCAGGAAGAATTCTTCCGGCGCATCGGTTTCGACAAATACATAGGAAGGAAATAATACTTCAATACAGGCTTCCAGTTTCCCGCCGCTTCTCCGGTCATATTCCTGATAGAGAACAAAACATCGTTCATACTTCTTTCGCTCACCGGTCAAAACCCGCCAGATAACATCAGCCAGTTCCTGCTCTTTTCCGGTAATTGTCTGCATCACATACCACATACTTTTATTCTCCCTGTCAGGTATTTACTGCTTATCCCTATAAAAAAAATAAAGATATTTAAAAATGTAGAGATATTAAAAAGGATATTAAAAATGTAGAGATATTAAAATGTAAAAATTTAAAAAAGCAAAAAGAAGCTAAAACTATGCTGAAAATAAGCGTGCTTCGCCATTCCGGAATATTCTCCCGGACGTTCACTTTTCCTTCTCTATGTTCCATCTTCGTCCTCCCCACGGCGATAACCGCAGGGATTCTTCAATATGTGCTTTTAGCTTTTTTACAATAAGCTTTTTACCATAACCTTTTTACTATGCCACAAAATACCGATCCTGTTCCAGCTTTATCCCAAAAAGAACCGTCTGCTTTCGGTTAAACAGAGGCACTTCAGCCACAGCAAACCTTCGATGCAGGTTCTGACGTACAATCTGGTGAACATAGTGCTCTAATGCCCCGTGTGCCGCCACAATCTTCTTATCTTCTCCCAGCATAACATCCGAAACGCCCATCGCGTTCTGCAGTTTTGTCCCGCAAACTTTCTGAAGAAATGCAAGATCCTGGCCTCCCACTTCAATCAGTTCGTCCTCCCCCATGGCATTCTTGCCAAAAGGAAAAAACTGGGGGAATTCACGGGATTTTTTTAATTCTTTCTGCAGTTTTTCCGGACAGCCTGTCTTAATAAAAAGATAACCGGGGAACATAATATCCTTCACCAGCCGGAATTCTCCGCCTGTGCGAAACGCCCTAAGTTTCTGCGGAATACGGCATAAACTGTACATGGACTTGGGAACAGCACAACGGAGAAGTTCTGCTGCTTCCTTTTCCTGTTCATTAAATGTCCGAAGAATATACCAATTCTCCTGTTCCATGCATTCTTTCTCCTTCCGGATAAATTTTCCTCTGGGAAGAATCTTTACCTTTCCGTCTTCTCTTTCCTGTCCTCTTCTTCCAAACCTCCAGATAATCTCCTCTCCCAAAACCATCATCTCTTTCCGGATAAAGCAGGTTCAAAATAAAACAAGCCCCTATCCTGACAATAAAAATTTCGTAGAATACATGATTCTATGAAAAACTCAGGCAAGGGCTGCTAGTTTATCGATTTGTTTTTTCTTAAATTCAAAGGATGAATGGAAATAGTAATCCATGGTTATCTTGATATCTGCATGGCCTAAGATCTCACTGAGCGTTTTGGGATCCATGCCGGAAGTAATGCAGCGTGTTGCAAATGTATGTCTTAATGTGTGAAAATTATAATATGGAATTCCTGCCTGCTGCAAAAAACGCTGATATTGGTACTGAAAGGTTCTTGGATCCATCGGCCCTTTGGATTTTGACGTTAAAAGGAACTCCTCCTTTTCTGCAGATTTTAATTTCTTCTCCAATAAAGGGATTAAAAAGGAAGGAAATGGAATCTGACGTATCGAAGAATTGGTTTTTGGTGAAGTCAGGAATAGCTTGGATTTATTTTCGCCATTTTCCTGGCCTACCGATAATCGCTGAACAGTAGCACATATCGTAAGATAGCCTTCCTGGATGTGGACATTTTCCCATTTAAGTGCACAGATTTCCCCCAGGCGCATTCCTGTATAAAGACAAAGATAAATCCCGAATCCCGTCTGGCTCCAGGTTTCTTTTATGTATTTTTCCAGTTTTGTCTGTTCCTGCACGGAAAGCACTTGAACCAGCGTCTTTTTCTTTTTTCTGCCGCAGGAAATACCGCTCCATTCACTGATAATTCCTTTGGCCAATGCCGTTTTCATCGTCCTGTTCACAATCATTACTGTTGTATGGATAATGCTGTCCGAACCCGTTAATCCCCTCTTTTTTGCTGATAATTCTGATGTTTTCTTTAAATCATCAAAAAATTGAAGCATGTATCCAGGTGTAATCTGTTTAATGGGAATAGACTGAACATAGGGTAAAATATACTTTTTTGCATGATGCGTATACTTTACATAGGTAGAAAGTGCATGTGTCTGGTAGATTTCCTCTAACCAAGCTTCCAGAATTTCCTCAAACAATACTTCTTTTTCTTTTGCTGCCATCATC
>VSOC01000157.1 GCA_009774615.1 Lachnospiraceae bacterium
CCATTAACCATTAACCACCGTAATTATAATATTCCGTTTGCCAATGGTCAAGATGATAGAAAACCATTTATGAGCAACATCATTCTTTTGTTTTTCTAAATTACACAAAAAAACTGCCCCACAATTAGGGCAGCCTATTTTATCTGCATATCTTATACGCTTATCTCCATCCCGTTTTTAAAGGTGATCCGCACATCCTCCTTGCCGTAGACCGTCACGAAGTCCACCATGGCATACCAGGCCGCCTCGTCAAAGTAATCCACCTGCTCTGGCAGTCCCCGCAACACCTCCATGAAGTTCTCCATCATTTTCCGCTGTGCCTGTTTCTCCGTGATGGCTGCCTGCACTTCCTCCAGCCGCGCTTTCGCCGTTTCAAACCGCCCTACCAGTGCATCGTAGCGTTTGGCATATTCGCCCTGGTTCTGCGCAACGCGGGCGTTTTCTCCGATGCATTTCTGTATCAGTTCTGCCGCCACGTTCATCTCCCCGTTAAGCTGCCGTTCCTCCGCCTCCAGTTCCCCGGTTTCAAATGCCGTGTCTCTGATTTCCTCAAAGCCTGCAAGGATGCGGGTCTTCTCCCGGTTGATGGTATTCTGCGCCTTTATGAAAAGCTGTCGGACGGTTTCCTCATCCAGGTGCGGCGTGGTGCATTTCTCCCCGCCGTCAAATTTATGGTTACACTGCCAGACCACCTTGCGGTATTTGTAGTTGGAATGCCAGACCTTGGAGCCGTACCAGCTCCCGCAGTCCCCGCACCGTATCTTACTGGAGAAGATGCTCACGCATCTATTCCGGCTGCTGCCTCTGCCCCGTGACTGCATCAGCACCTGTACATTATCGAAAATGGCTGGCGGTATGATGGCTTCGTGGTTTCCTTCCACATAATACTGCGGAACCTCTCCCTCGTTCTTCTTTTTCTTTTTCGAGAGGAAATCCGTGGTGTACACTTTCTGCAGGAGTGCATCGCCTTTATACTTCTCGTTGGAAAGGATGTTCTCCACCGTCCTGTGCCGCCATGTCTCCTTTCCCGTTGGCGTCGGGATGTTCCTGTCCGTCAGGTATTTTGCAATGGCGTAAGGTGTCTGCCCTTGCATGAACAGCCGGTAGATGAGCCGCACCGTTTCCGCCTCCTCCGGCACAATCTCCATCTGCCCGTCCTCCCCTTTCCGGTATCCGAGGAAGGAACTGTAGGCAAGGCTGACCTTTCCGTCCGCAAACCGCTTCCGTTTCCCCCAGGTTACGTTTTCCGAGATGGAGCGGGACTCTTCCTGCGCCAGCGAGGACATGATGGTGATGAGAAGCTCGCCCTTGGAGTCCAGCGTGTAGATGTTCTCCTTCTGGAAATAGACCTCCACGCCTTTCTCCTTCAGCTTCCGGACCGTGGTGAGGCTGTCCACCGTGTTCCTCGCAAACCGGCTCACCGACTTGGTGACGATAAGGTCGATCTTCCCGTCCAGCGCGTCCTGCACCATCTGGTTGAATCCGCTCCGGTGCCTTGTATCGGTTGCACTTATGCCCTCGTCCGTATACACGTTTACGAATTCCCATTCCGGCCGGGATTTGATGTAATTGGTGTAATAATCCACCTGCGCCTCGTAGCTGGTAAGCTGCTCCTCGCTGTCCGTGCTGACACGGGCGTATCCGGCGGTCTTCCGCTTTGCCACTGCGTCATTCCTTACCCCGGTATGCAGGTTCCTTGTCGCAGGTATCACTGTCACATTAGGCATTGCCGTCCCCCTCCTTTCCGGCTCCGGTGTCCCCCGCCCGCATTTCTTTCATCAGCCGGCGCACCGTCTGCCTGTGGGCATCCGAAGCCTCCCTGTCGTTCCAGTATGCCTTCATCTTTTCGCTCTGCCGCCGGCGCTGCTTCTCCGGGAATTCGCGCCCCTTCCAGTATTCCTTCATCCGCTCACTGTGCCGTCTGCGCTGTTCCTCCGTCTGCTTCCTGCCGGAGTTTTTCAGGCTGATCTGCCGTTTCTGCTCCTCCGTGCAGATATGCACCACCTCATGTTCCTGCCACTGTTTAACGGTTTCTTTCCCGTCCTTAAGGCAGAATACCAGGATGCGGTTTTCCTCTGCCCGGATAGCCGTTATCTTATCCCTGACGGCATCCTCCGTCACCCCGCCGCCAAGCACTTCGGCAGTGAGCCGGAAAAGCTCATCCTCCGGGATAATGTCCGCGCCGCAGTTTTTCAGCCCCTCTTTCCTCCGCGTCCTGCAGGTCCATGTCCGGTATGCAGGCGCACCCGACCGCACATAATTCTTCCCGCAGCGGCAGCACCTCACTATGCCGGAAAACGGGTATGTCGGTGTTTCTTCCCCTTCCTTATGCTTGAAATGCTCCGCCCTGCGTCTGATTTCCTCCTGCACCCGGTTGAACGTGTCCATGTCAATGATTGCCTCATGGGTGCCGGTGGCATGGTACATCGGTTTCTCACCAGTATTCTTGATGCACTTCTTCATGATGTGGTTCTCGCGGTAGGTTTTCTGCAGGAGCAGGTTGCCAGTGTATGCGTAATTGCGGAGCAGCTTTAAAATCGGGCTCCTGCTCCATTTATTTCCAAGCCGTGTCTTTATCCCCATGGCGTTCAGGCGGTCCCGTATGGCGGTCGCGCCCATCCCCTCCAGATACCAGTCAAATATCATCCGCACGGTCTCCGCTTCCTCCGGCACGATTTCGTACCGGCCGTTTACATTTCGGTAGCCGAGCAGTGTGCTGCTCCACGGTTTCCCTTCCTCGAAATTCTTCTTGATGCGCCACTTCTGGTTCTCGCTTGCCGACCGGCTCTCCTCCTGTGCATAGGAGGCAAGCACCGTCAGCATCAGCTCCCCGTCCGTACTCAGCGAATGGATATTCTGCTCCTCAAAATAAACATCCACGCCAATCTGCTTCAGTTCCCGCACCGTTTCCAGCAGCGTCACCGTGTTCCTGGCAAAGCGTGAGATCGATTTGGTCAGCACCATGTCGATCTTCCTTGCCCTGCAGTCTGCGAGCATCCGCAGAAAATTCTCCCTGGTGTCCTTCGTCCCGGTCCGTGCCTCGTCCGCATATACCCCGGCGTACTCCCATCCATTGTGGCTTTGGATCAGGCCACTATAATAGCTGACCTGCGCCTCCAGCGAGTGCAGCATGGCATCCTTGCCGGACGATACACGGCAGTATGCGGCCACGTTTTTATCCCGTGGGAGTTCCGGTATCCCGAAGTCCACCTGCGTCACTTTCCTGCCCATGTTGTCATCCCTCCTTGTATCAATTCCTGCCACTTAGGGCGTACCCTATTAATCACTCTGAACCGCTGTTATATCAAGCATTTTCCACAAAAATACTGTCCAGAGAAAGCCCGTGCCTTCTGGCTATGATTGTGTAAGCCTTCCTACGTTCTGCCACCGTGAGCGCATCCTCCGCTGCCAGCCTGTCGACCAGGGAAAGCGATACCCAATATGTGATGAGATTATCCGCCGAATACTGTTCCGGCAGGTTTCCGCCTGTGCTTCCCATAGCATTCCCGGCTGCAGAATTTCCTTCCCTGGTTCCCATAGCTCACAAACTCCTTCCCGCACTGCTGGCATACCAGCGTGTAATATGCTTTTTTGTTCATCTCCGACTGGTGTGCGTTCCACCACCCCATCCGGCACCTGTCCGAGCAGAATTTCTTTTCCTTCCTGCCTTTGTTCTGCATGACTGCCTTCCCACACTGCGGGCAGGCATGGGCATCCTCCGTCCCCGGATGCCGCCGCAGGTAGGACTTCACTGTATTCAGAGGCAGGCACAGCATTTCTGCGATTGCAGCGGCACTTTTTCCCTGCTGTTTCAGGCTGCTGATCCTGCCCATATTTTCATCCGTCATATCAAAGCACCTCCTCACCATACGGAGATTTGAGGGCGGTTTTGGATACCCATGGATCAGAAAAATTTGTGCCGCCGGCATTTAACCGGCTGTCTGACCATTTGATTTTGATTGTTTGAACACAAATGAAATGCTATAATAGTAAAAAACGAAAGAATGGTTTGATGAAAGATTTAATATTAAAGCTTCAGGATATATTTAAGAAATCACCTTTAGGTATTATGGCAGTTTTAGCTATGGATGTCGCAGAGATTGTTTTGTTATCACTGAATCCCTTTGTTATTGGATCATGTATTGACGGTTTCTTTGAACACAGCTACTTCTGGTTTTATACGCTGATAGCCCTGCAATTTTTACTTGTTGCCGTTCACGCAATTAATAAAATTCTTGACACCAGAGTGTATGAGCGGATTATTGAAGCTGAAAGCAATGATTATTATGTGGAAAAAATAAAAACCGGTGCCAGCGATTCTCAAATAAGTTCCAGACTGAATTTAGTTGACGAAATTATTAGCTTCTTTGAAGTTGATTTAGTTCAGATAATAGATATGCTCGGCGGAATTGTATTTTCACTTATATACATATTTACTACTTCCGGCCTGTTACTGTTTTTTTCAGCCATTGCAGTTTCCATTTTGGTTTATATTTTTACAAAAAGATACCATACAAAGATTGCGAGTAATAATGTCAAGCTCCAGGATCATGATGAAACAAGGGAAGAAGTTATTTCAAGCAGAAATGAACATCAGTTTAGAGGATTCACAAGGACAATCCTGAATTTGAGAATATCAAGCTCCGATTTGGATGCAAAAGCATATTTATGTACTGATGTATTGCAATCTGTCTTTTTGATTTTTGCAATAATCCTTACAGTTAAAATGGGTAATTACACAAGCGGACAGCTATTCTCTATCATCACTTATATCATGATGTTAAACGAACGTGTTTGTGAAATAAATGAAGTCAGGGTTAAAGTATATAATTTAATAGACAGTGTGACCCGCTTGGAAAGGAACGAGGAATGAACTATAGAGATGAATTTGAGAAAATAATCGAGGGCATCAAGATAAGCCCCGATGCACCTAAAGAGGAAGTTGACCGCCAATTTCTTCCATTGATACAATTTATAGGAAAAAATGTTCCAGAACAGCTTTATAAATTCAGAGGGTGTGCAGAATACAGCATAGACGCCTTTGAAAAAGACGAACTCTGGCTTTCCAAAGCTGCTCTGTTTAACGATCTCCACGATAGCCTTTTGTTTTTTGATAAGAGCGCTATACTCGATTCCATAGAAAAAATGTTTTCTTCTGGCGCAGTTCCTTATGTAATCGAAAAAATAAAACAAATACAGTTTCCTAATGCTGACTTACAGAACTGGGTAACAGAAATGTTTTCTTCATTAGATACCAAACAGCTCACGGATATTGTCTGGCAATCGGTTCCTGGTTTTAGCCAATGGCTGGATCAGTGCTTTACTTTTGCAAAAGACGGAATACGGGAACGCACAAAAATGGTGTGCTTATCAGAAAGCATAAAATCCCCGCTGATGTGGGCGCATTATGCAGACAATCACAAAGGATTTGCTATAGGGTATGACTTTAGAAATAACGAAATAACACAATGTTCTAATTGTCCGAATCGTTCATGTACTGATATTAAACTTGGGATGATATATCCTGTGATTTATTCAGACAAACGATACGATGCAACAAGATATGGGCAATGGATTGTGCAGCAGCAAATAAACCGCATAATAGGAATCCCAACGGAAGAACTCTATGATGATGGTTTTTTGTTTACGAAAGCCGCTTTATATAAATCGAATGATTGGTCTTATGAAAACGAATGGAGAATGACATGTTCCACTCCCAATCTGACTGTAGAACAAAAAGACCGTTATCCAATCAAGAAAAAACCCATAGCAATTTATTTTGGCAGCCAGATTCCTAATTTTTACCGGAAAATGCTAATGCATATCGCAGATGAAAAAGGTATCCAAAGGTATCAGATGTATGTTAAAAATTATTCATCTAAGTATGAATTAGATTATATGCCTATTTAACAAAAAATAGAGCATAGCCTTAAAAATCAGTAAGAGAACCGTGCTTGACTTTCCACCACAACTAAACTGATTTTTGGCTTCCTCATTTGCACCACCATCTGTCCAGCTGTCTGTGCAGCAAAAGGACGTACAGTAAAATGATAAGAAACAGGAAGCCATGCCGTAAATTCTTCCAGGAGGTGCCACTATGGAAAAAGTTTACGACAAATGTTGTGGTATTGATGTTCATAAAAAACTCATCGTGGCCTGCTTTAAATGCGGCAAAAAGCAGGAAGTACGAGAGTTTGGCGCAACAACCAGGGAGCTACTTAAGCTTGCCGACTGGCTGGGCAGCGGCGGCTGTGAAATGGTCGCCATGGAAAGCACAGCTTCTTATTGGAAGCCTCTTTATAACGTCCTTGAATCTTCCGGCTTGAATGCCATGGTTGTAAATGCGCGTCACATGAAAGCTGTGCCGGGACGCAAAACAGATGTCAAGGATGCAGAGTGGATTGCGGATCTGCTCCAGCACGGCCTGCTCCAGGCCAGTTATATCCCGGATAAGGATCCGAGGGAACTCAGGGAACTTGTCCGTTACCGCAAAAGTCTGGTGGGGGAGCGCACCAGAGAACTCAACCGTTTCCAGAAAATGTTGGAGGGAGCCAATATCAAGCTTTCCGGCACAGTATCTGACATTAACGGAAAGAGCGCCAGAAGCATCCTGGAGTACATCCTTACCGGAGAGTCCTTTGATGATGCCAAGTACGATGAAATGTACGACAAGAAGGTGATCGCCCACAATCTCAAAGCGACAAAGGAGCAGATTATCGATGACCTGAATGGCGTCATGTCCCCGCTGCAGCGTAAAATGATGAGGACGCTGCTGAAACATCTCGATGAACTCAACATCCATATCAAAGAACTGGATGATGACATTGACCGTTTCATGAAGCCGGAAGAAAAGCAGGCTTCTGCGGCGATTCAGGATGTCACCGGCATAGGTAACACCAGTGCACAGGCAGTGATCTCCGTCATAGGCACAGACATGGAGCGCTTTCCGGATGATGCGCACATTGCTTCATGGGCGGGGCTGTGCCCCGGTGACAATGAAAGTGCCGGAAAACGGAAATCCGGGAAAACCCGTAAGGGAAATGCCCTTTTGCGGGAAACGCTGATCAACTGTGCACATGCTGCAGTGAAAAACAAGAAATCCTATTTCTATGCACAGTTTATGAGGATCAGTGCGCACCGTGGAAAGAAACGGGCTTATGTCGCGGTTGCACATTCCATGTTGGTCGCAATATACCATATCCTGAAAGATGGTGTGGTTTTCAAGGATCTGGGTGCTGATTACTATAATCAGTTCAACAAGGAACGCAAGATTAAAGCGTACCTGAAAAAGCTGAAAGCGTTAGGCTGGGAGGATCCTGCCGCAGGACAGCCTGCCTAATCGTACATGAAAGTCTAAAAGGCTCAAAAATATGCTATGGGGGTAGTCTGCGCTTTTTTAGCTAAGACAAAGGTTAGGTTTCACAGTAAAAGTGACTTCTATCACGGTTTGGTGCCGCATGCTTAAGGAAACTCCTCTTTATGCCATCCTCAGTGGTTTCTCT
>VSOC01000158.1 GCA_009774615.1 Lachnospiraceae bacterium
TTTCTTTCTTTATCCTTTATTTTCATCTCAAATGAGCAAATATAAGACCTCGAAAACCAAAAAGAAACTGTAAAAACACCCGCTGGCACAAAACCAGGCACATGTTTTTACAGCTTCAGAATTTTAAAGCTTCAGATTTTCAAGATTTCTGCGCTGATTCCCCTCCAATTTTCGCAGAAATCAGCGGATTTTTATCGTTCTCTATTTAATCTATCCATTTAATCTATCCATTTAATCTATCCATATTTTTACTTATTAAACAGCACAATTTTCTCTGCCAGCCCGCTTGCGTCTAACCAAACCAGGCATTTGCTTCCCTTCTCAATGCTCTCCAGATATACCATCTGCCGGGTTAAATGAGGGGTAATCGGGCAATTTGCCGGGACTTTAATTTCTTCCCCGCCGTTGGTTTTCAGCACATAGCCGCCTGCTCCGTCTGCTTCTAAGGCTCCCGAAGCATTCACATAAAGCGGTGCACCTTTATCCTGTGGAATATTCACCAGAACCAGTTCTGCGGTCGTCTGCGGCGGAAGGCTTAATGCCATCGCCGGGCTGGTATAGACATAAACGGTCTGGTTTGCTGCAATCTGGCTTTCATCTGCCGGGAAGCCGGTCACGCTGTCTAAAATCATGGTATTGTCCGGATCAATATGGATCACAATCTCTCCCTGGTAGCCTTCCGGCACTTTGCTGTCAATCGAAAAGCCCCCATCGCGCTTTTCCATCACCGGACCCCAGAATTTTCCAAGTTCCAGGCTGTCTGCGGTATCCTCTTGTGCAGAATCCTCAGTTCCATTTTCCAAAGCGATTTCGGTATTATCTGCTCCCTCTGTACCTGCTGCATCCGTTGCGCCTGCCACACCATTTTCCACATCAATCTCCACCCTTTTTCCTTCATCAAAACGGATAATCTTCTTCGTTCCGGCGCACACGCCAGCGGCACTTCCGATTCCCATAACTGCTGCTAATCCCATAATAATCAGTCCTGTTTTTTTCATCAATCTCTCTCCTTTTATTCGATTAAAATATAAAGTTTTTTTCTCTCTCTTGATTTCCTGCTACACCTATATTATAATGTTTCAATGACCAAAATTCAAATTAATATTGGCTTACATTGCTTAAGATTTACTGACTTATTTTTACAAAACTTGGAGGTTTTGCCATGGGATTTACATTTGTGAACAAACTGCCTACTCCCGGTGAAATCCGGGAACAGTATCCGCTTCCCCTAGAACTGGCAGCAATTAAAGAAACCCGGGACAGAGAAATTGCCGATGTTTTCAAAGGCGAAAGCGAGAAATTCATCTTAATCATCGGTCCCTGTTCTGCCGATAATGAGGACGCTGTCTGCGATTATGCCAACCGTCTTGCCAAGGTACAGGAAAAGGTTGCCGAAAAACTCATCCTCATCCCCCGTGTATACACGAACAAGCCCCGCACCACCGGCGATGGCTACAAGGGTATGCTTCATCAGCCCGACCCTGAAAAACAGCCGAATATGCTCGAAGGTATCCTGGCGATCCGGCACATGCACATGCGGGTTCTTCGGGAAACCGGATTAAGCACTGCGGATGAAATGCTCTACCCGGAAAACCTCCGCTATTTATCGGATATGATGTCCTATGTTGCCGTAGGTGCCCGCTCCGTAGAAAATCAGTATCACCGTCTGGTTTCCAGCGGCTGTGATGTCCCCGTGGGCATGAAGAACCCCACCAGCGGCGATTTGTCGGTGATGTTAAATTCCGTCTATGCTGCCCAGCACCCGCACGACTTTATCTTTCGCGGCTGGGAGGTAAAATCCGAAGGAAATCCGCTGACACACACTATCCTGCGCGGCGCGGTAAATAAGCACGGCCAATGCCTGCCCAACTACCATTTTGAAGACCTGGAACTTCTTTTACAGCTTTATAAGGAGCGGGGAAACCTCCTGTATCCGGCCTGCATCGTTGATGTCAACCACTCCAACTCCAATAAAAAATATATGGAGCAGATCCGTATTTCCAAAGAAATCCTGCACAGCCGACGCCACGCCAGGGAAATTCACCAGTTCGTCAAGGGTCTGATGATTGAAAGCTACATCGAACCCGGAGCACAGAAGATCGGCGAGGGCTGCTATGGAAAATCCATCACCGATCCGTGCCTTGGCTGGGAAGATTCCGAACGCCTTATCTATGAGATCGCAGAAAGCCTGGATTAAACCAGGCTTTCTTTTTTCTTATTCCCTTGCGAATCTTTGCGCAGCTGCACTTCCCTTAAAATCTTCGCCGCAGTTAAACTTCCCCTACACCGGAACCGCCAGCGCCGTAATTCCAAAATAAGCAATTACAATAATCCCCAGTACAATCCGGTAATATCCGAAAAACTTAAAATCATGGCTGCGGATGTAGCCCATCAAAAACTTTATCGAATACACCGATACCAAAAAGGCAATCAGCATACCCAAGAGCATATACACCACCTGCGGCAGGGTGAACGTATTTCCTTTGACAAAAAATACAACGATTTTCAAAAGACTTGCGCCAAACATCACCGGGATACCTAAAAAGAAGGAAAACTCCGCGGCTGCACTTCTGGAGCACCCTAAAAGCATCGCACCCAAAATCGTTGCACCGGAACGTGAAGTTCCCGGAATCAGGCTTAAAAGCTGGAATAAACCGATATATAAAGCCGTCTTAAAGCTAATCTGCCCGGTTTTCTGAATGGTAAAATCCAGCCGCCGGTTTCGGTTTTCCAGCAGAATAAAAAGAATACCGTAAATAATCAGCATGGCCGAAATAATAAAAGGATTCTTTAAATGGGCATCCATCCAGTCATTAAGCAACAGCCCAAAAACCGCCGCCGGAACACAGGCCCAGATAATCTTCATCCACAAGACAATCGTAGCATTTCGGGCTGCCGGCTTCTTTCTCCTCGAAAACGGATTTAGCTTTTCATAATACAGCAGAACAACCGCCAAAATCGCCCCCAGCTGAATGACCACAAAAAAGACATTCAAAAAGGCTTCCGGCTGATCCATCTGGATAATCTCATCCACCAGAAGCATATGCCCCGTGCTGCTGATGGGAAGCCATTCGGTAAACCCCTCCACAATTCCCTGAACAATTACTTTTAATAGTTCGACAATGCTCATCGTTTCCTCCATCTTGTGCACGTTTCACCGCGGAACCGACCGTTCTTCCCCAATAGTTTACTGACGGATATTTTCAATCTGCCAGTCAATCGGTTCTAATCCGTGCTCTTTTAAAAATTCATTGGTCTTGCTGAAATGCCTGCATCCGAAGAATCCCCGGAAAGCAGAAAGCGGGCTGGGATGCGGGGCCTCCAGAATCAGGTGTTTCGGATTTTTTAACATCGTTTTCTTCGACTGCGCAGGCTTTCCCCAGAGCAGATAGACAATCGGGCGATCCTGTTCATTCAGCACCTTAATTGCCGCATTAGTAAATTCCTCCCATCCGATTCCCCGATGGGAATTCGCTGCATGGGCGCGGACAGTCAGCACCGTATTTAATAAAAGAACGCCCTGATCCGCCCATTTTTTCAGATATCCATTGTCCGGAATATAACAGCCCACGTCCTCTTTCAGTTCCTGATAGATATTCACCAGGGACGGAGGAACCGCCACATCCGGCTTAACCGAAAAGCAAAGCCCGTGTGCCTGTCCGTCGCCATGATAGGGGTCCTGTCCAAGGATAACCACCTTTACCTTACTCAGAGGTGTAAATTCAAACGCATTAAACACATCTTCCGGTGCCGGAAAAATCTGCTTGGTTTCGTATTCGGATTTCACCATTTCATAAAGCTTCTTGTAATAGGGCTTCTTAAATTCCCCTTCTAAAGGGGTAAGCCAGTCATTGGTAATTGCTGCCATAAATCTTCTCCTTTTCCCTTTTGTTTTTCTTTTTATCATTTACAGGTTTTTCGCCTGCTGTTTTCTTTTCTTCCCTTTCACTGCCGCACCGAAATCCCCCGGCCGGCCAGATAGGCTTTCAAATCCCGGATTTCCAGTTCTTTATAATGAAAGAGCGATGCTGCCAATACGGCATCCGCCTTCCCCGCCGTCAGCGCGTCATAAAAATGTTCCTTCGCCCCTGCGCCGCCGGAAGCAATCACAGGAATGGACACTCTCTCGGCCACGGCTGCCGTCAGTTCATTATCATAACCCGCTTTTGTCCCGTCGCCGTCCATGCTGGTGAGCAAAATCTCCCCCGCACCCAAACGGTCAACTTTTTCGGCCCATTCCAAGGCGTCGATCCCGGTATCAATCCTTCCGCCGTTCTTATAAATATTCCATCCGCTCCCGTCTGCCCGCCTTCTGGCGTCAATGGCCACCACCACGCACTGGCTCCCGAACTTGTCTGCCGCCTGAGAGATCAGTTCCGGCGTATTGATTGCTGAAGAATTAATGGAAATCTTATCTGCGCCCTCCCGAAGAAGCATACGAAAATCCTCCACGGTACGGATTCCTCCGCCTACCGTAAAGGGAATGAATACCTTCTCCGCCACACGGCGAACCATGTCCACCACCGTATTGCGGGCATCCGAAGTCGCCGTAATATCCAAAAACACCAGTTCGTCCGCGCCTGCCTTATCATAGGCTGCACCAATCTCCACCGGATCTCCCGCATCCCGCAGATTCACAAAATTAACACCTTTAACCACCCGGCCGTTTTTCACGTCCAGGCAGGGAATAATCCGTTTTGTAAACATAAGCTCTCCCTATCCATCAAAGTTTGCCGCCGGACAAGCGGCTTAACCTAAAAGTTTATAAGGACATAAAATTAGAAAGAATCTTCAGCCCTATATCCCCGCTCTTTTCCGGATGGAACTGACAGGCAAACACATTCCCCCGTTCCACAGCCGCATGAATATGAACGCCGTACTCCGCAGAAGCCGACACGATTTTCTCATCTTCCGCCTGAAGATAATAAGAATGGACAAAATACACATAAGACCCCTGCGCAATTCCCCGAAACAGCCGGGAATCCGGAGATATTTCCAGAGAATTCCAGCCTATATGCGGGATCTTCAGTCCCGGTGCCGGAGGAATCCGTAAAATCCTGCCGGGAAGAATCCCCAGCCCCTCCACGCCTGCGCTCTCATCACTCTGCGAAAACATTAGCTGCAGCCCCAGGCAGATCCCCAGAAACGGCGTGCCCTTCGCTGCCACCTGACGAATCACCCCGACCAGATCATACTGCCGGAGTTTTTCCATGGCATCGCCAAACGAACCTACCCCGGGAAGAATCACCTTATCGGCATGGAGTATGGTTTCCCGATCCCGGCTCACCACCGGATGTTCCCCCAGGGCAAGCAAAGCCTTTTCCACGCTCCGCAAGTTCCCCGCATCATAATCTATAATGGCTATCATACATTCATCCTTCCTGCTGCTTTCCATGTACTCTCATTATTTTTAAACAGTAACCATTTTATCATAACTTATGCGGATATACAATCAAAAATTCGACAGAATTCTCTGCAACCGGAGTAGATTTTTCCTTAATTTCCTCGCTGATTTGCGAAAACTCCCGGTGAACCCGGATAAGCCACGCCTTCCGGTTAAAAAATACGGTCTTCTCAAACGGCCAGCGGATAACCGTAGGCGTCTGAAAACCCACACCCAGCTCCAGCACAGCCAGTTCCTTATTTAATGTCGTGGAAAGCCAGAACTGATACTTTTTCCACAGCGGAAGATAGCCTTCTTCAATATAACATTCCGACTGAATCGTATTTCCCTCCAGAGATGCCCCGCAATGCGGACAGCGTCCGTCTTTTACTTCCCCTTCTTCCCAGATATCCTTTGTGCAGGCTTTCGAGCACTGCTGCCAGTGCATATTCCCGCAGGGAGCCACAAAGCGCTCTTTGGAAAACTGCGTATCATAAATCGCCCCGTCCGTCAGTGTCGTCACAATAAAATAATCCTTATCGTTCACCAGAGCATATAACTGTTCATACGCCAGCTTAACTTCACGGTTCTTTTCATCGTCAAGCTTTCCCGAAATCTTCCACTCTTCCCCAAGGCCAATCAGCACCCGCTGCGCTCCGGCAAGCTTTTCCTTCATTAAGAGATATTTTTCCTGGTTATCCATTTTCTTCTCCGTTCCTAAATTCTAATCATGTTTTCTGTTGTCCCTTATTATACTTCCAGGTGTGAATTTTTGCAATATTCTCTCCTTCGTTCGAAATATCCTTGAACAAAAAACAATTTCTCTGTATAATAAGATCAATCAGCAATAGTAAACTAAGATAAAGCGGGGAATCACACCATGGCAACCTTGAAGGACGTTGCAAAAGAAGCGGGATTAACTGTAACCACCGTTTCAAGAATACTGAACAACCGGGGCTATATCAGCGAAAACGCCAGACAGCGGGTCGCAGATGCGATGAAAAAGTTGAATTATCGCCCCAATGAGCTTGCCCGCTCACTCCAGAATAACAGTTCAACTACCATCGGCGTAATCGTGCCTCATATCCGGCATCCATATTTTGCCGAAGTCATCAGCAACCTGGAAAATGAAGCCTTTAAAAAGGGCTATAAAATCTTATTATGTAACTCCCGGTGCATTGACGAACGCGCAAAAGCCTATGTGGAAATATGCTCCAGCAACCGCGTGGCAGGAATCATCCTGCTCAGCGGAGCCATTGATGTTAATTTATTTGCCGATCTGGATGTCCCGGTGATTACAATGGAGCGTTTTTTAGACAGCGGGACGGCATCCGTAGAGTGCGACAACTACCAAGGCGGAAAACTTGCCGCAGAAAAACTTATTTCCTGCGGATGCAGACATCTGATGCACGTAGGCAGCTTAAACCGCAGTCTGCCTATGCCTGCGGATCTGCGCTCTGAGGGTTTTCAGGAAATCTGCCGCCAACACAAAATACCATTTATTGAACTGATGACCGAAGAAGATCAGTTTTACAGTATGAACTATGAAGAAATGCTTGAACAGGCTTTGCGTAAACACCCGGAAACCGATGGGCTCTTTGCCAACAGCGATATTATCGCTGCCCAGGCTCTGCAGGTCTGCTATAAGCTTAAACTGCCTGTGCCGGAAAAGCTTAAAATTATCGGATTTGATGATGTAACAATTTCTTCTCTGACTGCACCAAAGCTAACCACCATCCACCAGCCCATTAAAGAAATGGCCGAGATAGCTGTTCGTCTGCTTTTCGAACACTCCAGCGGAAAAATCATTCCCAAAAGAACCCTGCTCCCGGTAATGTTAATCGAACGGGAAACTACCAGATAAAATAAACCATGTGTAACAGCCAATCTGCCTCATTTTCCAGATTGGCTGCTTTTGCGCTCAAAATATTAAAGGATTGTCATATGTTCCCTTTAGTCTTTTCAGTGCTCTGCACATATATACATAAAAATTTTGATTTTTTCTTTAATTTTATGGATTTTTCGGAGTTATTTTAGTAAATATTTAAAATTATGTCATCATTTTCTACAGTAATTCGCAAATAT
>VSOC01000159.1 GCA_009774615.1 Lachnospiraceae bacterium
TGTAGCCGGACAAGATTTTTGAGAAATACAGACAAAATAAATGAGAAATTGCACGTTTAAAGCCCTAATATAGTTTGATTATAATAAATCTATATTAGGACTCGATTTTTTACCGAAAGACAATTTTTACCAGATGCTCATTCATCCGTGCAATCACCCGCCAACCGGTTTCGCTGGCTGTAGCTACGCCACTATCGGTAGTCTTGCAGTAACTGTTTACCTGGCAGGTTCCATCATCACGCACCAGGAGAACACCCAGCATACCTACAGCCGCCCATTCAGGACGTTCCGACCGTGGGGCGTATGGTCGGTCTGGGTCGTAATCAGGATTCAAAACATAGGAATCAACTTCTTCCTCAATTTCATCTTCTACCATTTGAGGCACAAGCCTTACCTTTTCAGTTCCATCCTCATCCAGATAGGTTTCTTCTATCTCCTCAACATGATATTCTTTTCGCTTTTCGATGACTTTTTCTATAATAAAATCACCAAAATCATCAACAAGGAAATGCCCGTGCCAGTCGTCTGGGTCAGAATTACCGATAACAGATGGTCGCCCAGATATTACACCGAGAATATAATCATCCGTCGAATTGGCTATGCGGATTTTATCTCCGTTGAGGGTTACAAAATAGCCCCGTCGGTCTTCAGTTTCTGGGTTTCCGTCCAACCACTCAAAATATTCCGCATAATCGGCACCAGAGGTATTATAAGCTTTTTTTCCATATGCTGCACCATCATAATGAACGCGAAAAGCATTGGAGCGAGCAGAAGAACTTCCATTTCCAACAATAAAATATGAGTTGATTGAATTTGCGCTTGTACCATATTGCACATTATAATAACCTATAGCTGTTTGCGCATAAGATGATGCTATTGTGCCACTCCCTCCAGCATGAGAATTATTACCTGATGCTGTTGTGTTGTTTCCCTCAGCATGAGAATTCTCTCCTGATGCTGTTGTTTCTTTTCCTTCCGAGTGAGAATGTGGCCCCGATGCTGTTGTATACCATCCTTCTGAATGAGAGGCACTGCTTGAAGCTATAGTAGTTCCCCCTTCCGCATGAGAATATCGTCCTGTTGCTTCTGAACCGGTTCCTTCGGCATGAGCACTCAAATCTGACGCAGTTGTACTATGTCCTTCTGCATGAGAACGTTCACCAGATGCTGTCGTACTCTCTCCTTCTGTATGAGCAGCATATCCGGAAGCCGTTGTGTCGTTTCCTGACGCTGTAGCATATTGTCCGATCGTCGTCCCCGCCTTCCGCCCCGTTCTCACATACCCGCTCATTAGCCCTGATGGCGTAACATTTGCCCCTGAAGCCACCTCATCCAGTTTCTTCTTGTCCGCTGCGCTCATTAGTCCGGCTGCGCTCTGGGTAGCGGCACCATAGGTCGTATTCGTGTCTGGCGGTGTTTGCCAAGTGCCATCTCCTCTTAAATACTTCCCCTGTGCTCCTGCTGCTGGTGCAGGGACTAATCCTGCTTTCCCGGCAGCACTTGCAGAGGCAGCAGTCATATTGCTGTAGGTAGTGTTATCATTTGGCGGTTTCTGCCACGTACCATCGGATCTTAAATAGCGGTCAGCGTTCCCTTTCGCTGGTGCGGGCACTAATCCTGCTTTACCGGCTGCGCTTGCAGTTGCGCCGCTCATGTTTCCATAAGTAGTGTTATCGTTTGGCGGCTTATGCCAGGTACCATCGGACCTTAAATAGCGGTCAGCACTCCCTGCATCTGGTGCTGGCACCAGACCAGCTTTGCCATTCTTGTCAGCCGTTGCCGCCGTCATATCATCATGAGTATGGTTGACATCTGCTTTATTTTTGTCCAAATAATTATCATTATTTAGGAGCGGTTCAATTACTTCTTTCGCCATCTCTTCGCCGCTTGCTTTTGTCTTTCTGTTCCATTTTATTACTTTTAAAGAAAACTCGGGTGTTTCTTTAACATCTATAAATTCCATCTATATTTTACCCCTCTTATTTTGCCCGGAAAATCTCACTTATTTGGTAAGTCTGTGGAATATCTGCGTCCTTAAACTTGCGTCCGAAGCTTCTGTATACCACCAAGTCCCCATCTGCATCAATCAGTCCCATCTCGGATATTTCCTCCCCATCCAGTTCCCCAGCTTCCAATGTAGCCTTATACAGACAAGTTGTCTGGTCTTCATTGTATTCATGGGATTCAATATCCTTCACCAAAAGTTGATTATACAGCCCAATTTCATTTCCTGTCGTAGTAATCGGCTGCCCACTTTCATCAACTCCGCCATTTCCCCAAGCCATCTTCGTTATTGCCGGAAGTGTTATGTCCCCGGCATGGGCTCTGCACAGTTTTTTCCGTCCTGTGACAGTGGTTACACCTGCATTATCCATAAATATAAACCTCCTTCATTTTAGAAATACCAGTTATGACTTATCTCTAAGATTCACCACTGATAACTTCCGCCGTTTAATTCCCTGCTTCCATCCAGTTCCCAGATGCCATCAAGAAAGTTTTGATTCTCCATCAAAATTTCTCCCGTCCCGACGTTGACTTCTGCTTCTGTCTGTATGGTAATGCTTTCTTTGCTTACTCCATGATGAACTACCGAAGCCTGTATCTTAATTTCCTGTTCACTTGCCATCTCGTGACTGGATTCAAGCAAAAAAATAATCCCTGTTTTTTCCAGCAGGACTTCATTTACCTTTACCTGGAACCCCATTTCCACCGGATAAAGGTCTATCCTTCCATCTCCGTCATATCCATCAAGAGTTTTGCTCCCGTCCAGATCCCAGCTTCCGTCCAGGAGAAGTTCTGGAAGATTAAACTGGGGGTAAAACACGGCGGAGAAAATGATCTGATTGCTGTATACAATTTTAACTTCCTGGGTTGTGGAAAAATCAATGCCATAGTTATCCTTCGCACTTCCCGGTTTTAGTTCTCGCACTACCTTTTTAATCATGCTGCTGACGGGCATGGAATCATCCAGGCTGCAATGGATTTGGACAAGGAATTCTGCCCATCTTTCCGGATCTCTGTAAACAAGCGGTTTAATATCACAGCTTCTATATCCAAGCGCTGCCAAGCCTAAAAGTATCCCTTCTCTTGTCCCAGCCATTCTGGCAATAAGGGCTTTCATGGAAAGGCGAGTGCGATAGCTTTCGGTATCTTCTTCCGGCAGACGCGGCATATCCCGATCTTGGCCATATACAGAAAGCATTACCGGAGAAGCACTGATAACATTTGCTTCATCCCTCACTCGAAAGAATACCTCTTTTATATCATCAAACTCACGTCCAATAACCTTGAAAAAAATATGGAACTGATTAACCGCCCGTTTCCCTCTTTTTAAAGGAGCAAATAACAGGTCGAACATATAGTCGCCAAACTGGTCAAATTGCTTCATCTTTTCCTCGATTCTGTGCTTGTTTCTATACAAATGCAGATAGATGTTTTTCCGAACGTTCACTCCCGTCTGATGGTTATGGTGACATCTCCAAGAATAATCACTTTATCTTTTTCCAGTTTAATATCCTGCTCTGGAACGGTGATTGTGACATTCGTTGCGCTGCTGTACCGGCTTCGGATTGCATGGTTGATGTCAGAAAGGTTTAACTCATAAAGTTTTCTTCCTTTTCGGACAGTCAGCAGTTCGGTAAGAATAGTCGTAATGTAAAGGCTGATTTCTTCATCTGCGGATGTATCGGCAGTAGTGACCGTAATGGCAATGTCCTGTGGCACAGTAACGGATGACTTAACCAAAAGGTTATCATAAGGCCCTGCGATTTTCTCCACTTCCACCCGCACAGCTTCAAGAAGGCCCTCGGTTGCTTCTCCTGCGGTTCCTGTTACAATGACATCAACGGTTCCTTGGCCTCGGGGATGGCTGCAATCCGCCTGCGCAAATAAAACACCAGGAACGCTTTCCGCAGCATTGATAAAGCTGTCTTCGGTTGCCCGCTGCGCCAGTTCCGCCCATGACCTAAGCGTCCGTGTTCTGGCACTTTCATCATCCTCCATATCGCTTCCCTCCTGCGTTATCCAGTCATTATTATTCGTTATGCTGATATTTCCAAGATAGGTAAGGCTTCGGGTAATCTGTCCCGCAGGCACATTATAGCGGATTCCTTCCATTTCTGCCTCTACAGGCACATCCACGGATATGGCTCCCTTTTGAAGTACAATCGCGCTGCTGGAAAAGAACCGGAGCTCATCCCCATTAATATCCCTCACGGTCTTAAAGACGTGCCCTTTTGGAATTTTTACGGCTTCTCCCTCTGCATCCAGACGGCTTACCGTGATAACACCCTGCGTTTTCTGTGCCTTTTTGCGCTTTTTAGAGTAATCAGCCATCTTTAAATCAAGCCACACACCTGAGGCATGGGAAACAAACATGTTGTTTAAGATTGTCCGGGCAAGCTGAATAAGTTCGATCTTTATGCGAAGCACAATCATAAGTATCGTGTAGAATACTCCGCCGGAATGAAAGTTTGTTATTACAAATCCATCCTCTTTCAACTCTGCGATTTTTTCATCTTTTAAATCCATAAGGTCTGGAACCGGAAGGACAGTATTAAGGATCTCTTTATCAATCATACTGCATTAACCTCCACTGTAACCGCACCGATAATAATGTTTAGGTTTCGCGGTTCATTTTCTTCATTAAACGTAAATTGGCAATAAAGCAAAAAGCTATCGTCATCATATTCAATCCTAACCCTGATGCTTTCTGGAAGGATAACCTCACGTTTTTTCAGTTTCATCTTTGCCCGCTCTGTAATCTCAAGGCGTATTAATTCAGAATCTTCGGATTGGATGAAATCATAAAGCCCCCAGCCAAAATCCAAATCATAGAAAACATCGCCTGGCTGTGTAAGTGCTTCAAGAGCAATATTTTGATAAAGACAATCTAGTCCAGAACCAATGGGAGCGTCACCATCAGCAGCCTGGGTGAGCTGCCAGTTGTTGTTTAAACGGATGTCGGCATCGGATAGTCCTGTCATAGGCTTACCTCCCCGATAATTACGGGTTCAATATCTCCATAAGCAAAAGCAATGGCAACTACAGCGCCTGCCTGAAATGGTTTCTTAGACTTAATTCCCGGCAATACAGGAAAGTTGTTATTGACATTGCCAAACCGGTCAATTACAACCAGGCTGTACTCGAAAACATTGGCGGTAATCTTTGCCGCAAATGTCTGTTCTTTCGTTTTATCCGCAATCGTTAAATCATCAGCCTCAAAAGTACCACAGATTTTCACGGAATCAATCCTTGCAAAGACAACCGAAGGCGTCTTCAAATGCGGATAGTCCGAAGAAATAATCTTTTTTGTAATGACTTTAACCACTTCTTCAAGCATGGCATCCTCCTCTAAGACTAAAAATAAATATATGTACGGATAAATCCAGAATCATTGGTTGTTGAAACCACTTTTAAAACCTCGACCTCTTCTGTAATTTGCGGATGAATAACATGGATTTTATGGGAATGTTTCACGAAGGGTGCGGAAACCGTTTCAAGTTCCCATATGCCTCCGGTACGATTTAACCCGATAATGTTCACCCCATACTCAAAGGTGTAGACTTTCTTTTGCTCCGGTTTTTCATTCCAGTAAAAGATACCGCCAGAAAAAAAGAACGGAACTTTAAGGCCCCATGCGGCATTGACCGTATTTATCGCCTGAACCGCATTTTGTTTTCTAATGGGAAGCGTCCTGCGGGTTGGATATAGGGCCGATGAAAGTTTCATTTCCGAAAATCCTGCCTGGGATAAGATAAAAGCAACCATCTCCTGCGGCGTTGTATCAAGAAATGTATCATTGATGATGGTGTTTTCCATAATTAACATTTCATCTTTCAGCAGAATCTCATTCATGGATGCTCCGCCATTATAAGCGGCGGCGATATAGCCCGAGAATACCTTATCAAGTGCATCATGGTAGCCAAGCAGTATCGCTGCCGGTTCTTTTGTATTCAGCATGATTTGGGGGCGGTAGTTTTCGGTGAAACGTATCTTTGCCCAGTCAAAATAAGATGACTTTGCAGAGTATACCTCGACCTCGATTCCCTGATTGAAGGTATAAGAACCTGCCTGAGCCGCTGCCTGTGGATAGTATAATTCGGTAATCTCCACATTTTCCTCCTTTAATAGGGCAGTTGTGAAATTTTATTTAATGCGGCTGCTGAACCTGCATTATCGGTTGCTGGTGACTTTCCTCTCTTTGTACTTAAATAACTTTTATATTCTTCGGAAAGGCCGCTCTGAACGTTTTGGCCTTGTGACTTTGCAGAAACATTTCCAGAGGATACTCTTCGTGAGGCCCCAGCTGTGTTAGAAGCCTTTGTTGTTGCAACGATTGTTTGAGGAATGTATTCCCACAGTTCAAGGTTTGCCGTAATCTGCCCCTTTTTATTTTCGGTTTTATGGGTAAGTTTTTTAAAGATAACATTCTCTATCCCATGGGCCGCTGTATCTTCACTTATCATGGGAATGGGCTGCGGAACGCTTTGTCCGGGAATCCTAAAGATTGCCCGGAGCGTTGCATAGCGTTCATACTTGGTCTGTGTTGGCGTATCATCAATAATAAGTTCGATATTGATTTTTGCATCCTCATAGCCGGTGGCCTGTTTGGGCTTGGCTGCGCTGCCTTCGACTTCCTGTTCATCAATCTTAGCCGTTTCTGTAACCTCAATACTTTTGACAAGTCCCGGAAGGACAACTCCGTTTAGTTTTATCAGTTCATCTTCAACATAAATCATTGCTGTCCTCCTTTTCTTACACGGGTTCAGAAAGGATGTCCGCGTCCCAGCTAGGGTCTTCTGCGCCATTGCCATTGGTTACATCTTCAATCTCTTTAATAATAGAGAGAAGTGTCTGCAGATCTTTAATCTTTTTAAGGTCTACCGGCATAATCAACTTTTGAATGATAACTGTTTTTCCATCTGTTTCATTGCCGCTTTCGCTGTCTGCTAAATGTTCATCCTGGTTTTCGCTGCTGGCTTTAAGATTTACTTTTCTTACAGGCTCACGTTCAAGCGTTGCCTTTGTCCTGGTAAGTCCCTTTTCCATAGCTTCGGCAGGAGCGTTTTGCGCCAGTGTCAGGCCATGGGCATAAGTCGTCATTGTGCGTTTTCCTGAAAGAGTAAGCGTTGATAGCGGCCCTTCCTTTGCATCAGAAAACGGAAGCATGTTTCGGATACGCTGCAAACCACCCTTTACCGCTTCAACAGCTTCAGAAAAAGCGGACTGAATACCAGACGCAAAGGTAGAAACAATACGCTTTCCAGAGGTAAAGAACCATTCTTTAGCGGCATCAATGGATGACTTGATATTGTTTAAGCCATTGGTAAATGCCGTATGGACTTCTACAAACTTCTGGGAAACGCTTTCTCCAAGACCGCTTAGAGATGTCTGGAACTTGTCCCTAATTTCGGTAAGCTTCCCT
>VSOC01000016.1:0-37479 GCA_009774615.1 Lachnospiraceae bacterium
GCTAGTGCTGCGTAGCTTCTATGGTTCGGAATAGTGTGGTACTGGCGGTCTATCTCTTGTTTTCGGTTGCTTACTTCCCATAACGATTTTCCACAAGCGCCATTGGGATAAAATTATTCCATTGTTTCTTCGGAACAATATTGCTCGATTTAAAATTCGCTGTAATCACTCTTTTGACCATCAGCATAATTTTAACAATATTTTTTGTTCTGCAAGCACATAAATGCAAATTATCCACTAGAGTTATTATCACAATCTATAATTTCCAATAACATTCGCAAGCAATGCTTGTTGGGGACACCCCAAACCCCGGCAAAAATACGCTGACGCTGTTTTGCGAACACGCCTGGGGCGTGGCTTAGAAAACGAATAACATCCTATACTCTTGACACAATTCATCATTTATGCTGTGATTTTACGAAAATTTTTCTAACTATCAGACGAAAGAGAAGAAATGGACGTGAATATAGTTTTTAAAAATTGGAAATATAGTTGAATTTTTTCTTCCATTATGGTATATTATGATCAAAGAAAGCACCTGCGCTAACAGGTGCTTCTCTGGGAAACTACCGATAGACGGTTAGCTCAATTTATTTCTAAGCAAAAATAACTGCTCAACTTTGGGAGTGAGGGCGGTTATTTTTGTGTTTTATTACTATCTTTACCTAATGTATATCCAAGTCCGAAGCAGGTCAGGCCAAAGCTTAACACCGCAATAAGTCCTAAAATATCCATATGGAAGCAAACCTAGGGATCTCACTCCATTTTCCGGTTACTTTGAGCATAAGGAATTTATCTGCCTTCTCCATCTCTTTTGCCAGTGCATTTACCGATGCAGAAATAAATTGGTTTTCTTTGTTTTTCCGTGAATCACATTCGATACAGCAGCAGTGCTCAAGCCTAATTCCTCAGCAATATCAGCAATTCTTGTCCTTCCGTTTTCTGTTCTGATTGATTTTCTTTCTGTTTTTCCGTTGCTTTCGTTGTCAGGGAAAGAAAAAGCCCTGAAAAACGGCATTTATGGCTAGCACTATTATACAGCTTTGCTTGCTCAATGGAATAGGCTTTCTGAAAGATTTTCGGGCGGCAAGTCCACAAAGGGTAGCTGGCAAAGCCAGCGCAGGGGAAGGGCAGCTTCCCCTGTGATGATTGGAGCAGATTGGAAATCTACGGAAATTTTAATTCCATATGATTTTCCTTCTTTTATTTCACTTCTCCGTTTATTTCATCAACAATGGCTTTTGGCTTTATTGTCATCTCCACCCAAGCGGGAATAAAACCACTTTTTACAGCATTTCTTGCAGAACGAATATTTGACCATGCGGAGCAGTAAAATGGAATTTTTCGTTTCTCAAGTATTTCATGAGCCAGTCCGCTGGTAAGTGCAGATGCAATTCCTTTTCTCCTATATTCTGGCAGTACATCCACCCCAATCTGCCACATCTTTTCACAATCAGCAGAACAGCCTGCAAGCCCGATTAATTTCTCATCTTCATATGCCCCAACACCGAGTAAATCTAAATGTTTTCTATCCCTGCAAAGGGCATTGCTCCATTCTGGCAAATATAACTTTTCAAAATCTTGTTGTTCAAGAACCCTCATCTCATAATCACAGGAGATTGGACGAAGATTATTAATATCGGGAAGAAAATATTCTGCCATAAAACATATCTTATATCCATGCCCAGCCAGTCTGTTACTCAACCAGTGCAAATTCGGTGTTTCAAAAAGGTGATAGAATTCATATTTGCCAACATATTCTGTTACTATTTCTCTAACATCCTCAGTGACTGATGCAACCACATTATTTCCATAAGAAACAAAATTCGCTATAATTGGCTCTTTCAGATATTTTCGTGCTTTTTTTCCCAAACGAAATGGAACGATAACATTCTGATTTTTTAGAAAGTCTTCCGTTTTACAGTTAATGTCCTCGGCAGACTGTTCCATCGCAATATGCAATATCTCTTCGGTGATCATAAATCGTGTCCTCCTATCGCCTCAGTTACTCAATTCCAATTTATCGTCTGAAATAATTCTATCATATATCTACGAATAAATCATCTTACTTTTTATGATTTCTTCTGCCCGGTTGCGGATATTGTTCATCTGGCCTAAAATCCCAAAGTTTGGATTTGGCCTACCCAATCGAACTGGTTCTGGGCTTTCAGTTCCTCGGTCACTCCCTCGGCGGCTTTCATCTGCTCTATGATTAAGTCCATCCGTTCCTCCGCCTGCTCGTTCAGGCCGGCAAGGTATGTCCACAATTTCCCGGTCAGGATAAGGCAGCTGTGCCGTGCCGGGTGTTCCTGTTTGAGATATTTCCGGTGCAGGCGGCAGATGCCATGATAACGCCCGCTGCGAGAGTATGTGGGCCAGAATGAAATCTGAACTATCCTATGACCGTTACGATACAGGGAAGATGAGCACGGATGAACCGAAAACCCTGCCAATCCTGTAGTCGGATCAATGTAATCTCCGTCTTTATCATAGCATTTCATGGAATTTTTAATGCACTGGATATTTCTATATTTTGTTGAAATTATTGAAATTTTGTCCTGCCTATGGTAGACTTGGAAAGATACAATCGAGTAGGAAAGATTCATCTTCCCCTACTCGCCGTGCGGCCCGCATACTGCGTCAGCAGCAAACTTCCATATGCGGGCCTGTACATAAAAAACAGCGTCCATCCGACGCTGACAAAAGAATCCATTAGGAGGAATACCATGAAAAAGTTTATCGAAGAATTTAAAGCCTTCGCCCTTCGCGGCAATGTTATGGATATGGCTGTCGGTGTGATTATCGGCGGTGCCTTATAGGGCAGGGGCTGCCCGAATTAACGCCTGTGGAGATAGTAGGTTACGAGGTCGATGAAGCAGGAAGCCCATTGGCTTTAGACAATGGGTAGTTCACCATAAACAGTAAAGAAAAGAAATAAAAGCCATAAACTGAAAGGAGAGTTTCTCATGAATAATGCAAAGGAAATCAAAGCTTCCTATCGGGAATACCGTGATATGGTCTATGCCGACTTCCCGCAGGTTAAACAATTTGAAGATAAGAAAAAAAAGCGGCTTACCTTCCTGCTTCTTTACCTTATTCTTATCAATCTGGCTAAAGCGGGCGTGTATTCTTCCATGAGCGGCGGCATTTCCCTGATCTTTATCCTGGTTGGCGTACTTATCGGAACGGGACCGAACATTATCTTCCTGCTTGCCGCCATGACGCCGAAATGGAAGATTTCCTTTGTCCTCTACTTCCCAGCCGTCCAGCTTCTTCTCCAGATTTTTAGGGCATTATCCCGCGGAGGAACCAGGGAAATTACGATGTTTATCAACGCCTATGTTCATGGATTTACCGAATATCCGTTTATCGTAGGTCTGGACGTCCTCTCCTGGCTCCTTATCCTGCTGATTACCTTGACTGCAGTGTGGCTGACCGCTGTTCCCAAGAGCCGGGAGTTAGCCAACCAGTCGGTCGATCTCTATGCGCAGGTAAGAAAATATGTTCTTTCCCACCCGGTAAAATAAAGCTTATGCTTCACATCATTGCTGCCCGCGTATATCCCTTCTAACCTCCCGTGTACTGCCCGTTGCTGTGAACATGTAAACAATAACAGGCAGTACACGGGAGATGATTCGTCGACTTCTTAATTCTTCGGAACCAAAACTTCCTTCCCGCCCATATAAGGCCGCAGAACCTCAGGAATCGTCACGCTTCCGTCCTCCTGCAGATGATTTTCCAGGAAGGCAATCAGCATTCTCGGCGGTGCTACTACGGTATTATTTAAGGTGTGCGCCAGATACTTCCCGTTTTCCCCATCCACACGGATCTTTAACCGACGCGCCTGGGCATCGCCAAGGTTCGAGCAGGAACCGACCTCAAAATACTTCTTCTGTCTTGGCGACCAGGCTTCCACGTCACAGGATTTTACCTTTAAGTCAGCCAAATCACCGGAACAGCACTCTAAGGTACGTACCGGAATATCCATCGAGCGGAATAAATCCACGGTATTCTGCCAGAGCTTATCATACCACATCGGCGATTCCTCCGGCTTACAAATAACAATCATCTCCTGCTTTTCAAACTGGTGAATCCGGTAAACTCCTCGCTCCTCCATCCCGTGCGCGCCCTTTTCCTTTCTAAAGCAGGGCGAATAGCTGGTCAGAGTCTTTGGCAGCTGCTCCTCCGGGGTAATGGTATCGATAAACTTTCCAATCATGGAATGTTCGCTGGTTCCGATTAAGTACAAATCTTCCCCTTCAATCTTATACATCATCGCATCCATCTCGGCAAACGACATTACGCCGGTTACCACGTTGCTGCGGATCATAAAGGGCGGCACACAATAGGTAAAGCCCCGGTCAATCATAAAATCCCTGGCATAGGAAATCACCGCCGAATGAAGCCGGGCAATATCACCCATCAGGTAATAAAACCCGTTCCCTGCCACCTTTCCTGCAGCATCCAAATCAATCCCATCAAACCGCTTCATAATGTCCGTATGATAGGGAATCTCAAAATCAGGAATCACCGGCTCGCCAAACCGCTCAATCTCCACATTCTCACTGTCATCCTTCCCGATGGGAACACTTGGATCGATAATATTGGGAATGGTCATCATCATCTTTAATATCTTAGCATCCAGGTCGGTTTCTGCCCCTTCCAGTTCAGCGAGGCGTGCCGCATTCGCACTTACCTGCGCTTTTACCGCCTCGGCCTCTTCTTTCTTCCCCTGGCCCATCAGTTTTCCAATCTCTTTAGAAAGCTTATTTCTGGAAGCACGGATTCCATCGGCTTCCACCTGCGTTTTTCGCTTTTTTTCATCCAGTGCAATAACCTCATCCACCAGAGAAAGCTTCTCATCCTGAAACTTATTCTTAATGTTTTCCTTTACTTTATCCGGGTTCTCGCGGACAAACCTAATATCTAACATCATTTCCTCCATCCCATACAGAGAGCGCCGTCACACACTTTCCCGCCCTGCACCATGTATGTTTTATCATTTATTATGGTTACTACGATACCACATTTTTCAGCGAATGAAAAGCCCCTTGCGTGAAAAAATCCTTTTTGCTTCAACAGGAGCAGTTTTTCATACATCGCACATTCCGCTTCGGGAATTTCATGAATACTCATCGCTCCATCCTACAGATCGGCATTGAACAAAATAACCGTAATCTCCTGACCTGCTCTATAAATTCAACCTATTACATCTGCGAATCAGTTCCGGCAGTACGACTTCAAAACATACCCCATTGCTCACCGGAATTTCCAGCGCATCGGATTTTTCAATGCACAGCTTCACAAACCATGCCGCCAGCTTTACGCCATATGGCAAATCCCAGCCCTGCACCGCCGCCCCGGCCACAATCGAAGAAAATACATCTCCGGTTCCCGGACGCTCCCTGCCCACCTTCCGGCTCCGCTGAAAATCAATTGTCCCGTCCGGTTTTAAAATCACATTCGTCAGACTCCCCCGGCTGCCTCTCTCTTCTGTTTCTTGCTTTTTGCTGTTCCTGTTTTCTTCTCCTTCACTCCATCCTTCGGCCTTCGGGCGGCTTCCCACACCGGTAATCACCACATAGTCTGGGCCCATCGCCTGGATTTCCCGAGCCATTTCCTCTAGTTCTCTTCGGCTCCATCCCCAGGACTTATATTCTCTTCCCGTCAATATGCAGCCTTCGGTTACATTCGGCGTCACCACATCCGCCAGACTGACAAGTCTTCCCATCTCCCGGCACATCTGCGGTGTATAGGTTGCATAAGCCTTTCCGTGATCGCCCATAATCGGGTCTACAATCACCTGTGTATCCGGCGTCTTAAAGTCGTTAATGGCATCCATAACAATCTGAATCTGCCGCTCCGAGCCCAGGAATCCCGTGGCAATTCCGTCAAAACGAAGGTTTAACTCCTTCCATTTCTCCAGATACGATTCCATCTTATCGGTGTAGTCGTCAAAAAACCATACCGGAAAGCCCGTATGGTTCGACAGGATGGAGGTGGGCACGGGGCAGCACTGAATCCCCATGGCAGACAAAATGGGTATAGCCACTGTCAGCGAACAGCGGCCATACCCGGATATATCATTAATCATTGCTATCTTTCTCTGATGCATACTTCCCATAATCATTCCTTTAATTTCATTCTAAGCTTAAGGTCAAAATATTGCTGTTCATCAGGTCTTTTGGCACGGCAGCGGACAAAAATCCATGAAAGTCACCTGCCTCGGTTATGCCTTTGCGCCTTTATGTACCGGACGGAGAAAAACATTCATCAGCCCTGCTTTTTTCAGTGCCGGGCGAAGTGCCATATATACGGCTACGGAGGCAGCCAGCGAGGTCACTGCGTTAATCGATGTTGCCGTAATATTCCAGGCCAGTGTTAAATCAGCCGCAGGTTTTCCTAGAATCAAAAGCTTATAATAATAACCAACCAGCGGATCAAAGATAACATTAAACAGCAGCCCTCCCGCCGCAGCTAATATCGTCCACTTCAGGACATGGGCCTCATCCTTACTCTCATTAATCTTCCCTATTTTATGGGCAATTATACCGGTAATCAGTCCGATACACATCTTTAACAGCAAGGTTTTCGGCACATAAGTCACATATACCGGATCAAACAAATCGCCGATTGCCATGCCGACTGCACCGCCCAGTCCGCCGTAAGTACCGCCTAAAAGCAGGGCACCTAAAACGCACACGGCATTGCCCAGGTGAATGGATGTGGCATCGCCGCCGGGAAGCTGTATCTTAATCTGCAGGTAAGTAAATACCACATAGGAAAGGGCAGCCATCACGCCCGTAAGTGCAATTTTATAAATCTGTTCATTCTTCCGTTCCATATTTTTTACTCCTTTTTCCGTTATTTTGTGGGGAAACGATGATTCTCTCTTCTACGGTTATGGTTCACATGTTCACGGTAACCTTATCTCTAACCTTATGTCCCACATCATAACACAGAAATGGAATGTAAAAAACATCCAGTTTTATCTTTTTTAACCAGTCCAGTTCAGCGTACCGGAAGGTTTATTTTTCAAACATCTTTAGACTCAACGCAGATGGCAATTCCTTCCCGAAAACGGATCGTTCCTTCCTCTCCGTTTAACTCATTGCTGATACATCTGCTGCTTCCCACATCCAGATCATAGTCCGTTAAAGGATAAGAAAATCCCTCCAGGCAAATCCCCTTAATCTTTCCCAGCAGCGGCAGAAACGAGATATACTTCCCCCACTGCTCTTTTTTGGTAAAATGATGCTCTTCCTCAATCAGATAGATTTTATTCTGCCGGTCCACAATACAGGCATCCATCCCCCGCTGCAGACAGGTATAGAGCAAAAAGACATTGGCAAGCATATGGTCAAAGCGGCCTCCGGTAGCCCCTAAAATCACAACCCGGGTACATCCAGAAGCGGCGGCTTTTCGTAAGGCCAGTTCCGTATCGGTTTCATTTTTTTCCGGATCGTGCACATCCCAGATAATATAGGGAATCCTTTTAAATTCTTCAAGGATCACCGGGTCCACCGAATCAAAATCCCCGACAACCATATCCGGAACCAGGCCAAGTTCCTTCACCGCCTTAAGCCCGGAGTCCACGGCAATCAGCTTGTCAAAGGAATGTTTTCTGCAATAGTCCCCGGCAAAAGTTATATCCAGCCTTCCGCCGGTAATTAAAAGACAAGTTTTCATCCAAGAATCTCCATAAATGCCCTGGTATTTTCCAGAACGCTGCCCTGAAATACCGATGACCCAGCCACGATAACATTTGCCCCGGCGTCCAGAATCTGACGGATATTTTCTAAGGTAACACCGCCGTCAATCTCGATATCCTTATCCAGCCCGCGCTCGTTAAGGATTTTCCGCAGGCTCCTGATTTTTTCCAGCACATAGGGAATCAGCTTCTGTCCGCCGAAACCTGGATTTACGGACATCATCAAAAACATATCCGGCAGTTCCAGGATGTTTTCCAGCACGGAGATGGGCGTTGCCGGATTTAAGGCTACCCCGGCCTTTAGTCCGGCTTCTTTAATCTGATGAATGGTTCGATCCAGATGAGTACAGGCTTCCTGGTGGACACAGATCAAATCGGCTCCGGCCTTTTTCATCGCCTCCACATAGCGCCCCGGCTCCTGCACCATCATATGAACGTCGAAACACTGATCCGAACACCCGCGCAGCGCCGCAATCACCGGCATACCAAAGGAAATGCTGGGGACAAAGGCCCCGTCCATAACATCCAGGTGCAGATACTCTGCCCCTCCTTCTTTTGTTTTCTGAATCTGCTCATTTAACCTTGAAAAATCCGCGCCTAAAACGGAGGGTGCTAAAATGTTCTTCATGAATATCTCCTCTTATCTTTTAATTCCTGGTAAATTAAACAATAGTTTTCATAGCGGCTTTTGCTCACCTTTCCCAACTCCACCGCTTCTTTCACCCCGCAGACCCGCTCTCCGATATGGACGCAGCCTAAAAAGCGGCAGGCATCCGTAAACCGTGAAAATTCCGGAAAATACATCTGCAATTCCTCCGGCTCCACCGCATCCACAAGCAGAGAACTAAAGCCCGGCGTATCCAGAAGATAGGTATCCTCCTCCACATAAATCAATTGGGAATGGCGGGTGGTATGCTTTCCCCGCCTGATTTTTTCGCTGATTTTTCCGGTTTCCATCCCTGCCTCCGGCTGGAGCCGGTTGGTTAATGAGGACTTTCCCACACCGGACGGCCCTGCAAGAACGGTTGTCTTTCCCCACAAAGCCCTGGCTATCCACTCTGTGCCGATTCCTTCCTTTACGCTTAATGGATGGACGGTATATCCGGCATCCTTATAAATTTTCTGGTACTCTTCACTCTCTTTTTCCGTGCACAGATCCAGCTTGTTAAAGCAGATCTGCACCGGCACCCCGGCCTTTTCCATCATCACCAGAAAGCGATCTAAAAGGTGAAGGTTCGGCTTGGGATCGGCCAGGGCAAAGAGCACCACCGCCTGATCGATATTAGCCACCGCAGGGCGGATCAGGCTGTTTTTCCGGGGAAGAATCTCCTCGATATTCCCCTCCTTATCCACCGGGTCCAAAACAGAAAATTCCACATTATCGCCAACTAAAGGCTTAATCTTACGGTTGCGGAATATCCCCTTGGCTTTACACTGGTACACGGTTTCTTTTCCGTCATGGACATAGTAAAAACCTGCAATTCCTTTAATAATTTTTCCTGTCATTCTCTCCTCAAATCTTTAGCAAGTGCGCAGACCTGCGTGAACAGTAAGCTTAAAATCTCCCTGCGCTGCCCTACTCTTCTGTCTTAAAAAAGGATACCGGATAGGATACTAAAACCTTATCCCGATCCACATCCACTAACTCTACAAAGCCCGTTTCCACGCCGTCCGCCCCTTCTATCCGCGGGAAGGAGATGGGAATCAGCGTATCTCCCAGCACCGTCCGCGGTTCCATCAGATTGCGGATAACCTCCCGTCCGTTCACCTCCTGGCGAAGCCGGATAGCTATGGTGATGCTGGTCGTGCTGTAGCCCGGCCCTAAGTCCACGTTCAGATTATACTGTTTGTCGATGGAAGCAATATAACGGGTCGCACCGATGGTAACTTCCTCCGTATTTTCCGGTTTTTCCGGATTCTCGGGTCCAAGGCTGACCAGATAGGAAATCTTTGTGTGGGGAATCGCCATGGTTCCTGCCTGTACACTCTGGTTAAAAACAGCCCCCGGCTCTACGGTATCATGATAAGCTTCTCCTGCCGGTTCCGGCAAAAATCCGGCAGCAATCAGTTCTTTCTGTGCATCCTCCTGTGTTTTTCCCTCGATATTCGGCACCGGAAGCATCGCCGGACCCAGGCTGACGGTAAGGGTAACGGTTTCCCCGTCCCGAAGCACCAGAGGATCATAGCGGATAACATAGCCTAAGGGAACCAGATCATTTGTTTCCTCCTGGACGGCAACCACCAGGTTTTTCCCCGCAAGCAAAAGCTGCGCTGCCTGAAGCTCCATACCTTCCAGACCCAGAACCGTCAGGTCAATCGCCCCGGTTCCCTTGCTCATCTTCACGCTTACGACGACATTCTTTTCAAGAACCGTCCCTTCCGGATATTCCTGGGCCATAATGCAGCCCACATCGTAGGTATCCGAGTTTTCTATGCTGGTCACGGTCATCCGCAGTTCCAGCGCCTCTAATACCCTCTGCGCCTCCTCCCTGGAAAGCCCGCGCACATCCGGCATATAGACCTGCCCCTCCGCAATCGCCGCAGTGGTCACTTCCGGAACATAAGTTTCCTCGGTAGGTGCAGTCGGCTCTTTCTGACTGCCCCCGGACTTTAACAGCCTTCCAAGGCGAAGGAAGACAAATACAAGCACAATAATAATGAGTATCGCCGCAATCACGCCGGCCACAGCAAAAATCCGCTCAATCTGACGTCCGAATTCCTCGGTGCTGCCGTCCTTTGTCCTCCTTCTTTCCGGAAATTTTTTCTCCGGCCTTTCTTTTTCATTCTCCTGAATTTCCACGGCTTTTTCCAGTTTTTTCCGTTCATCCGGCTCGACAACACTTTCATTGGGATTGATCAGCGCCCTCCGCAGATCAGCAATCACTGCCTCGGCCGTATCATAGCGATCTTCCGGCTTCTTTTCGGTGCATTTTAAAATAATCTGCTCCAGACTTTCCGGAATATCCGGGTTGCACTCCTTCGGAGGAATCATGGGATTTTCCAGATGTGCAATCGCCACAGCCACCGTATTTTCCCCGTCAAAGGGAAGGCGTCCGGTCACCATCTCAAACATGGTAATTCCCAGAGAATAAATATCGCTGCGGGCATCCACAAAATCGCCCCGAGCCTGTTCCGGTGAAACATAATGCACGGAACCAATGGCATGGTCGCCGTGGGTATTGGAAGAAACCGCCCGGGCTATGCCAAAGTCGGCAACCTTTACCTTTCCGTCCATAGAAATAATAATATTCTGCGGCTTGATATCCTGATGGATAATCTTCTGCTGGTGAGCGGCAGACATTCCCTGCGCCATCTGAATCGCTATGCCGATAGCTTCCCTGCTCTCCAAATGCCCTTTTTTGTCAATATAGCTTTTTAAGGTAATTCCCTCAATCAGTTCCATAATAATGTAGTGGCTGTCGCCTTCATCCACAACATCAAAGACATTGACAATGTTCGGGTGCGAAAGCCCTGCGGCCGCCTGGGCTTCCATCTTAAAGCGGTTGACAAAGTTTTCGTCCCTGCTGAATTCATTCTTTAACATCTTTACGGCAACCAGGCGGTTTAAGGTATGGCATCTGGCCTTATAGACATCGGCCATCCCGCCGGACCCAATCTGTTCGATAATTTCATAGCGTTCCTGAAGGTAGGTTCCCGGTTTCAGCATGAACTCACCCCGCTTCCACTGGGTCTTACCAGAACGACGGAAATATTATCCCTTCCCCCGTTGGCATTGGCCCGATCCACAAGGATCTGGGCAGCGGATTCTAAGGAGGGGGCATTTTTTACAATTTTTTCCAGACGTTCATTTTCAATCATATTGGACAGGCCATCCGAACATAAAAGAATGGTTTGCCCTGTCTTCACTTCGGTTTCAAAAAAATCTATCGCTACCCGGGGCGATGTTCCCACTGCCCTGGTGATAATGTTCTTATTTCTCCAGTACTCCAGGCTTCCCCGCACCATCCTTCCCGAAGCAATCATCTCCTCCACATAGGAATGATCGCGGGTAATCTGCCGGATTCCGCCGCCAATCAGATAAAGACGGCTGTCCCCGACATTCGCCGCATAAAGTGTATTTTCTTCATAAAAAGCGGCAACCAGCGTGGTTCCCATGCCGCTTAGATAAATTTCTTCTGTTGATTTCTTATAAAGTAATTGATTCGCTGCCTGTATTCCTTCTTTTAATGCCTTGACTGGCGGTACACCGGTTTTTTGTTTTTTCATCGTCTTCACCAGTTCTTCCACCAGAAAACGTGAAGCAAAATCCCCGGCATTATGACCGCCCATCCCATCTGCCACAAGAAAAAGATTAGGCAGAGGCCCTACCGGCTTTGTCGAAACGAAAATATAGTCCTGATTAATATCCCGCACCATGCCGGTATCGGTTTTTCCAATTGCCTGCACCGAACCACTCCTTTCCCAACCATGGTTTTCCTTCTTCTCCCAAGGCCGCTTTTTTCCCTTTTCGGCCCACCATTTAATGATCTTCATGGTCATCGCCCCGGCTTCCGTCCAAAAACCGCTTTCTCAACTGTCCGCAGGCTCCGTCAATATCTCTTCCCATCTCTCTTCTAATAGTAACATGGATTCCGTTTTTTTCCAATACATTTTTAAACTCTTCCACGGCTTTCCGATCGGACTGCACAAAATTTCTTTCCTTTATCGGATTCACCGGGATTAAATTCACATGCCCCTGGCAGCCCTTCAATAATGCGGCAAGTTCGGCTGCCTCCTTCCGGTTATCGTTCACCCCTTTGACCAGGCTGTATTCAAAGGTTACTCTCCGCCCGGTCGTCAGAAAATACTCCCTGCAGGCCGCTAAAACCTCCTTTAAAGGGTATTTCCGGGCAATGGGCATCAGTTCCCTGCGCACGGCGTCATTGGGCGCATGAAGGGAGAGGGCAAGGGTAACCGCAAGGTTTTCCCCGGCAAGCTTTTGTATTCCCGGGACGATGCCGCAGGTGGAAAGCGTGATATTTCTCTGGCTGATGTTTTGCCCTCCCGGCGCAGAAAGAAGACGGATAAAGCGGATGACATGATCATAATTATCCATCGGCTCCCCGGAACCCATAATAACGACATTCGATACCCGCTCTGCGGTGTCTTTTTGTATCTCATAAATCTGGGAAAGCATCTCCGAAGGGCGAAGATTCCTCTCTAAGCCGTCAATCGTGGAAGCACAGAACCGGCAGCCCATACGGCAGCCCACCTGCGAGGAAATACAGACCGAGTTTCCGTGATGGTACTTCATCCACACACTCTCAATCACCATGCCGTCCGCAAGGGCGAATAAATACTTTCTCGTCCCGTCGATTTTCGACTCCTGCACCTGCACCTTTTTGGCACCGAACAAAACATAGCGCCCGGCCAGATCTCTGCGCAAGGTTTTGGGAAGATTTTTCATCGCATCAAAATCCTGCACCGTCTTTTCATGAAGCCAGGAATAAATCTGTTTCGCCCGAAACGAGGGCTGCTCCAAAGCTTCCATTTCTTTTGTTAATTCTTCCATCGTCATGGATTTGATATCCTGTCTGTCCACGAATTTCTGTTTTTCCTCCCTGATGTCTTGTATATTATTCATCATTTTCTTTTGCTTTTCGTTGAAATACAGCTACAAAAAATCCGTCACACCCGTGTTTTCCCGGCAGAAACTGTACCCAGCCTTCCTTCATCGACGGCTCTCTAAGTTCCGGCACAAAACGGTCGGTGATATCCACAGCGATAAAGGGATAGTTCGCTAAAAACCACCGGACATTCTCCTGATTTTCCCCCTGGTGAATGGTGCAGGTGCTGTAAATAAGGGTTCCTCCCGGCCTGACATACTGCCAGATAACGGACAGGATTTCCCTCTGCAAAACGGCAAGTTCTTTTAAAGCTTCTTCATTTATTTTCAGCTTGATATCCGGTTTTTTTCCGATAATTCCAAGCCCGGAACAGGGCAGATCCGCCAGGACAATATCGGCTTTTTCCACGGACTTTGGCGTTAAAATCCTTGCGTCCTGACACACGGCACGGATGTTTTTTAAACCGGTGCGGCGGATATTTTCTTCGATTCGCTCAATCTTTTGCGGCGTCAGATCCCTCGCCTCCACCATGCCCGTTCCAGAGAGCCTATCTGCCATATGAAGGCTTTTTCCGCCGGGAGCCGCGCACACATCCAGGATATAATCGCCGCTTTGCGGGTCTGTGGCCTCCCCAGCCAGCACGGAACTTACATCCTGCACCTGAAGCCAGCCGCGGGAAAACGCCTCCAGTCCTTCCAGATAATCATAGTGGGAAAGCTGTAAAACCTTGGATGAATAAGGAGATTTTTTCCAGGAAACATTCTGCCGGCGAAGGCTGTTTTCAATCTCCTCCATCGAAGCTATGGACTGGTTACAGCGCACACTGACTTGATTTTCTTTAAAAAACGCCAGGATGGTTTTTTTTGTTTCCTCCCAGCCCAGTTCCTTGATCCACAGACAGAGAAGCCACGGTGGAAGGGAGGACACCAGAGAAACCTCCGAAAGAAAGGCAGAAAAAACAGACGGATTCTTCCTGTCCGGCAAATCCATCTTCTGTAAATTTTGCGGGTCAAGTTCATCAAGAAGCTGCTCCTTTTCCCGGGAAACCGATCGCAGAACCCCATTGACAAACCCCTTTAAACCGACAAACTTCCTCTTTACGGCAAGCTTTACCGCCTCATTGCACACGGCAGAATCCGGCACCCGATCCATAAAGAGTATCTGGTAGACCGACATCCGCAAAACCGTGCGGATAAAAGGCTTCATCTTTTCCACCTTCGTCTTTGCATAGCGGTTGAGAATCGCGTCAATGGAAAGCAGGTGCTCTAAAGTTCCGTCCGTCGTCCGCGTGATAAAGGCTCTTTCCGTTTTATCCAGAAACTGGTATTTATCCAGGGCCTGGCGAAGAATAACATGGCTGTAAGCGCCCTTTTCCAAAATTTCGGTCAGAATATCGGCAATCAGTTCACGACTGTTTATGCTATTGGTCATGATCTTTATGTCCTCCAAAAAGTATCAGCAGGCGGAAAAGCTGAAGAACAGAAGCGGTTGCCCCCGCCACATAGGTCAGGGCTGCTGCCTGTAAAACCTGTCTGGCCTGCCGGGTTTCTTCTTCCATCAGCATTCCGCTGTCGGTTAAAATACGCAAAGCCCTGGCTGAAGCATTAAACTCTACCGGGAGGGTAATGATCTGAAAGAGCACCGCCAGTCCGAACATAAAAATCCCGATTTTTAAAAGCGGCGCAAATCCGCCCAGGAATATCCCGATAAGAATTAACGGCAGGGAGAGCCGGCTTCCGAAATTCGCCACGGGAACCAGTGCCGCCCGTATCCGCAGAGGTTCATAACCTTTGGCATCCTGGATCACATGGCCGCACTCATGCGCCGCCACGCCGATAGCGGAAATCGAGGATGAACCGTACACCGATTCGGACAGATTCACCGTCCTCGATCGCGGATCATAGTGATCCGTTAAGTTTCCCGGAACCTGGCACACAGACACCCCGTAAATTCCGTTAAGACTTAAAATCCTCCTGGCCACATCGGCCCCGGTCATCCCGCAGCGTGCAAAGCTTACCGCATACCGGTTAAAAATCTTGTTCACCCTGGCCGATGCCGCCATGGAAAGCACTGCACCGATAATCACCAAAAGATACGTCCAGTCAAAGCTGAAATAACCGTACCTGTATCCTCCGTATTGCATTACCCGATTCTCCTTTCAAGATTAATGCCGTTACACACGGCCCGGAGTATAGTTAAACATTTACTTTTCAGAAGAAACAAAGGATAATACCGTTCCTTCTTCTACCGGATAACCGCGAAGGAATGCCCCGGCATCCATCCGTTTCTTTCCTTCCAACTGCAAAGAGGTTATGGCAAGCGTCCCCTTTCCGGTTTTAACGAACAAATCATCCTTTTTGGCCCTGACCACACATCCGGGCTTCCCTTCATACTCTTCTTCTAACACCCTCGCCTGCCAGATCTTTAAGGTTTTGCCGTCCAGACCGGTGTAAGCGCTGGGCCACGGATTTAGGCCCCGGATCAGCCGCTCCAGTTCGACGGCAGTTTTCTCCCAGTCCATCTTTCCCAGAGCCTTGGTCAGCATTTTGGCGTAACAGGTGTTTTCCTCGGTCTGCGGTTCGGGGGTAAGCAGACCCTTTTCCAGTTTTTCAAGGGTAGAAAGAATCAGTTCTCCCCCGGCTGCGCTGAGTTTGTCGTGAAGGCTTCCCCCGGTTTCATCCGGATCAATGGGAACAACACGCTTCTCCAGCATATCTCCGGTATCCAGCCCCGCGTTCATCTGCATCGTCGTAATTCCCGTTTCTTTCTCTCCGTCGATAATCACCCACTGAATAGGTGCTGCACCACGGTATTTCGGCAGAAGCGAGGCGTGAATATTGATGCAGCCGTAAGCAGGGATATCCAGAAGCCTCTGCGGAAGGATCTGTCCGAAAGCAGCAACAACGATAACCTCCGGATTTAGGTCTTTAAGCTGCTGTAAAAATCCTTCTTCTCTTACCTTCGCCGGCTGGTACACGGGAATATCCAGTTCCAGCGCCGCTTCTTTTACCGGCGTCATCTGCACGGCTTTACCGCGGCCCTTAGGCTTATCCGGCTGGGTAACTACGGCGGTTACCTTATGTCCCCCCTCCACCAGCGCCCGTAATGCCGGCACAGAAAAATCCGGCGTACCCATAAAAATAATGTTCATGCTTATTTACCCTTCCTCTTCTTCCTCGGCTACATCTTCCACATCTTTTAACTCTCCTTCCACCAGATCCACATACAGGCCGCCGTGGAGATGATCGCATTCATGGCAGATGGCCCGCGCTAAAAGATCGTCGGCTTCCAGTTCAAATACCTCCATATTTTCATCAAATGCCCGTACCTTGATATGTGCAGGACGTGTTACCTTCCCGGTCTTTCCCGGCACGCTAAGACAGCCTTCATATTCTGTTAAGCTGCCTTCGGTTTCTAAGATTTCCGGGTTAATCATCACATACTGATTCCCATCATCCACATCAATCACCACAACCTGTTTTAATATGCCCACCTGCGGCCCGGCAAGTCCCACGCCGTTTGCCTCGTACATCGTTTCAAACATATCGTCAATCAACTGCTGTATCCGCGGAGTAACGGCTGTGATTGGCTTACAGTTCTTTCTTAACAGGTCATCACCCAAAACTCTTATCTGTCTAACTGCCATAATCCTTGCTGCTTCCTTTCCTTATGCATCTGTAGTCGTCGTTCGCCGAACCGGCAGTAAAGCTTTTGCCCGGTAAACGTACAGCTAACAAAAATCAAACTGCACATTCACCTTCCCCGCCTCGTCCATCTGCTTAAGCAGTTCCTCGGTTCGGTTTCTGATTTGTATTAGTATAGCATAATTTTCGCTCTTCATATAGATGATTTTTCTAAATATATCATTCAATTTATACACGGGGGCATTTACCGGCCCGATAACCTGAAGCTGCCCGTTTTCCCCTGCGTCCTTCTCCCAGGTTAAAATCAGGCGGGAAGCTTTGCCCATAGCTGTTTCGGCAAGGGTTTCATCCTCTGCCCCGACCATCAGCGTCATCATTGCACAGACCGGAGGATAGTGCAAAAGCTTACGGTATTCCAGTTCCCTTTTGCAGAAGCCCTCATAGTCCTGAGCCGCTGCCGCCTCGATACAGTAATGTTTCGGGCTGTAGGTCTGAATAACCACATCGCCCTGACGTTCGTCCCGCCCCGCCCGTCCCGCCGCCTGGGTCAGAAGCTGAAACGGCCTCTCGCTGCACTGATAGTCCGAGGCATAGAGGGATAAATCCGCTGCCAGGATACCGACCAGAGTCACTGCCGGAAAATCATGCCCTTTGACAATCATCTGCGTTCCGATTAAGATATCGGCCTCCCCGGCACCAAACGCAGCGATAATCTCCTCATGCCCGCCCTTTTTTGACGTTGTATCCAAATCCATGCGCAGTACCCGGGCCTGAGGAAAGACTTCACGCACCATGGCTTCTACCTTCTGCGTCCCCGTTCCAAACGGGGCAAGATAGGGAGAGCCGCAGGACGGGCAGGTTTTGGGACGCGGGATATGATAGCCGCAGTAATGACAGATTAGCTGGTTTTCCTGCCCCTGTTCCCGGTGAAGGGTCAGAGTTACGTCACAATGCGGGCATTTGATGGCTTCCCCGCAGTTACGGCAGGATAAGAAGCGGGAATAACCCCTGCGGTTTAAAAAAAGCATAACCTGTTCCTTCTTCTTCAGCCGATCTTCGATAAGCGCCGCCAAGTTCCTGGAAAAAATCGAGCGGTTTCCCTCCTGCAGTTCCCGGCGCATGTCCACCACCTGAATCTGCGGCAGTACACTGTTTGCCTTGGCCCTGCGGTTAATCTTAAAATAGCCGTAAATCCCATGCATGGCTTTGACATAGGATTCTAAGGAAGGGGTAGCCGAACCCAAAACCACACTTGCCCCGCTTAAGGAGGCGCGGTAAAGCGCCGTTTCTCTGGCATGGTAGCGGGGCGTGATTTCGCTCTTATATGCGCCCTCATGCTCCTCATCCATAATAATCAGACCAAGACTGCGAAACGGAGTAAAAAGCGCGGATCGCGGGCCAATCATAATAGGAATTTCCCCGTTTCTGGCCCGCTCAAACTGCTCATACCTCTCCCCGGCAGACAATCGGGAGTTAATAAAGGAAACCTGGCTGCCAAACCTGCGGCAGAAGCGCATAACGGTCTGGTAGGTCAGGGCAATTTCCGGAATCAACAGAATGACCTGTTTTCCCAGACTGCGGACATAGTCAATTAACTCCATATAAATCTCGGTCTTCCCGCTTCCGGTAATCCCATGGAGAAGGTAGGTTTTTCGGATACCCTCGTCATAATCTTTTTTTATCTGCAAAACCACCTGCTGCTGCTCTGCATTCAGGGTAAGTCCCTCTTCCTCCCATCCGCCCTCCTTGCTCTGCACATAACTTTCTGCCGGATTGCGTACAAGGGAACGGGAATCCACCATAAGAATTCCTTTTTCTTCCAATGGCTTGATCGTTGCCCGGGTAATATTCATCTGGTTCGCCAGAAGTTCCATGGGAATCCCGTTCGTTGCTAAAAATGCCCGCAGAAGCCTCTCTCTTGCCCTGTACTTCTTTCGGGCAGCTTCCTTAATCAGCCGGTTTAATTCCTCCCGATCCACAAGACAAAAAATCCACTGCTTCTTCTGCGGTCTTACCTCCTGCTTCACCGGAAGAACCGTTTTTAACGCCTGGTTCATCGTCGAACCATAGCGCTCCTTCATCCACCATGCAACCTGAATAAGCTGGGACTCCGCGGAAACACTTCCCTCCAAAATCCCAGCAATCTCCTTAATCTTTTCTCTGTCAATCTCTGCCCGGTCGGAAACCTCCACCACAAATCCCCGGCGGATATGGTTTCCCCGGCCAAAAGGAACTTCTACCTGGCAGCCCACGGTCAATGTTTCCCGCAGCCTCTGGGGAATCCGGTACTGAAAAGGCCGATCCACTTTTTCATGTGTAATATCGATAATCACCTGGGCAAACTCCGCCATCTTTTCCTCCATACGGTGCACTCATCCTAACTGCTGCTTTCCGGAAATACTTCCCGCACTACTGCATGCAGTCCCATACTGTTCGAGCCTTTAAACAACACGGCGTCCCCCGGCTTTACATTCTCGCGCAGCCATAAAACCAGTTCTTCCCTGTCCAAAACATAAATAAAATCCGCTTTTTTTGGTAAATTCTTACATTCTTTCTGCGCCTGCTTTCCGATTTCCCCGGCCAGTTCCCCAAAAAGAACCACGCTGTCCACCGGATGCCCCGCCAGAAAGCTTCCCACTTCCCGGTGATATCCGACTTCCTCCAAACCAAGCTCTTTCATATCGGCAAGGACAGCCACCCGCGCCCCCTTAACCGGCACGTCGCAGAGCACGCCGATTCCAGCTTTCATGGATACCGGGCTGGCATTATAGGAATCGTCAATAACCTGGATTTCTCTCTCCTTAAATATTCTCTGTCTGCCCTTTGCCCCGTAAAATCCGGCCAGCGCTGCTGCCGCCTCTTCCATGGGAATGCCGTTTTCCCGTGCCACAGCCAGGGCTGCCATGGCATTGCTTATCATATGGTTTCCAAAGACGGAAAGCTTAACCTTTGCCTTGGTATTCCTCTTCTTATCCCAGGCCGCAAACACAGGATAACCCTCTTCTTTTCCTATATCCACCGCCTGATAGTCGCAGTTATCCCCTATTCCGTAGGCGATCTTCTGACATCCCTCTTTTGCCTTAACCTTGCGCAGAAAAGTATCATCTCCGTTGACAAAAAGGATTCCGCCCTCCTTCATCCCTTCCTGGATTTGAAGCTTTTCTTTACAGATATTTTCCTGCGAGCCAAGCTGCCCGATATGGGCCACACCGATATTGGTCATCACGGCCTGGTTCACCCGGGCAATGCGGGCAATACGGCACATCTCCCCGGGTTCGCTCATCCCCAGTTCAATAACGCCGATTTCATCCTCCGAACCAATCTCGGAAAGTGTAACCGGCACCCCTACCTGGCTGTTATAATTTCCGGGCGTCTTATACACCCGGTAACGGGCCGAGAGTGCCGCTGCAATCATCTCCCTGGTTGTCGTCTTTCCCACACTTCCGGTAATGCCCACCAGGGGAAGGGGATTTCTTTCCCGGAAAAAGCTTCCTATCCTCTGCAATGCCGCTTTCGTATCATCCACGGCAATCCAGGCTTTTTCTCCCTGGGCAAAACGGTGTTCACTGGTCAGCACCGCTCCGGCCCCGGCCAAAAGCACCTGCGGGATAAAATCATGCCCATCCTTCCTTGCTCCGACAAGAGGGACGAATAAGTCCCCCTCGCCGACCTGCCGCGAATCCAGCCGTATATGCAAAAGCCTGTCATTAAGATTTCCGCACAGCAAATGCCCCCCGCAGGCTTTCGTGATATCCCCTACCGTAATCCTTTCCATTCCCATCACTTCCTGTCAAACATTCTTCTGCCCGATTGCAGGCAGTACTTCTTCAATCACTTCCCGATCCAGAAAATGCGTCCGCACACCGTTCACTTCCTGATAGTCCTCATGTCCCTTCCCGATCACGGCTATCATATCGCCTTTTTCGGCATGGGTAACGGCATAGCGGATAGCTTCCCGGCGGTCGGGAATCTCCACATACTCCCCGCCGGTGGGAATAAGCGCCGACTTAATATCCGAAAGAATATCCTCAACCTTCTCAAACCTGGAATTATCCGCCGTTAAAATACTGAAATCGGCAAGCTTTCCAGCCGTTTCTCCCATGGCATATCTGCGCTCCTTTGCCCGGTTTCCGCCGCAGCCAAAAACCACAACCAGGCGTTTCGGATGATAGTCACGCAGGGTATTTAAAAGGCTTTCCATACTTACAGCATTGTGCGCATAGTCAATAATCACCTTATAATCTTCTGAGGCAAAGGCTATCTCCATCCGTCCGTCCACATGGATTTTTTCCAGGGCGGCTGTCAGCGTATTTGCCGGAAGCCCTAAAAGACTGCAGACGCTGAGCGCCGCCATGGCATTGGACACATTGAATTTTCCCGGAAGTCCTACGCGAACCGTTCCGGAAACTTTGCCCTTCATGGCAAATTCCAGCCCTACAAAATCCTTCTCGGCAAGATAGCGGATATTTTCTGCCTGGAAATCCGCCGGATGCATTAAACTGTAAGCGTAGACCGGACAAAGCCCGTGTTTTGCCGCCTTCATCACCAGCTCGTCGTCCTGATTGGCGATTCCTGTCAGGCACTGCTTAAAAATCATGGATTTACAGTGAAAATATTCCTCAAAGTTTTCATGTTCGTCCGGCCCGATATGATCCGGGGAAATATTGATAAATATTCCGTAACTGAATAAAATCCCGTCTGTCCGGTGCATTTTTACGGCCTGGGAAGAAACCTCCATCACCATATATTCGCATCCTGCTTCCAGCATCCGTGAAAAATACTGGTGAAGCTGATAGGATTCCGGCGTGGTATTTCTCGTCGGCTCGAAGGTTCCGGGAAAATATACCCCGTTCGTGCCAATCATGCCCACCTTTTTCCCGCAGGCTTCCAGAATCGTCTTGATCATATGGGTCGTCGTCGTCTTGCCTTTAGTTCCGGTCACTCCGATCGTTACCATCTTCCTGTCCGGAAAACCAAACCGGGCAGCCGAAATATGCGCCAGGGCTTCTCTCCCGTTCTCCACCATAACCACCGTGGCATCCGCAGGAAGCGCAATGGGCCGTTCCGTAACAAACACCCGCACCCCTGCCGCATAAACCTGGGAACAAAATTCATGGGAATCCACCCGGCTTCCCGCCATGCACACAAACACCGCTCCCGGACAAGCCTTCCGGGAATCGTAAACCACTTCGCTGACCTGAACCTCCAGACTTCCCTGAAGCACCTGACAGCGTATATCCTCCAGCCAATCCTTAAACATCATAGGAACAGTGCCCTCCCTCCTATTTTTTCGTTACTTCCTTGTCAAAATAACCCGGTAATTACTCCGGTTTCATCGACATCGATACTGTCTGCAGCCGGTTTCTTCGGAAGCCCCGGCATGGTCATAATCGCTCCGGTAAGCACAACCACAAAGCCTGCGCCTGCGGATACATAGGCATCTCTGACCTGGATGGTAAAGCCCTGCGGGCGTCCCAGCTTTGTCTGGTCATCAGACAGGGAATACTGGGTTTTTGCCATACATACCGGCATAGAGGAAAAGCCCATCTCCTCCGCTTTTTTCAGTGCCTTTTCTGCGGCAGGGCTGTAGCTTACGCCGTCTGCCCCGTAGATTTCCTTTGCAACGGTTTCTATTTTTTCCTTTAATCCGGCTTCATCCTTATAAATCGGAGCAAAATGGCTTTCTTTCATTTCCAGTGTTTCCACGACCTTTTCAGCCAGGGCAAGTCCGCCCTCGCCGCCTTTGGCCCAGACCTCGGAAAGGGCAAATGCACAGCCCCTCTTCTCACAGAATTCCTTAATGAATTTGTATTCGGCTTCGGTATCGGTTATGAAAGAATTTAAAGTAACCACCACCGGAACCCCGTATTTCTGCAGGTTCTCGATATGCTTTTCCAGATTGACAATTCCCTTTTCCAGCGCCTTGCTATTTTCCTCGGAGAGCTTGTCCTTGGGCACGCCGCCGTTATACTTTAAGGCACGGACCGTAGCCACTAAAACCACGGCATCCGGCTTTAACCCAGCCATCCGGCACTTGATATCCAAAAACTTTTCCGCCCCGAGATCCGCACCAAATCCTGCTTCTGTCACCGTAATATCCGCCAGCTTCAGGGCTGTCCGCGTAGCGCGGACACTGTTGCAGCCATGGGCAATATTGGCAAACGGACCGCCGTGAACCAGGGCACCCGTGTGCTCTAAGGTCTGGATTAAATTCGGCTTTAAGGCATCCTTTAAGAGGGCCGCCATCGCTCCCACCGCATTTAACTGTGCCGCCGTCACCGGCTCTCCCGCATAATTATAGGCGACAATAATCCGTCCCAGTCTTTCCTTTAAATCCTTCATATCATCGGCAAGGCAGAGGATGGCCATAATCTCGGAAGCTACGGTAATCACAAAATGATCCTCCCGCACAAAACCATCCGGCTTTGCTCCAAGACCTACAACCACGTTGCGCAGAACCCGATCATTCATATCCAGACAGCGCTTCCAGAGAATCTGCCGGGTATCAATGCCCAGAGCATTCCCCTGCTGGATATGGTTGTCTAAAAGGGCGGCAAGCAGGTTGTTCGCCGAGGTAATCGCATGGAAATCTCCGGTAAAATGAAGGTTTAAATCCTCCATGGGAACCACCTGGGCATAACCGCCTCCCGCAGCCCCGCCTTTAATGCCAAAACACGGCCCAAGGGAAGGCTCCCGCAGGGCAATAATGGCCTTCTTCCCCAGTTTTGCCAATGCCTGCCCCAGACCTACCGTCGTCGTCGTCTTCCCCTCACCGGCCGGGGTCGGGTTAATCGCCGTAACTAAAACCAGCTTTCCGTCCGGACGCTCCTTCACCTGCTCCCAGAGCCCGTCCGTCAGCTTGGCCTTATATTTTCCATAAAGTTCCAGTTCATCTTCTGTAATTCCATAAGCAGCAGCTACGTCTTTAATGGGAACCATCTTTGCTTCCTGTGCAATTTGAATATCTGTCTTCATTTTTCCTCCATTCTACACGCTTCACCGTACATTAACCCCTTCGGGTGCAAACAGGCGTTTGTACTGCGGTTTTTCTATTGCATCATCTGTTCAAATTCTTCCATCGTCATCAGCACCTTTCTTGGCTTCGTGCCTTCTTCCTCGCCGACTACGCCGGCGTCCGCCAGTTGATCCATAATCCGGGCCGCACGGTTAAAACCAATCTTAAAAACACGCTGAAGCATGCCGATAGAAGCTTTTTCTTTTTCAATAATAAACTTTCCTGCCTGGGCAAAATATTCGTCGCGGCTGGAATCTGCCGCTGCTGCGGACATCCCGTTCCCGGAAACCACTTTATTTTCCATCTCCGGATTATAGTCCACCGTCAGTCCCTGCTCCGTTAAAAATTCAACGACATTAGACACTTCCTGATCCGAAACAAATGCGCCCTGCACACGCTGCGGCTTGGGAATCCCCGAAGGGAAGAAAAGCATATCGCCCTTTCCCAGAAGTTTTTCCGCACCGTTCATATCGATAATCGTCCGGGAATCCACGCCCGAAGAAACTGCAAACGCAATACGCGAAGGAACATTGGCCTTAATTAAACCGGTAATAACGTTGACCGAGGGCCTCTGGGTAGCAATCACCAGATGAATTCCCGCCGCACGGGCAAGCTGTGCCAGACGGCAGATTGCATCTTCCACCTCGCCGGGAACAACCATCATCAAATCCGCCAGCTCGTCGATAATAATCACAATCTGCGGCATTTTCTGCGGTCTTTCCTCTTCGGGAAGACCGCTCATCGTCTTAATTTTCTCATTATAGCCCTGAAGATTGCGGACATTGAACTGGGCAAACTTCCGGTAGCGGTCATCCATCTCCGCAACTGCCCAGTTTAAGGCACCCGAAGCCTTTTTCGGATCGGTTACCACAGGAATTAACAGATGCGGAATCCCGTTATAGACACTTAATTCCACCACCTTCGGGTCCACCATAATCAGCTTGACATCCTCCGGATCTGCCTTAAAAATAATGCTCATAATCAGCGTATTGATACACACTGACTTTCCCGAACCGGTAGCACCTGCGATCAGCAGATGAGGCATTTTCCCGATATCCGTAATCACCGGCTGGCCTGCGATATCCTTTCCCACGGCAAAAGCAAGCCTGGATTTTGAGGATAAAAACCCGTCCGATTCCAGAAGATCCCGCAGATAAACCATCGCTGTTTCCTTGTTGGGAACCTCGATGCCCACAGCGGATTTTCCCGGAATCGGTGCCTCGATACGGATTTCCGCCGCTGCCAGATTCAGCTTAATATCATCCGTAAGGCTGACAATTTTGCTGACCTTCACCCCCTGTTCCGGATGCAGTTCATACCGGGTAACGGACGGCCCGCAGCTGATATTGGTCACGGTAACACCTACGCCGAAGTTTTTTAAGGTCTGCTGCAGCTTAATTGCTGTTTCCTTATATTCCTGATCCGAAAAACCGTTCTGACCGTGGCTTCCCTTCTGTAAAAGGCTGGTCGGCGGGAAGACATAGGGCTTTTTCACCACAGGCTGGGGCTGCTTCATCTGTGCCCTGGCTGCAGCCCCGGGATCTTCTTTTGCTGCTTCTTCCCGGTGCTGTTCAATCTTTTTATGTAGCATTTCGGTTTCGGTTTCAATCACCTTCCCCGAAGCCGTCACCACCCGTTTTTCCCCTTCCGACATAAAAATACTGTTCTTATCGGCGGAAAAATAAGCTTCATCATCATCAAAATCCGGATCATCCCCACTGTCTAAATATTCATCCGCAAGGTCTTCTCCTGCTCCCTCTTCAACCACCTGCGTATTCGGATAACTGCTGCCCCGCTCCCTGCCTTCACGCCTGTCCATCGCTGCCAAAGCCTCGCCGTGCAGATCATCATCACGCAAGCCATCGCCGTGCAAAGCATCACGGTGTCCGGCATACGGCACTTCCTCTGCTTCCGCTTTCTGCTCGCGAAGATAGCGGGCATCCTCTGCAAAACCGTCATCCTCCATAAACGTTTCATCGTCCTGGTAATCGGAATCTAAGAAATCTTCCTCCGCTGGCTCATCCAAAAAGCCGCCCAAAACATCTTCTCCCTGCTCATCCATCCAATCAGAACCGCCAAGAGCATCCTCCAAATCCGAAATAGTCATATCCAGCTCTTCTAAGGTCTTTAACTCCCGGCGTGCATACAAAGGCTCATTCTTTTTCACCACGGAGGCAGCTTTTTCCTGCAGACCCTCCCGGTTCGCCCGTCCGACAAAGGAAACCATACGGTCTTCCGGTTTTTCCTTCTCCTCCTCACCGTCTTCATCAAACGGCGCAGGCTCCACAAACTCCGGCGGAACCTCAATCCTTCCGGAAAATACATCCGCAGACGACAATCCTGTCCCGCTGTCCTTTTCGGCCCCGGCACTTCCTGCCATCGAAGCCCCGGTTCCGTAGTTTCCCATGCCCGCAGGTTCCGGATTTCGGTTTCCCATACCCGCAGGCTCTGCCCCGTAGTTTCCCATAATAAGCGGCCCCTGCCCATACCTGCCGGCTTCGGCATCAGGCACATTGGCGCCTGGCACATCATTAACCGACTGTCCATACCCGGCGGTTCTGCCGTCCTCTGCTGCGTTTGTTCCTGCCTTACGTCTGGTTCCCGGCCCTTTTTTGTTCGCTTCAGGATTATCCGGCACAGCATCCATTCCTGCCTGCACCTGGTATCCGCCGTTTCCTGCATCCGCCATTTTGGGGCCTTCCTGCGCGCCTAAAGGATAAGCCGCCGGCGAAACGCCGCCCATCCCCTCATGAATCGTAATCGAGCCAAAATCAACGCCCCGAACCACTTTATCTTCACGGCTCCGGCGCCTTTCCTCCTGTATCTCCTGCCACTCCTCTTTCCTTCGGGCAACATCCTCCTTCGCGTGCTGGTAAGCCCTTCCGCTTCCCCGCTTCACCGCATTAACCACGGACTTTTCCGTGACAATCACACAGCAGATAACCAATAGGGCAATCAGCAGAAGGTAAGTTCCAATATTTCCCACAACCGCCCGCAGCATGGACGACAGCAATCCTCCAATCAGCCCGCCGCCTCCGCCGCTTAAACTTGATTCCCGGTAAAAAGCCAACATTCCGTCGCCCTCTGCCGGCCAGAACCCGAAAATCATCTGCGCAAGCCCGCAGACCGTAATCACAACACCAGTAACACCCGACAGCTTAATCACTGCCTTAAGACTTCCCGCATTTGACACATAAAAGCTGATTCCCGTAAACAGTAAAACCGGAAACACATAACCCACCGCGCCAAATAATCCAAGCTGTACGCCCCGCAGGAAGTCGCCCACTACACCGCATAAATGAAAATTGCTGAGAAATAAAAGAACCGCAGCAGCCAAAGATACAATAATTAACACTTCTCCGCGTAAAAACTCCGGTATCTCCTGAACCTCCTGTGTTCTTTTCGTTCTCCCCGCACCGGAATTACTCTTTCCGGTCGTTCTTTTTTTACTTCCCTGTGCCACACAACAAGCCTCCAAATCCTTGCAAAATAAAATCAATCACGGTTTTTCAAAAACCTACCATTGACAGTATACAAAAATTTAGTTGAAAATGCAACCAAGGATTTCAAAACCACCGCAGCCCCCCCAAACAGCAACGCCATTCGCGGATGCGCAGACCTGCATAAAGCACGGCCTCATTCCATCATTTCATGAAGCTTTTTAAGCGCCTCCTTAATTCCTCCTACCTCGTCAATCAGCCCTTCCTTTACGGCCTCTTCCCCCACTAAAACCGTGCCGAGATCCTTCGTCAGCATCTTGGTATTGTGCATTAAAAGCTTTAGCTGATCGTAGGCAATTTTCGCATGTTCCGACACAAAACGCAGGATTCGATCCTGGATCATCTCAAAATAATCGTAGGTTCTCGACGTCCCAATCACCATCCCGCTCATCCGCACCGGATGCACCATCATCGTTCCGGTCGGCACGATAAAGGAATAATCCGATGCCACTGCCAGAGGAACCCCGATGGAATGGCTTCCGCCAAGAACCAGGGAAACCGAAGGGATACTTAGGGAAGCAATCATCTCCGCAATCGCAAGCCCGGCATCCACATCTCCCCCGGAAGTATTTAAGAGCACCAAAAGCCCCCCTATCCGGTCGTCATCCTCAATCTGAGCAAGTTTGGGGAGAACATGGTCGTACTTTGTTGTCTTGCTGTTACCTGACGCATTTTCATGGCCCTCCACCTCACCGATAATGCTAAGAAGGTGAATCCCTTTTTTCCCCTCTTCTTCTAAAGTTACCTGCCCTAACTCTTCCATCTCCTGATCATCATTGCTAAGTCCTTCCTGACCCATAGATTTCCCTGCCTTTCCTGCGTTTTTTTGCAATTTTTCTGCTTTTTTTGTTTATTTTGCTGTTTATTTCCGTTGTCTGTGTCTGCTGTCAGTTCTTATGCTTTATTCTTCATCAGTATGCGGCAGGAACCTGGTTTTTATACGGGCACAGGCACAAAAAAACAGAGGGTCTTTTCAGCCCCCTGCCTTTTGTTCTTCTTTAAATTTAATGCAGAAAATGTGATTTCATTCCCTACAGTTTCGCAATCACCGCATCCCTGTACTCGGTCGTCGTCGCCGTTCCTCCGACATCCTGTGTCCTGCATCTTCCTTCGCCAAGCACCTCATCCACGGCCCGGCGAATCCTGGCTGCCGCATCCAGTTCGCCAAGATGCTCCAGCATCATACAGGCCGACCATAAAAACGCTGTAGGATTGGCAATATTCTTCCCGGCAATATCCGGCGCACTTCCATGCACAGCTTCAAACATCGCATAGTCCTTGCCTAAGTTGCTGGAAGGAAGGAGGCCCAGCCCGCCGATTAATCCGCTGGTCAGATCCGAAACAATATCCCCGTACAGATTGGGCATAACCATAATATCGAACTGCTGCGGACGCATCACCAGCTGCATACAAACGGCATCCACAATCTTATCCTCGGACACAATATCCGGGTATTTTTCGGCAATTTCCCGGAAAACCTCCAGAAACAGTCCGTCCGACATCTTTAAGATATTCGCCTTGTGTACGCAGGTAACTTTCTTTCTCCCGTGCAGGCGGGCATATTCAAAGGCATCGGTGATAATCCTGGTGCTGGCCTTTCGGGTAATGATCTTTGTCGCATGAACGGTATCCGCATCAATCTGCTTTTCCACACCCACATAGAGGTCCTCGGTGTTCTCCCGAAACGTCACGATATCCACATCCTTAAAGGGAGTAACCACCGCTGCGTTGGACCTGGCAGGGCGGATATTGGCATATAAATCGTATTTTTCACGCAGGGTTACATTTAAGGAACGGAAGCCCTTGCCTATGGGGGTGGTGATGGGCGATTTTAACAGGATTTTATTTTTTTCAAAGGAAACAAATGCCTTCTCCGGAATTAATGCCCCGTTTTCCTCATATTCTTTCGCGCCTACCCGAAAAACCTCATAGGTTAGGCGGGCTTTTGCGGCGTCTAAAATCTTTAACACGGCGTCGGTAATCTCCGGACCGATGCCATCTCCCATAAATACTGTAATGCTTCTCATACTGCTTACCTCTCTTTCATTGGAATATAATCTACATTTTCACCGACATATTTGGTCGCCGGACGCATAATCTTGCCGTCATAGAGTTTATTCTCCAGGTTATGGGCAACCCAGCCGACCAGACGGCTGATAACGAATAGCGGCGTGTACATATCCCTGGGAATCTGCAGCATCTCGTAGGCAAAGCCGCTGTAGTAATCGACATTGGTTGGGATGACTTTGTTTTTATCTTCGAGAATCACTTCCTTGGTGCACTGCTCAAACAGGCGATAGAAATTAAATTCTTCCATCTTAAACTGCTCTTTGGCTACGGTTTCACAGCATCGGCGCAGGATTTCTGCCCGCGGGTCGGAAACGGTATAGACGGCGTGACCAAAACCGTAAACCAGACCGGTGTGATCGTAGAAATCTCCGGCAAGGATCTTTCGGATCAGGGCTTTGATGGTGTTTTCATCGGTGGAATAGCCGATTTCGTCAATGACCTGCTCCATCATCTCCGAAACCTTGACATTCGCTCCGCCGTGCCGCGGGCCTTTTAAAGAACCGATGGAACCAGAGATGGAAGAATAGAGATCCGTCCCCGTGGAAGAGATAACGACATTGGTAAAGGTGGAGTTATTGCCGCCGCCGTGATCGGCGTGGAGCACTAAGATGGCGTCTAAAAGTTCGGCCTCTTTGGGCGAGAATTTCTTATCTTCGCGCAGCATGTATAAGATATTTTCGGCAATGGAATAGTCCTCTCTGGGATAGTGAATAATCAGACTTCCCCGGTCAAAATGATGTACCTTGCTCTGGTAGGCATAGCAGGCAATCGAGGGGAATTTCGCCAGAAGATTTACGCCCTTTAACATGGTTTTGTAAGGGTCGGTATCGTCGGGATTATCCTCGTCATAATTATACAAAGTGAGGGTTGCGTGCTGAAGTTTATTCATCAGATTCTTGCCCGGAAGCCTGAGAAGATTCATCTCTAAAAAGTCATCCGGCAGGGCGTAAAGACTGCGGACAATGCTGATAAAATTGCGAAGATCCGCTTTACTCGGCAGATAGCCGTAAAGCAGAAGAAAACAGGTTTCCTCAAAACCCTGGCTGCCGGGTTTTCCCTGGATTAAATCATAAACGCTGTAGCCGCGGTAGAATAAATCACCTTCGGCATTCTCCTTAACTCCGTCTACAATCTCATAACCTACAACATCGGAAACCCGGGTAAGTCCCATGCGGACACCCGTGCCGTCCTCATTGCGCAGGCCCTTTTTAACGTTATATTCCTTATACAAACGGTTGGGAATATCGGTGTAATTGGAAGATTTTCCATAATATTGTGCCAGATACGTATTGCTCATGTAAAAGCTCCTTCCTTCAATGTGATCTTGTTACTGTTCACTCGGCAACAGCAACATAACCTTTTCTATGTCCCCCAATCCTTATAGCAAAAAGAGGGCGCCCAATCCCTAGCGCCCTCGCTTCGTCTGCCTTTTATCCTATCAGCAATCCGGTCATCTGTCAATCCAAAATTATGAATCGCGGATATTTACTTAATCCCCCAGCATATTGCGGATGGTCTTTGGGGTTCGGTAATTCCACGGGGAAATCTTAATTCCGCTCCGGCTACTTGCCGCGTGAACGATCTGCCCGTTGCCGATATAAATTGCCACATGATTGACCGTACCGCCGCTGTTGGCATAGAATACCAAATCGCCGGGGCGCATCTGGCTGGAATTTACTGCTTTTCCCATCTGGGCCTGTGAACCGGAATAGTGCGGAAGGCTTACGCCAAACTGTTTCATCACCTGCATGGTAAATCCGGAGCAGTCCACGCCGTTGGTCAGGCTGGTTCCGCCCCATACATAGCGGTTTCCGACAAACTGCAGGGCATAGTTGACTAATTTTGACCGCAGGGAAGCGGCTGCCTGTGCTGCCTCCTCCACCGGCGAGAATTTAATTGCTTCGGCAAGGGCATAGCGAACCTCGACATTATTATCCCGGGTTGCAATGTAGGCTTTATCGCTGTCCTCCGTATCCAGTTCAATCTGTACCCAGCCGTCAAGCTGCTCTAAGACATGGTAGCGCTCTTCCTTGGAAATCTGTGTCCAGATGGAGGCATCGGTGGTAGGCTCTGTCCGCACGTTTAACATATCCGTATTGACAATCGCCATCAAAGCAGCCTCCTGCATGGCAATATCCTTTGCCGCCTGCCCGGTTGCCGTGTACTGGGGGTCGGCGGAAATATAGCCGGTGATCTTGCCGGATTTAATCTTATACCAGCCGTCTAAGGTTTCCAGGATCTCTCCTGCCGCCTTGCTGGTCATCTTTCCGATAATCTTTCCGTCGGACTTTGGCTCTTCCCGGATATTCAGGTAATTATCCACCTTGGAAATTACGAGGTTATCGTACATATCAATAGCCATCGCCACCAGATCCAGCTTTTTCGCTTCATTTAAGGCATAGCGCACTTCAACATAGTCGGCGGAAATATAGCCGTCCTCAATCTGTATCCAGCCCTCTACGGCACCGTAGATGGCGTAGCGCTCATTTTTAAGAACCTGTCCGACTACATTGGCAGCGTCGGTAACCGGCTCGGAGCGGATATTTAACTTGTCCGCAAGGACTACCGCCCGGGGAATAACATAAGGTCTGGCGGCTTCTATGGCTTCCTCGCCCCGGGTAACATACTGCCCGTGAATATAGCCGTCAATCCCGCCGGAGGTGATATGCAGCCATTCGCCGCTCTCTTCTAAGACCTCACAGGCACTGTTTTGCTCCAGTTTTCCGATAATCTTTCCGTTTTCCGGTGCCTCCCGCACATTTAGATAGCCTTCGACCTGGATAAAGCCAAGGTTGGTGTAGGAATCTAAAACGGCCTGAACCTGGTTAGTGCGTTCGATTTCTGCCTCTTCTTCCGGGGAAAGCGTGGGTTCGGTTTCCGGTTCCGGCGCAGGGGTTGTTTCCTCTGTGGGTGAAACCTCCTGGGTTTCGGAAACTTCTGTGGTTTTTCCTTTGCTCCTGCTAAAGAGAAAGAAACCTGCACCCCCCAGAACAAGAACCAGCACACCTGCGGCTACGGCTATGCGTAAAGGTTCCACCCTTCTCTTTCTCCTGCGTCTGGCCCGGCTTAACCTCGCCATGTAATCTTTATTATCCGACATATCATCACTCCTCAATCGCTGAATACGGCAAGTTTTCTGTGCACAGAATATTGCCAAATACTTATTTAGTTATACCACAAGACGACAAAGTAGGAAACCTGTAATTTATTAAAATTCTATTACAAACAAAATACCGCAGGCATTGGGAAAAAAAATTATCAGTATTTACCATATAAAACGATGTGTTTTTTGTATTTTTTTTGGAAATCATCGTTAATTCTTTTGCAATTATTGACAGTTTTTTTGGTTTTCGCTAAGATATTGATATTAAGATTTCGCTAAAATTAATGATGGATAAGGAGGAATAATTGCATGAAGGCAACCCATTCAAAAGCAGTGAAAATCCAAAGAATGATTTTCTATATTTCCATTTATCTGGAAATTCTTCTGGCATTTATTGTAATTATTGCCATTGGTATTACCCTTTTATCTGTACCGCACGGGCTTCTTGTTTTGTATCAGGGTGGGGGATTTAATAACTTTCTTCAGGCTTTGTTTGATATTATTATCGGGATTGAGCTGCTGAAAATGCTCTGCCGCCATGATTTGGATTCGGTGGTTGAAGTGCTGATGTTTGCGGTTGCCAGGGAAATGGTTATTAATCATATGCCGATTATTGAAACATTGATTGGGATTATTGCCATTGCGGTTTTATTTAGTATACGAAAGTTTTTGTTTGTGTCGGCGCTGGATAAAGAAAATCCGGATCGGATGTCGGGGGAGATGGACGAGCGGTAGGGAAAAGCGTGATTTGTTTTTATTGGCAGAAATCACGCTTTGGGTATCTGGGATGTGCGGATCGGTAAGGTTATCGTGAAGCAGCTTCCTTTTCCGGGGGCGGAGGTGAGTTCTATTGTTCCCTGCGCGTGGTTTACGATGTGTTTGACGATAGAAAGACCCAGGCCGGTTCCGCCTTGTTTGCGGCTCCGGCTTTTGTCCACCCGGTAGAAGCGTTCAAAGATTCTTTCCTGGGCTTCTTTGGGGATGCCTGCGCCGTTGTCCTGTACTGTGAGGACGATGTTTTTCTGGGCTTTGTGTACGTTTACCTGGACGCGGCCGCCGGGGTGGTTGTATTTGACGGCATTGGTGAGGAGGTTTAAGCAGAGTTGGTGCATCTGCTGGGGGATGGCTTCGATGGTGACGGGCGGGCAGTTGACGGAGATGGTAATTTCCAGTTCTTTTGTCAGAGGTTCTAGGGTGATTAGGATTTCGGAAAGGAGTTTCTGCAAATCTACCGTGGTTGGGGATTCTTTGATTTCATTCGCTTCTAAGCGGGAGATCATCAGGATATCGTTGATCAGGCTGGTCATATGGACGGCCTCTTTTTTGATTCGGCAGATGAAGTCCTGTTTTATGGTGTCGTCTTTGATGTTGTTCTGTTCCAAGAGTTCGGCATAGCCCTGGATGGAGGTTAAGGGGGTTTTTAGTTCGTGGGAAGCGTTGCTGAAAAATTCCTGGCGAATGGTGCGTTCTTTTTCCAATTGTTCGACGTACTGTTTCAGGCGGACGGACATTTCTGCGGCGGTTTTTCCAATAAGGTTGATTTCTTCGTATGGACATGGGGTAATTTCCAGATCCATGGCGCTGCCGTGAACTTTTTTCATCTCATGGGCAAGCTGGAGGATGGGTTTGGTTACGGAAGATACCAGGCGATCGGCTGCGCCAAGGGAAACGAAAACAGCGATGGCAAAGCTGAGCCAGGCGGCGGGAAGTAAAAGAGTGATGTATTCCCTGAGTCCCAGGAAAGGGACGCCAAGGCGGAGAATCAGATCCTGATGGGAGGAGCGGAAGGCGACGTAGAGCATGGTTTTTTTCAGGGTATGGGAATAGCGGGCGGCGTGGCCTTTTCCGGTTTTTATGGCTTCCACCACCTCTTCCCGGGCCAGATGGTTGTCCATTCCTGAAGCATCCACGCCGGTATCGGCAGCTACTTTGCCGTCGGAGAGGATCAGGGTAAGGCGGCTTTGGTTTTTTCCGATTACGGATTCCATCTGCTTTACCTGTTTGTTAAGATCGCCCTGATAATCCAGGATACAGTCCAGGGTTTCTAAGGTGTAGAGCATGTCTTTTCTTGCTGTTTTCAGCATACGGCTGCTGCTGGCAATGTAAAAGATAATACTGTTCAGCAGCAATGCAGCTAAAAGTACACGAATAAACTGAATAAAAATGGCTTTCCGCAAAATCTTTTCCTCAACTTCCTTGTTTTATCCTTTATCTTATCTGCCTGCTGTCCCCTGTTCTGCTGGCATACTCTGATTTGTTCTGTCAGGTTTTTCTGACCTGTTACCCGTTTTCCTGCCGGGCTGTTTCTGTATCCAACATCCGATAGCCTACTCCCCTTATGGTTTTAATACAGGCTCCGTTTCTGTCGCCGAGTTTTTGTCTTAGGGTTTTGATGTGCATGTCCAAGGTTCGGCTTTCTCCCTCATAGTCGTAGCCCCATATCTTATTCAGCAGTTCTTCCCTGGTCAGGATTCGGGAGTGGTTTTCCATCAGGCAGATAAGAAGGTCGTATTCTTTTTTGGTTAAATCTACGGCACTTCCGCCGCTGAAAACTTCGCGTGTCTGTTTATCTGCCTGGATTGCTCCGACTTTGATTTGCTTTTTGTTTTCCCCTTCCTCTTCTTTTCTGGTTCGGCGCAGAAGGCTTCGGATGCGGGCGGAGAGTTCCAGGATGCCGAAGGGTTTGACCATGTAGTCATCGGCCCCGCCGTCTAAGCCCTCGACCTTATCCAGTTCCTTGTCCTTTGCTGTTAATAAAAGGATGGGAAGCTGGCTTAGTTTTGGATTTCTTTTACTGCGTATGGCTTTAATAGCATCGGTTCCGTCCATTCCGGGCAGCATCCAGTCAAATACAGCCAGATCCGGCGCTTTCTCCTCCATACGGACAAGGGCTTCCTCTGCAGTTTCAAAAGCTTCCGTTTGATAGCCAAAACCTGTGAGAGCTACGGAGAGTAAATTTCGTATATTTTCATCGTCCTCAACAATATAAATGGTGTTCACGTTCTGTTTATTCCCTTCTGCATCTGCTGCTGGTTCTCCTGCATATGCTGACCATATGCTTGCTGACCGTTTCTTTCTGCGTATGATGCCGCCGTTCTTTTTCTGTATTTTCCTGATTCCTGTCGGTTTTTATCATTTAAGAAAGTGTTGCTGCCCTCTATTATACCTCATCCCGCACATAACCTGCAATATTTAATGCATGATCGGATACCCGTTCCAGATTATTGATGACATCGAGGAAAATTACGCCGCTTTCGGTCTGGCACTGCCGGTTGGACAGGCGTTCGATGTGTTGTTCCCGCAAATCTTCTTCCAGGCTGTCCACCCGCTCTTCGCTTTGAATCACCAGACGGACTTTGGACATATCGTGGTCTTTTCTGGCGGTTAATGCGTGTTCTACGGAAGCGGCGGCGGCAGAAAGCATTTCCCGAAGGTCAGCGCTGGCTTTCTGGGAGAAATGAATCTGGTTTTGAATCTTTTCCCCGGCAAGTTCAGCCAGGTTTTCGCTGTGATCGCCAATCCGCTCAATATCGCTGACCGTGTAAAAGAGATTTTTTACCACGAGCTGCTGTGCCTCATTTAAGGACAGATGGTTGATTTTAACCAGATAGTCTGTCAGCATCCGTTCCATGCGGTTAATCATTTTTTCATTTTCAATAACCTCTTCCATCTCGGCGGCATTATTCTGCAATAAGGCTTCTCCGGCAATCCGCAGGTTCATTAACGAAATTTCCCCCATCCGTACTACTTCCTGCTCTGCATTTTCGATGGCAAAGGCAGGGTTTTCCAGGATACGGCTGTCCAGACGGCGCTGCATCTCGGCTTCCAGGCCCAAATCGTTCTTTTTTTCGTCCTCCGTTTCTTTTCCATCTTTTACCAGAAGGCAGGAAAGTTTTACCAGAAGGGCGGAAAAGGGAAATAAAAGAATGGTATTGCTTACATTAAATATGGTATGAAAAACGGAGATTTCCACACTGTTGATAGGTGAGGCGGAAAATGCAGGCCAGAGGAAAAATATCCCCCACATCAGCACGCCGAACAGCACCGCGCCCACACAGTTGAATAAAAGATGAATGACCGCCGCCCGTTTGGCTGTCTGGTGTGCGCCCATACAGGAAAGAAGGGCAGTTACACAGGTGCCGATATTCTGTCCCAGGGTGATAAATACCGCTGATTTCCAGTTTACCATCCCATTAAGCGCTAAGGTTTGCAGGATGCCCACAGAGGCCGACGAACTCTGGATCACTGCGGTTACTGCCGCGCCTGCCAGAATTCCCAGAAACGGATTCTTTCCCAGCACGGAAAATGCCTGGGCAAAGATAGGAGCATCCCGGTAGGGTTTTATGGAAGAGGACATAAAATCCAGTCCGATAAATAAAAAGCCAAATCCGGTTAATATTTCTCCCATCTGCCTTTTTTTCGCATCCCGGGCAAACAAAACAATCCCCGCACCGATTCCTACCAGAAGAGGGGCGAAAAACTCTGGCTTTAGCATCTCCCCCCACTCGCTCATGGAAACAATCCAGCTTGTCACCGTCGTTCCGATATTTGCCCCCATAATCATCCCTACGGCCTGCGTCAGATTCATCATTCCCGCATTGACAAAACCCACCACCATAACCGTGGTTGCCGACGAACTCTGCACAATTGCCGTGATTCCTGCTCCGATAAGCACACCTAAGAGCCGATTGGAGGTCAATACCCCCAAAAGTTGCTGCATCCGGCTTCCCGCCGACTTCTGCAGGCCGTCCGCCATGCTGTTCATCCCATATAAAAACATCCCCAGGCCGCCTGTAAACTGAAACAAAACGCCAAGACCTTCCATGCTTTTTTCCCTCCTGTTAAAAATAGATATGTGCTGAGCAAACC
>VSOC01000016.1:37579-56107 GCA_009774615.1 Lachnospiraceae bacterium
CTGTTAAAAATAGATATGTGCTGAGCAAACCATGATACTGACGCATACGGACATGTTCCTATTTCGTCAAATGAATATGCCAGCACACGAAAATGCACCGAACTTTACCCGATACCTTTAGTTTACCCAATTCAGGATAGCAAAATCATGTAAAATCAAAACCATGGGAATGTAAAATTTTTGTAAAATCGCTTATTTAGCTGTAAACCTTTAGCAGTAAACCTTTTCAGAAATAACTTTTTTAAGAATAACCATTTACCGCAGCTTCATCGCTTCCTCAATCCTGTCTGCCAGTGCCTCCGCTGACGGCAGTTCTTTCTCGGGATAACGGCAGAAATACTTCGGATAGCTGCTGTCTTTCATCCCTTCCAGGAGAATAATATCCGCTCCCGGAAAGGCTTTAAAGAGCATTTTTTCGTTCGGCAGTTCATCCTCCTCTTCTATTTCTCTGGTAATCAATATCCTCTTTTTGGAAAACACCGCACACCCGCAGGCTCCCGCCTGTCTGTGCCGGAAGCTGTCCGTCCCCGGCACATCGCCGACAAAGTCATGACCATCATGCTTAATCACGGCAACCCGGTAGCCGCGCTGCTTTAATACAGGAATCAGCCGGCAGATCATGGTGGTTTTTCCGCTGTTCTTATACCCGCTTACGGCAAAGACAAAAGGCTGGCTGCGTACATCCCCTGGTTTTGGTTCTTTTGCAGCCACAGTCCCTTTCAGAACTTCTACCGAAGATACACCCATACTTCATCCCCCTTTCCTGCCCCGGCCTGTTCTTTGGCAATCTCAATCAGACAATTACTCCCTGCCATCGCCGAAAGCGTTCCTGAGGCATGGTTTCCGGCACTGGCCCATACCTTTCCGTCCTCTGCATAACCGCGAAGAAAGCGCCTAGTCCCCTTTGGCTTTATAAAATCATTTGCCATCACTGCCCGGTGCCGCTTTACCTCCAGACGCTTATCCCCGGTTATCTTCCCAAGCACCGGACGAACCAGAAGTTCAAAATTCGCCGCTGCCGCAAACGGATTTCCCGAAAGGCAGATCAAAAGAGTACTTCCCAAAACCGCCGCAAGCGTGGGTGCCCCGGGCTTTACTTCCACACGCCAAAATAATTTTTCCGCCGACAATAAGGGCAGTACCTGGTGCATAATATCCTTTTCCCCGACCGATACCCCGCCCGTCGTCACGATAAGATCCGCTTTTCCAGAAAGTTCAAGAAGGGTTTCTGCCATCTCTTCTGCATCATCCCTTCCGTGCAGCGATGCAAATGGGGTAATTCCAAAATCCAGCAATCTACCGCTGATCAAATGACGGTTGGTATCATAAATTTTTCCCGGCTGCAAAGGTATTCCCGGCTGCACCAGTTCATCTCCGGTGGAAATCACGGCAACCTTCGGCTTCCGGTAAACCTCAACAAATTCTTTTCCCAACCCCGCCGCAAGCGCGATGCCAATGCCGTCCATCCGCATCCCGCCTTCGAAAAGGACATCCCCTTTCCGGTAATCCTCGCCCTGACGGCAATAGTTTTCATACGGAAAAGAAGCACGGTAAATCTCTACCTCTTCCCTGCCGTAATCCGTATCCTCCTGACGAATCACGGTATCCGCACCCTCAGGAACGGGCGCACCGGTGGTAATGCGGACGGCTTCCCCTTCCTTTACCGTCCCGCAAAACACTTCTCCGGCATAAACCGCCCCGATAACCTTCAGCCGTTTGGGAAAATCCTTCTTTGCCCCTTCAGTATCCTGCCCGCGAACCGCATAACCATCCAGGGGCGAGCGGGGAAACGGAGGCTGATCCGCCATGGCAGAAAGAGGTGCAGCGAGAATGCGGTCTGTGGATGTTAAGAGGGGAATCCTCTCGGTTTCTGTGATGGAACGGGTGTGATGCAGCAGACATTCTACCGCCTCTTCTAACGCTAACATAAAACTTCCTCCTTCAGCACCTTATAATCCTCCAACGTATTGATATTTCTCCCCACTTGGCTGCCCTTAGAGAGTAAAACGGAAACTGCCTTCGTCTTATCCAGCAAGTTCCGCATTTTATAATCTCCTTCCAAAAGCATTGCCTCCATAACCCCAAAAGCAGCCTTCGGATATACGCCAAACAGCGGATGCACCCTTCCCCCGCTCTCTGCCACAATGATTTTTTCTTCCCCTCTGTCCCGGTATGCCTGATAAACCGCCATCACTTCTTTCACATCTTCCCTGCTTATCAAAGGCGTATCACAGGCGGTGACAAACAGGGCATCTGCCCCGTGGCATAATTTCAGCCCGGAGCAGATACCGCCTAAGGGGCCTGCATCCGAATAAATATCCACGATTTTGGGAAGGGGAATGGAAGCATAAAGGGAAGCATTTTCCTCTGCAACAGATAAATAAACCGCCGGAAAAACATCCAGTGCACACTGAATAAATGCATAAAAACTACGCCCCTGATAGCTTAAAAACAGCTTTGTCCTTCCCTCCATCCGACGGCTTTTTCCGCCGGTCAGAATATATCCTGCAACCATATTTCCACCCTTTCCCAGCCTGCATTTTTCTCTCTTCTGCTTCTTTTTCTTTCTTCTGTCTTCCCTTTCCCGTTCCTACTTCCTTTCCACTTTCAGCGCCATCATCAGGAAATTTAAGAGAACGAAACCGACAATCATTGAGGTAAGATAAATCTGTATCCCGCTTAACTGTCCGGTCAGTACAGCCAGCCCTTCCTGTCCGGTTCCGTTAAAATAGCCGGTCATCTTATTCGTCGCCACAATTCCGATAGCCATGGGGAAGGTCATTCCCGCAAAGCCCGGGGCGAAAGGGAAGGCAAAAAACTTCGGCAGTTTCAGTACAATGAATGCCAGAGAAGCCAGCACGCAGGCATAGAGAATGTAGAGCAGCACCGGGCTTGGATTCTTGATTACGTTTAAATAGCTGACCACGCAGAGGCTGCACGGTGCTAAAACCACTGCCATGGTATGGTACACCGGCGGCTTTACTTCTACTGTTATCAGCCGCCAGATCATCAATGGAATAAGTGCAAAGTAAATCCCGATCCCATAGTAAACCACCCAGGTTAATACACCGGACATATTCATCGCGCCGCCGACCACACAGCTGACCATAATCCCGTTATAGGTAACAAACCAGCTTGGAACAAAGGTGTTGATATCCCGTTTTTTTATCATATTTCGATAGCTAAACAGAAGAATATGTACCGCATGAACAGCCAGTGCAGCCAGCCAGACAGCCTTGCCCAGTCCCGGAACATAGTCAAAATAATAGCTTCCAAGAATCATTAAAATCATGGTAAATCCGGCGTACAGACTGCAGGGCACTACGGTTTCATATTCTTTTTTGCAGGTTTTCGGAAATTGAATGATCTTTACCACATATAAAAGAATAATGATCGTCGCTGCCCACATGGTCAGATGCCGAATCCAGGTATAGCCCATTCCTGAATACACATTGGACAGTGTCAGCGCACCGACAAAGGTTGGCAGCAGGGGTACCGGCATATTTTCTAATCGTTTCACAGGCAGTCACTCCTTTTTTGTTCGTTAAAACATTCGTGTTCGTTAAAGTATCCCTTTTCGTTAAAATAATCACATTTTTTCTAATCCTCATAGAAGTATTCAAAGTTCTCTTTCACATGGAAAAAGTCGGAATAATCAATGGAAAATATCGGCTTTTTCACCCTGGTTACATCGATTTTCCGGGCAATAAGCTGCTGCAGTATCCCGCCGTAAGCTAAGTCGCCCTGAAGGATGGCACCGATAATTTTCCCGTTTTGATGGACGATTTTTTTGTAGGAATCCGGCGTTTCCAAAACTTCTTCCACGGCCTCACCCTCCGCCGGGTTGACATTGCCCAGGGCCATCGTGGGAATATTCAGGAAATTCATGGTCGCCTTGCTGGCAAAGAAATCGGTCATTTCCCGCTTTTCTCCTGCCATATTGGCGGCGGCGATAAGCCCTTCCTTAACTGCGGCGGGCCAGATGGGGCTTTTCCCGGAAATATCGCCTGCACCAAAGATATCGGGATCGCTGGTCTGCCCAAATGCATCGTAGACCAGACCATGGTCATCCACGGCAATCCCGGAGCCTTCCAGATACTCGATATTCGGGCGAACCCCTGCAGTGACCACCAGGTAATCGCAGGGAATTTCCCTTCCGTCGCTCAGCTTAAGTCCCTGGATTTGATGTTCCTTTTCCAGAAGCACTTCCTTAATTCCCACGCCGTAATACTGGCGTACACCGGCATTTCCCAGGGCATCTTCATAGACTTTCGCGGCTTTTTTATCTAACTGGCGGTTAAGCAGCCAGTCCGCCGTTTCCACCAGACTCACTTTCACTCCCAGATCCAAAAAGCCAACCGCACAGTCTAATCCTACCAGTCCGGCACCCATCACAACGATATTCGGGGCAGAATGAGAAGCATTTTGAACCGCTTCTTTCAGCTTTTCCATATCCTCAATATTTCTGAAACCGCAGACCTTACCGCCCTCTGCCGCCTGTAAAAGTCCCGGAACGGGCGGCAGGAAGGTGTGGGAACCGCTGGCAAGCAAAAGCTTATCATAGGCTATTTTTTCGCCATTATCCAGAACGATTTCCTTTTCTTTGGCGTTTACTTTCACACAGCTTCTTCCCTTTACCCACTCCACCCCAAACCGTTCGGCAAAGTCCGGCTCGGCAAAGGAAAGTTCTTTTAGACTGCGCTTTCCTGCCAGGTAATGGTGAAGGATACAGCGGGAATAAACCGCACGGTCTTTAGAAACCAATACAATCCGGCTGTCCTTATCTAACCTGCGCAGTTCCCTTGCCCCGTTAATCCCTGCCGCCGAGGAACCAATAATTACATACTTCATGCCTGCACCTCCTCCAGCGTAATTGCGCCCATCGGACATTTTTCCACACACATCGGATTGGCCTGTCCGTCCTCGCTTCGATGGACGCACATATTGCACTTCATAATCTCCTTCTGCGCAATGCTGTCGTACTTTAAAATCCCGTAGGGGCAGGACATAATGCACATATAACAGCTTGCACACTGCTCCTTGTGATACTCGACATAGCCGGTTTCCTGGTTTTTCTTCATTGCCCCAGTCATACAGGTATACACGCACTCCGGACGCTCGCAGTGGCGGCAGAAAATCGGTGCCGGTTTTGTCCCGCTGTCGATCGTTACCCTGTTCCTTGCATCCCCGCTCTCGGTCTGATGGCTGACCACGCAGGCCGTTACACAGGTCAGACAGCCGATACAGCGGCTTCGGTCAATCTTTATCCGTTTCATTTTCTTCTCCATCTCCTTTCCCGTTTTTTTCGCTTATCCTATCTTCTCAAACCGCACCGGCGTTGCCTTATACGATGGTTCCTTGGAATAGCTGTCGTACAGCGAAGGGGTTAGCTTATTGCATTCAATATAGTGAATCGGTGCATAGAGTTCCCCATACTGCACATTTTCTGTAATCTTTACGGCAAACCGCGCATTTTCCCCATTAATCGAATAAACCTGGATTTCCTCCATTTCTCCAATCCCCATCTCCTGTGCCATCCGGTCATTCATATATAAATACGCCTTCTTTGCCGACACATCCTCAACAAACTTTACTTCCTTCGTCCGGCTCTGGGTGTGCCACTGCCCGACGCTTCCCCGCCCGGTATTGAGCACCCATGGAAACGCTTCTGTCGTGGGCAATGGATTCTCCCTTACCTCTTCAAAGACAAACTGTGCCTTCTTCGACGGCGTAAAAAACCTTCCGTCGCCGTACAGCCTGCGCTGTTCTTCTTTATTTTCCTCTTCCTTCCCTTCAGGATAAGGCCACTGAATCCCATGAGAATTTTCCAGCCCCTCCCAGGTCACCCCCGTAATATCACAGGGCATATTCCTCGAACATTCCTTCATCAGGGCAAAGCAGTCCTTCGGTGTTTCCCATCCCTTTAAGGCATCGCCCATCCCCAGGGCCTTCCCCACGCCAAGAATCGCCTCATAATCGGAAATCTCATTTTCCCCGCGCTTAAGCACCGGACGCATGGCAGAAAGGCGGCGTTCCAGGTTAATGTAGGTTCCCTCCTTCTTAAGCCCCGGAACCACCGGGAAAAATACCGTACATTCCTCGGCGCTCTCAATCGTATCGTAAATATCCTGCACCACAAAAAGTTCCAGCTTCTTCACCGCCGAGGCAAAGGTTTCATTATTCGTCCAGCTGTGCCGCGGATTCGTGCACAGGATCCAAAGCCCCTTAATCTCCCCGGCATTAATCCCCTCAATAATCTGGTTATACGTCTTGGTCGGCTTATCCGCCAACATCTCCTCACCAACCCCCAGCACCTTGGAAATCCGCTTTCTCCGGTCAGGATTGGTAAAATCGCCGCCGCCGAAAAATACCGCCGTATTGCTGTAGGCGCGTGACCCCATGGCATTGCACTGCCCGGTAATGGAATTTGCCCCCGTTCCCGGCTTCCCGATATTCCCCGTCATTAACGCCAGGTTAATAATCGCCTGCGCCGTGCGGACTGCCTCATAGCCCTGGTTTACGCCCATCGTCCACCAGAACGAAACCCGTTTCCCCCGGTGAATCAGTTCTGCCAGCTCCAAAATCTGCTCTTTGGAAAGTCCGGTTCCCTCTGCGCCCCGCTCCAGCGTATAAGCCTTAACAAAAGCTTTAAACTCCTCAAACTTTTCCGTGTGCTCCCGAATAAAGGCATGGTCAATCCAGTCTTTTTCAATTAACAGGTTTGCAACCGTATACAAAAGCAAAAGATCGCTCCGCCAGCGAAGCCCATACCAGTAATCAGCATTCATCGCCGTTTCCGACCTTCGCGGATCAATCACGACCACCTTATGCCCCGGAACCTGATTCTGCCTTACCCGTCCCCAGAGGATCGGATGGGCCACCACCGGATTTGATCCGATAAAGATTATGGTATCCGAAAGTTCGAGATCCTTCAGTGTATAGCCCGGCGCATCAAACCCAAAGCTCTGCTTATGCGCCACCACCGCCGTCGCCATGCAAAGCCTGGTATTCCCATCCACATTTGCCTTTAAGTAATTCCTCATCACATGACCGAAAACAGCAAACTCTTCCAGGGTAAGCTGCCCCGTGCTGATCCCCGCCACACTCTCCGGCCCGTACTTTCCCTGAATCTCCTTTAACTTATCCGCCACGTAAGAAAACCCTTCCTCCCAGGAAACCGTTTTCATCGACCCGTCCTCCTGGCGGATTTTGGGCAGGCTGTTCGGCTTAACCGTGGTCTGCTGTTTATCCAGGGAAAGCCCCTTAATACAGCAGAAACCATCATTTACCGGATAGCCCTTCGTCGGAACCGCCTTCACCACCCGGTTATCTTCCACATAAAAATCCAGATTGCAATCCAAAGCACAATAATTACACGTTGACTGTACTTTCTTCATTTCCCTGTCCTTTCTCCTTTATCGGTCAAAATGAATTCCATCCCAGTAAATACATTCCTTAACCTTCGTTTCCGGCATCAGCTTTACATCCTTCAGCGCCCATTTCTTATATTCCTCAAACCCCACCCGGTCAATAATATAGCCGATATGCTCTTTCCCTGCCGGTGCATCCGGGGAAATATAGGCATTGACAAACGCATAGGTATTTAAAATAATCTTAATGATATTCTCCGCATCCGCCCAAATCAGAAAATCCTGCCCCAGACGCGGGTTTTTCTTTCCGGTACGTCCCATAATCGTCAGCTTGTAATACTTCTTTTTGCTCCGGGTAAATGCCCGCGTAGGACACTTGGTCACACAGACCCCGCAGCCGATGCACTTCTCCTCGTCCCGGATAATCTTGTAATTTTCCATCCGCAGTGCACGAACCGAAAGCTTTTCACAGCCCTTCATACACGCCTTGCAGCTAATACAGCGGTCAGGGTCATACTGCGGCATCGTCATTCCGATAATCCCAAAATCATGCATCCTTGCCTTGGCGCAGTCGTTCGAGCACCCGGTACAGGCGATTTTAAAGTGGAGATCGTTGGGAAATACCGCCTTTTCAATCTTCTTTGCCATTTCGGCTGTGTTAAAATTAGCAAACGGACAGACATTATTGCCGATGCAGGCGCTGATATTCCTGGTGCCTGAAGCCGGATAGCCGGTTCCCGGATTCGTTTGATTTATTTCCAGAAGTTCGATAATCGGCTGAAGCTTTTTATTGATTTCCTCCATATCTTCATAGCGGATTCCTTCAATCTCAAAGCCCTGCCGCGTGGTAAGATGGACATAGCCATTGCCGTACTCCTCGGCAATCTCCTGCACCATCCCCAAAACTTTAGCGTTTAAATACCCGCCCGGAACACGAATCCGGGAGGCCCCGATGCCCCGCACCTTCGACACGCGGAACGCATTTTTCTTTAATTTCTTTGTATTGACATCCAGTCCCATCCCTGCACCTCCCTTAATCGATTAAATCTTTTCCGTCCACATAGTTAAACACCGGGCCGTCCAGACAGATATAGGTCGAACCAATCCTGCAGTGCCCGCATTTGCCCAGGCCGCAGCACATCTTCCGCTCGTGGGATACCCATATGCTCTCCTCGGCAGCGCCCAGCTTTAAAATCTCCATCACGGTAAACTTAATCATCACCGGAGGGCCCACGCAGATAAAGGCGGCGTTGCCCAGATCATTAAACGTTAAATCCGGTATGTACTTTGTCACCATACCCACACATCCCTCATAACTTTCGGGTGCGGTATCGACCGTCTGGATCACGGAAATCCGGTTTTTCCAGAAAGCAAAGTCATCCTTAAACAGCACATCCCCCGGCGACTTAAACCCGGCAATTAGGGTCGTGCTCACCGCTTTTTCGGGGAAATGCGCAAAGTAATCCACCACCCCGCGAACCGGCGAAAGTCCTGTTCCTCCGGCGATAATCACCAGTTCCTTTCCCTCATAATTTTTCACGTCAAAGCCGTTGCCGTAAGGACCGCGGATAAACAGCCGATCACCCACATAATTTTCAAAAATCTCATTCGTCACCTTTCCCACGCGGCGGATGGTAAAATCCACCGATCCCCTGCCGATTCCGCTGACTGAAATCGGGGCCTCGCCGTATTTAGGCAGAGAAACCTCAAAAAACTGCCCCGGCTTAACCTCTTTCTCTCCTGTATACTCCATGCGGAAGGTATATTCCAAATCGGTGTGGCGGATAACCTCTTTGATGGTTGATAATTGAGGAATATATTCATTCTTCATCTGCTTGTCCCTCCTTTGCCAGACGATTCACACAATGGGAATAGGAAATATACTCCGGGCACACGTCGTCGCAGCGTCCGCAGCCCACGCACATCGGCACCCCAAACCGCTTCTTATAGTCGTAAATCTTGTGCATCACCTTAAACCGCATCCTCTCGCCCTGGCTTTTGCGGTACTCGTGACCTCCGGCCATCTCCGTATAGCCGTCAATCTGGCAGGAAGCCCAGACCCGGCGGCGTTCGCCCACATTTGCATTGTCCCGATAAAAAATATCCTGCATGGAAAAACAGGTACAAGTCGGACAGACAAAGTTGCAGCGCCCGCAGCCGATACAGCGATCGCCGTACTCCTTCCAGATTGGCAGGGAAAAACTCAGGTTGGAAAGGTTTTTCGGAAGGGTAACTTTTTCCTTATTTTCCCCGGCAAAATCGGGAACGACCGTACAGGATGCACAGGCGGCAAAGTCCTTGGCAAGCGTTTTTGCAAGAGCTTCCTTCTTTATGTCAAAAAAGACCATGTCCCCGTCCGGCTTGATATAGGCATCATACTCCTCCCACCGGTTCGTTCCCATGCTGGCGCAGAATCCCGAATCGCAGGTGGACGGACAGCCCATTAAGATAAAGGAAACCTTTTCCCGAATCCTTCGGTAATAAACATCCTCAAAACCATTCTTTAAGTAAATCTCATCCAGACGCTTTACGGCATGTCCGTCACACGCCCGCAGAAACACCAGAATTTCCTTCTCCGGCCCCTTGGGAACGCTGGTTTCCTCCTCGGTAAAATAAAACAAGGTTTCATTGATGGGAAGAAGCACTTCCTTAAAGGAATAATCCGACTTTTTCTCCCACTCGATTTCCTCTAGAGAATAAACCCTCCCGTACCGGACAACATCCGTATCCGAAAAACATCCCTCGCCTTCCATCCGCTTCGGCGCATAGACATCCCACTGTCCGGCCCATTGTCCAAACAGCTTTTTTGCATCTGCCTTAACTAACTGATAGCCCATAGCCTCTCCTTTCCGCTTCGATTTCTTGGGTAATTCATCGTGCTGCTGTTCACATCACGCACCGCAGCAAAATCGTTCCTGTGCAGCTCTTCTTTGTGCAAATTTACCTGATATTTTTGCTGTTTTCGGTTTTCCTGCGCGTTATTGACAATATTTTATCAAGAAAAACAAAAAAAATCCGTGACATTGATCACAAAATGCCACGGAATTTTTTATCTGCGAAAAATATTGTATCCCCGCAGAAAAGATGTTATGATGTAAATAAGCTAACGGAAAATTGCAGATTTTATTGACATAGAAAGAAGGTTCTACCATGCCGGCATTACAGCCCCAGCCAGAAATCATCACCCTTGAACAATATAACACGCTTCCGGAAAATATAAGGGCAGAGGTTTTTCAGGGTATCCTCTATAATATGGCCAGCCCGTCCCAGGTACATCAGGATATTTCCAGAGAACTTTTATACGCTCTGACGGATTACATCAAAAAGAAAAACGGCTCCTGTAAAGCCTATGCTGCTCCTTTTGATGTTGTTTTAAATCACCGCCCGCTCACGGTTGTACAGCCTGACCTGATGGTTATCTGCGATAAAAATAAACTGGATGGAAAACGCTGCAATGGAGCGCCTGATTTTATTATCGAAATTGTATCCCCGGGAAATGCATCCGATGATTACATCAAAAAACTATACTATTACCAAAACCACGGTGTACGTGAATACTGGATTGTCGATCCAAACCGTCTTTTGGTAACGGTCAATTATTTTGAAGGTAACCGCATTGCCGTACAATATCCCTTCGATGCTGCGGTTAAGGTAAATATCTATGACGACCTTTTTATCGATTTCAAAGTCATTGGTCAAATCCTTCATTCATAATCATTCCGGTAAACCAAACAGGAGCAAATCTGCTTCTTCTTTACCGATTTGCTCCTGTTTGATTCATTTTACTTCAGCATTATCCCGTCCCAATCTCCCCCGTCTTATAAAAATGCGACAGTTTTTCAGGATTCACAATCACAATCCTCTTCTTTTCCATCCGTATCAGCCCAAATTCCGTCAGGGTTTTACACAGGCGGGAGGTGTTCTCACGGGGTGCGCCAAGCATATCGGCAAGGAAGGTAATGGTCATATTGATATCAATTTCCAGCCCGTCTTCCGTATTCTTCCCAAAATCCCTCGACAGCTTCCACAGCTTTGCCGCCAGCTTCCTTTCCATATAAATGCTGCCCATGGTATTTTTCAGCTGATGCCCCATTCTCCAGAGTTTCCTCTCCTGCGCCTCTAATATGGCCTTCGTCAGTGAAAAATCCCTCTCCATCGCCGCAAGGAGTTTTGCCGCCGGAAGGATGAACACCAGGCTTGTTTCTATGGTTTCACAAAACAGGGAAGAATCATGGAAATTAAGCACATGCTCATTAAGCAGGGCACCCGGCCCAAAGATAAAAATAATTTTCCTCTTCCCCAAATGGGTTAAATTATAGACAATCGACTTCCCCGAAACCTGAATATACACCGACTTCAGCGGCTCTTTCGCACGGATCATAATACTTCCCCTGGGAAAATGTTCTGTCCGCCCCTCTTTAAACAGCCACTCCAGCGTATCCGGCTTCACACCCTGAAATAATGCCAAGCCAGGCAATGGATTCTTTCTCTTCATTTCTTTCCCTACCTTACATCCTGCCTGAAAAAATTAAACATGTTCTAAGATATTTACGATAAAATCTCCCGGTAAACCCGAAGTACATTTCCATAAAACACCTTCTCAATCTCGCCCGTGGTAAACCCGTCCCTCTCCATCGCCTGCGCCAGAAACTGCATTCCTGAGGCGTCCTGAAATTCAACAGGATTGTCAAACCCGTCGAAATCCGACCCCAGACCAATCACGTCAATTCCCCCGATCTTTTTCATATGCCGCAGATGGCGCAGGATATCTTCTATCCCGGACACCCGTTCCCCGCCGGTTCGGCCCTGAGCTAAAAACTCCACATAATAATTCAGTCCGGCTACACCGCCCCGGTCAGCTAACATTTTTATATGCTCATCAGTTAAATTCCTCCGATGCGGGGCAATGGCGCGGCAGTTGGAATGGCTGGCAACCAGGGGTTTTTTCGTATAACAAAAGACATCGTCAATCCCATCATCATTCAAATGGGAAATATCCACAATCATCCCCAGCCGTTCCATCTCCTCCAGAAAAGCAATCCCTTTCTCCGTCAGGCCGTATCTGGTTAAAACTCTGCCCTTTTCTCCTGGCAAACCGTTATCTTCCTCTGCCGCATGCATTGTCCCATTCGGAAATCCCAGTTCATTTGGATGGTTCCATGTCAGCGTCATCATCCGCACGCCCAGTTCATATAAAATCCGAAGAAACGCAGGTTCTCCCTGACAGATTCCTCCCTCCTCTGCGGTAAGAAGCGCCGACATCCTTTTCATTTCCCAGTTTTCTTCTATCTCCTTCCAATTTCTTACAATACCTATTTTCTCCGGATAAGCCCTTAACAACTGAAAAAACGTGTCCGCCTGCTGCATACATTCCAGAAAAGGAGTATCTGTTTTCTTCAAATGAACAAACATCGCAAAATTCTGAAGCCCGTAGCCGCCCTTTTCCATCTTTGCAAGACTTATCTTAAGATCATTTTCAAGAATTGAAACCTCCTCTCCCTGCCTCTGCCTCTGCGAAAGCACGGAAATCGTATCGCAATGCATATCAACTACCCTTATCATCTTCATTCCTCCAGCAATTCCCAATAATTTTCTATCATCCCATCCGCCAGCGCTTCCTTTTCCCTGCGCATTTCCCGGGAAAATGCATCCTCCACGGCAAACACCGTCATTCCCGCCGCCTTCCCCGCCATAATTCCCGCGGGCACATCCTCAAACACCAGGCAGTCCTTTGGATTTACGCCAAGCCGCTTTGCCACCTCCAGATAGACATCCGGCGCGGGCTTTCCCATCGCCACATCACAGCCCGTGGTAATATTGGAAAAATACCCGTCAATGCCCAGGGAGCCCAGTACGGCATCCACCATCTCCCGCCCGTTGCTGGTGGCAATCCCCATCGCTATCTTCCTGCGCCCTGCATCCTCCAAAAACTCCCTCGCCCCGTCTTTTAACGGAACCTCATTCCGGTACTTATCAATCGACATCCTCACCCAATCCGCCTTAATCTCTTCGATGGAATCCTGAATCTGAAAACGCTCCTTAAAATACACGGCTGTTTCCGTAAAACTCATTCCCTCAATCACCTTCTGCAAATCCGGCGGACAATCATAACCAAACCGCCCCAGATACTCGATATCAATCGCCTTCCACATCCACATCGAATCAATCAGCGTCCCGTCCAGGTCAAAAATAATCGCCTTTTTCGCTGTCCAAATCGCTCTCTTATCCATGGTTTCCCCTTTCTCTTCCCTTTCTTTTATTATGGCTGCACTACCCCCAGTTTCTGCTTCTCCTCCTGCGTCAATGCCCGGTATTCTCCCGGTGCAAGATTTTCATCCAAAACAAGCGCTCCCATCGAAATCCTCTTTAAATAAACCACCTTACAGCCTAAAACTTCCATCATCCGCTTAACCTGATGGTATTTGCCCTCCCGTATGGTCAGCCGTATTTCCTGGTCGGATAAGATTTCCAGCCTGCCGGGAAGCGTGGGTGTCCCGTCCTCCAGCACCAGCCCCTTTTCCACCCTCTCCTTACTGTCCGCGGGAAGCCTTCCCTCGATCCTGGCATCATAAACCTTATCCACATGATTCTTCGGTGATAAAAGCCGGTGCGCCAAGCCGCCGTCATTCGTCATTAAAAGCAAGCCTTCTGTATCCACATCCAGACGCCCCACCGGAAATAAATCCTTTCTCTTCGCTTCCCCAATCAAACGAACCACCGTGGGATAGCGTCCATCCTCCGTAGCCGAAACCACGCCCTGCGGCTTGTTCAGCATCCAGTATTCAAACGCTGTATATTGAACATATTTTCCGTCCACTTCAATACAATCCTGTTCCGGTTCAATTTTTCGCTCACTCTTCTTTTCGATCTGCCCATTCACCAAAATCCGGCCCTTCCTTGCCATCTCCTTAATCTGGCTTCGGGAAGCAATGCCCATCTCTCCTAAAAACTTATCTAAACGCATCTGCGCCATGTTTTCCTCCATTCCGTACATGCTTCACAGCATAGCCTGCCCTTTGGTTACCAACAGGTATCCTTATTCTCCTAATAATCCGCCTGACGGATAAAGCGCTCGCTGTAGCGCAGTACCCAGTAAGGATCAACACTGAGTTCTTCATAATGATCCGTTTTCAGATAAATCCCCAGATGCAGATGTACGTCAAAGTTTCCCACCGTTCCCTCCTGCACCCCGTAGCCGGAATCACCCATGTAGCCTAAAAGCATCCCCGGTTCGATTTTCTCTCCGACCTCCCATTCTTTTGCATACTTGTAAAGATGGGCATAATAAAAATAAGCCCCGGAAGGTGCACGTATCCCTATCCGCCAGCCGCCTTTTTCCAGCCAGCCAACATTTTCCACCACACCCCCTGTCATCGAAAGCACGGGATAAAACCCCCGGGGGCGGCTGCTTCCCATAAGATCACAGCCCTCATGCATTCTCTCTCCCCCATAACTGCGGGGATCGCCAAAACCGTCAGCGTATTCGACAAATGGCGTTTCCTGGCGTACAGAAGCAGGAATGGGAAAACAGAAAATATCCGAAAAAATCATGGCATAGCTGTTCTTTAGCTTCTGAAACTCCACCGGCTTTTGCTCTTCAATCCTCTTTTTCCAAACCTTCCAATCTTCCAGTTCCTCTTCCTTAACGCCCCGCAGATCAAACTGTTTTTCTACCATACACGCAGCCAGAAAATCAAAATCCAGTTCTTCTTGACCCAGCAGAACTTCCCCCAGAGCAATCCTGCGGAACGCATCCGACTCCCAGGTATAGGCATCCAGCTGGAAATATTCAGGGTTGACTAAAAAGTAATTGGTCAATGTCATCTGATAAGCCGACAAAAAGAAAATCATTATCCAAATCCAAAGCATAAGCTTAACCAGCCTCCACATATATTGAACTAATACTATATACGCCGTTTTAAGGAAGAAAACACCATGAAACACAAAATCATTTTCCGCATTCTTCTCACTTTAAGTTTTCTGCTGCTCTTATGCTTTCCCGCATTGTCCTTAGAAGGTGCCAGAAAAGGGCTGCTCTTATGGTATAACACTGTCCTTCCCACCCTTCTGCCCTTTATGATCTGCATGAACCTTATGGTAAGCTTCGGTGCCGTAAATCTCCTTGCCGCTCCGTTTTATCCGGTACTTCACAGACTTTTGGGGCTGTCCCGCGCCGGAAGCTTTATCCTCCTTAGCGGTATGCTCTGCGGCTATCCCATGGGCGCCAAAAACTGCAGCGATTTTCTGGACAACGACTGCCTCTCCCTTTCCGAAGCCCGCTGTCTTTACGCTGTCAGCAGCTTTCCAAGCCCTATGTTTCTGGCCGGCTATATGATGCATATGGTAAATTCCGGACCGCAGCCCATCCCGCTTCCCCTCTGGAAAATGGCGGCTGCCGTCTACCTCCCTGCCCTTTTCCTCTTTTTTCCTGCTGCGGCCTGCTATAAGCTGCACCGTTTTCCAAAATCCTTCCGTTTCCGGTCAGGCTGCCTTTCTGACCATTCCCCAACAACAGACGCCGCCGGAAAAAATACCGTCCTTCCCTTAACCGGCACGCCGCCGATTCCAACAGCCCCACCTTCCTTAGACGAGGCCCTTCTTTCCTCCATGGAAGTGATGGTAAAAATCGGGGGCTATATTATGCTTTTTTCCATCCTTGCCGTATTTATCCGCCATCTGCCTCTTCCCGGCACGCTGCTTCCTGCATTTTTTATTACTGTTGCAGAGATGACTACCGGCATCGAATATGCGTCCCTTCACTTTCCCGGTCGTTTAAAAATCCTTCTGATCGGCTTTGGCGGGGCATTCGGCGGGCTATCCGGGGCATTTCAGGTGCGCAGTGTAACAAAAAATGCCGGACTGTCTATCCGGCATTACCTGTTCTGGAAAACTGCGCACGGCCTGTTTACCGTTATTATTCTTATTCTGCTGGCCGTCCGTCATTAACCGGAGGATTCTGCACAATCCCTCCAGCCAGTTCATTTCGGTTCGAGGAAACAATATCATAGCTGGACTGCATCGAAGATAAAAACGCATCAAAACGCCCCTTTGCCCCCTCCATCGTGTGGTTGATAATGGTCTGAAGGCTGCGCAGCATATCGTCCGTATATTGAATCGAACCCTGACGGATGTTGTTGGCGTCCTCCACGGCCTTATCGACAATGCTCTGCGCCTGGATATTCGCCTGGTTGACAATCTCATTAGCATTAGCATAGGCTCTCTGCATAATCTCGTGTTCATTTACCAGTTCATTCGTCTGGGCGGTAGCCTCCGCCACCATCGTATCCGCCTGGCTTCTGGCCTCGCTTAATATGGCCTCCTGGTTGCTGATAATCTTCTGATACTGCTTGATCTCATCCGGTATCCGCAGGCGAAGTTCAACTAAAAGCTCCTCTAACTCCTCCTTATTGACCAGAATCTTTGTGGTCGATAACGGCTGGTACTTGCAGCTGTCAATATACTCTTCTATTTCATCAATTAACTGTTCAATTCTACTCATCGCTTTTCTCTCCCTTTTTTATCCTGCACGTCCCGATACACCGTTATCGTGCCAAAAATCCCTGTTTCCCAAACACACCCGCTACTTCTTTAACCGGGCATATTTGTCCAGCATCTTCTCGGCCACCTGCGGATGCAGAAATTCTCCGATTTCTCCCCCTAAAGAAGCAATCTCTTTGACAATGCTTGAACTTAAATAGGAATACTTTAAGCTGGTCGCCAGAAACATCGTATCGATCTCGGGCGCAATCACCCGGTTGGTCTGTGCCAGCTGAAGCTCATACTCAAAATCCGTAACCGCACGCAGTCCGCGGATAATCACCTGTGCATGGTTTTTGCGGGCAAAATCAATGGTCAGCCCGTCAAAGCACTGGATTTCCACATTGGAAAACGGCTGCGTTACGCTTTTAAGCATCTCCACCCTCTCCTCCACGGTAAACAGCGGTTTTTTCGCCTGATTATTCAGCACGCCGATAACCACACGATCCATAGTCTGCGAAGTACGCATAATAATATCAAAATGCCCCAAAGTTACCGGGTCAAAACTTCCCGGATAAACAGCAGTTGTCATCTAACAATCTCCTTTAGCCGTAAATATATGTTTATTTGTCTTATAGTCCTTTACACGAAGAAGTTCCCAGCCAAGTTCCTTAATAAACGCCTCGCTGGTTTCCTTCGAAGCCTCGATAATCACCGTCGTGTCTTTATCGGCCAGACAGGAATGGGTAAGATACGCAAGAACCGATGCTTCCCATCCGCAGTTATAAGGAGGGTCCATAAAAATAAAATCAAACGCACCCTGGCACGCCCCATCCTCCAGCCTTTTCAGCCCGAAAAAGACATCCGTCTGCAGCAAAACCGCCCGCTCCTCAAGATGGGTAGCCTTTAAATTATCCCGGATGCAGGAAACGGCACGGGGATGATTTTCCACAAACACAGCCTCCTTTGCCCCACGGCTCAGCGCCTCAATCCCTATCGCCCCGCTGCCCGAAAACAAATCCAGGAAACGGCAGCCCGAAATCTGATACTGAAGCATATTAAACAGAGTTTCCTTAATCCGATCCGTCGTCGGCCGGGTATTTAAGCCCTCAACCGTCTTCAGTGCAATGCGCCTGGCACTCCCTGCAATCACTCTCATCCACATTCCCCCGCTTTGCCTGAAAAAACACCGGACTGCATCCGTTGCCGCAAAAGCATTCCAGATTTACACCGAATATCCAGGCAGATTTCAAAATTTCATTTCTTAGTATAATATGAATATTCCAGATATACAAGGGATTTTTCAAGTTTTTTCTGGTTTTGTAAGATTTTACAAGATACTGAAAGAGAATATTAAAGAATTCGCCTGCTTAATCACCGCGCCGCCGATACCTCCCGCGGCTGCCCACCGTATCCTTCATCGAATGTCCAAAATGCGTAAACTGAAAAAACCGGTCAGCACTGTCATCAGAACACCCGTTCCGATTAACAGCGTAAGCGCCGGCACACCTCAGACAAGATTGTTTACTATGCTGTTGATTTGTGTTACCTTTTCAATCATGCAGATACTCCTTCCATTCCCTTTTTGGCTGCTGTTTACATGTTCACAGCAAGCATTTTTTCTTAAATTTATCCCGGTAATATTTTAGTGCAGTAAACTGTCTGTGTCAATTTCTTTTTT
>VSOC01000160.1 GCA_009774615.1 Lachnospiraceae bacterium
GACGTCTGCCCACTCTTTATCCTTTACTTTATCATGTTATCGTAACCAGTGTAGCACCTTTTTCCATAAAATGCAAGCACTTTTTCTACAATTAACTTACTGAAGATATTTTTATAGATGAAGCAATTATTTCTTTCAGCTTACTTAAATCCTGTTCTCCACAGGCTTGAGATATACTTTGTTACTGAACCTTTGGTATTTTCATTCCCTGCAGCATCGCTTCCAGTACCTTTTGCCTATCTCCCCCAAAGTCCTCCAGGTGCATCCAGCGAACATCCCGCTCCCGCTTAAACCAGGTCAGCTGGCGCTTGGCAAAATGCCTGGTATCCCGCTTTAAGATATATACCGCTTCTTCCAGCGAACATTTTCCGTCCAGATAATCCAGGATTTCCTTATAGCCCAGCCCCTGCATGGAAACCATCCCCCGGTGGCAGCCCATTGCTTTAAGCCTCTCCACTTCTTCCACCAGACCGTGTGCAAGCATCTGATCGACCCGCTGGTCAATCCGCTCATACAGCCGGCTTCGATCCATGGATATGACATAATAGGCAAAAGAAAACGGGGATTTTTTCTGCCGTTCCTCCTGGTTATGCACCGAAATTTTCTGCCCCGTCTGCCGATAATATTCCAATGCACGGATCACCCGCTTTACATTATGGCTGTGGATAGCCGCTGCCGATTCCGGATCAACCCTGTCAAGGCACTGGTGAAGGTATTCGGCTCCCTTTTCCCTGACCAGTGCCTCTAATTCCTCCCGAATCTGCCTTCCCTCCGGATTTTCCTTAAAATCAACAGAATAAAGCAATGCCTGGATGTAAAACCCCGTCCCCCCTGCGATAATCGGAACCGCGCCGCGGGCATAAATCCCTTCCAGCGCCTTATTTGCCATCTGCTGGAAGACAACCACATTAAAATCCTCCCACGGTTCCAGCACATCAATCAGGTGATGGGGCACGCCATCCATTTCCTCTTTCGTAACTTTTGCCGAACCAATATCCATATGGCGGTATACCTGCATGGAATCCGCACTGATAATCTCCCCGCCCACTGCCTTTGAAAGCTTAATGGACAATTCCGTTTTTCCCACCGCGGTGGGACCTGTAATAATGATTAAAGGACGTTTTTCCATTTCCCGCTTCCTTTCATTTTCCATTGCACGTTTTGCAATTTTCAAACACTTCCTGGTTCTTATGATTAACCCGGTTCAGCAAAGCTACACAATCCGCTTAAACTTCTTTTCCAGTTCATATCTGCTCATGGCAATAATTGTCGGGCGTCCATGCGGGCAGGCATAAGGATTTTCCATTCCAAGAAGCTGGTCAATCAGGGCATCTGCCTCCGCAGCAGACATCCCATGATTCCCCTTTACCGCAGCCTTACAGGAAATCGAAGCCACATGCTCATAAATCATATCCGGACTTTTTGCCGGAACATCCTCCGAAAGCCCGTCCAGCACCTCTAAAAGCAGTTCCTTTTTGGCAATGGAAAACAGATTTGCCGGAACGCCGCGCACCGCATACTCTTTTCCGCCAAAATGTTCAATTTCAAATCCCATTTCCCGAAAATATCCCTCATACGTCTTAAAAAGAACCTCCTCGCCCATACTCAGGCTTAAAATCACAGGAGGATTAACCATCTGCGTCCCGAAATCCCTGGTCTTTAAAGACTTCATTGTCTGTTCAAACAATACCTTTTCATGCGCCGCGTGCTGGTCGATAATAAACAGCTGATCATGATACTCCACCAGCCAGTACGTGGAAAAAAGCTGCCCTAAAAGGCGATGCTGCCTTCTGGCACGCTCACCTAAAAACTTATCCTCAAACAGTTCCATCTGGACAGGTTTTTCTGCCTCCTGAACCGATTTTTCTGTTTCCTGAACGGTTTTTTCTTCTCCCCAAACAGCTTCTTCTTTCTGGATATTTTCCGTTTTCGGCGCTTCATCCGCTTTTAGCACATCATCCGTTTTCGGCACTTCATCCGCTTTTAGCACATCATCCGTTTCGGGCATCTTTTCCGTGTTCAATATTTCTTCCGTTTTCGGCACCAGTACTTCTTCGGTCTTCGGTGCCAATAATTCTTCCGTTTCCAGACGCAGCGGGTTTAATCTTCTTGCCTGCCCTTGTCCGGCATCCGGTAAAAAAGATGACCTCTCCCGCAAAAAAGCGTCCTCCGGCATGGAAGTCAGCTGTTTTAAGGTCTGTTCGTACAATCCCATCCTCTTCGTTTCAAAGGGTTCCGGACTTAGATTCAAAGTCTTCTGGCGCTGTTTTTCCTCTTCTTTTTTGGCTCTTCCTCCGGAACCTGCAAGTTCCACCTGCGGGATAAGTTCCTTATGGGACAGCGCATGGACAAGGGCTTCTTTTACTGCGGCAAATACCAGTTCATTATTTTGGAAACGAAGTTCCATCTTTCTGGGATGTACATTGACGTCTAAAACCTCCGGTTCCATCTGCAGATACAAAAGAACAAAAGGATATCTGTGCTGCATCATCAGCGGCTTATAGGCTTCCTCAATTGCCTTGGTCACAATCCCGCTTTTAATATAGCGCCCATTGATAAAATAATTCTCAAAGTTCCGGTTATTCCTGGCAATTACAGGTTTTCCCGCAAATCCGGTAACAATGATATCTCCCAGGGCTTTCTCCACCGGCAGAAGATTTCCCGCAATCTCCCGCCCAAACACCGTATAAACCATATCCTTTATATTATGGTTTCCTGAGGTGTGCAGCTTATTTTGATTATTCTGGATAAAGCGAATGGAAATTTCCGGGTGGGACAGGGCAATCCTCTCCACCAGTTCCGCCACATGGGCACCCTCCGTTGCCGGTGCCTTTAAAAACTTTTTCCGCACCGGGGTATGATAAAAAAGATTTCTGGCAATAAAGGTCGTTCCTGTAGGCGCTCCCACCTCTTCCAGCCCCTTTTCTGTTCCCCCGTCAATCTGGTAGCGGCAGCCCACCAGCGCCTGCGGCGTCTTGGTGATAAGTTCCACCTGGGAAACCGCGGCAATACTTGCCAGAGCCTCGCCGCGAAAGCCAAGGGAAGAAACGGTAAATAAATCCTCCACGGTCCTGATCTTGCTGGTTGCATGGCGAAGAAAGGCTAAAGGAATCTCTTCTTTAGGAATACCGCAGCCATTGTCCGTTACCCGGATAAAGGAAATCCCTCCATCCTTAATTTCCACCGTAACCGCCGTTGCCCTTGCGTCAATAGCATTTTCCAGAAGTTCCTTGACCACCGAAGCCGGCCGCTCCACAACCTCTCCGGCTGCAATTTTATTCACTGTGTTCTCGTCCAGCACAGTAATCCTGCCCATCTCTTTCGTTCCCTCCCTGCATATTTCTCAAAACTTATAGCTGCTTACTTCCATCCCAGCGGTTCTTTAACTTCGTCTGCAGCCGATACAAAGTGTTTAATGCGTCAATAGGTGTCATCTGCGAAAGTTCGAGTTCGCCCAGTTCACGGACAATATCGTCATCCTTTACCGTATCAAATAAAGACATCTGCTGCAGATCCACTTCATCCGGTTTGGGCACAGCCTTTCTCTGGAGAGCAGGCGCTCCGGACTGGGCGATTTCCCTGGCCCGCACCGTGATATCCGCTCCGCTTAATTCCTCGGCAATCTCTTTTGCCCGGGCAATCACAGAATCCGGAACCCCGGCAAGCTTTGCCACCTGAATTCCATAGCTTTTATCCGCCCCGCCCTTAATAATCCGCCGCAGAAAGACAATATCATCCCCCTGCTCCTTTACGGCAATGCAGTAATTATTCACCCCGTTAATCGTGCCTTCCAGTTCCGTTAATTCATGGTAATGTGTGGCAAATAAGGTCTTAGCCCCTAAAAGCTTTGTACTGGCGGCATGTTCCACCACGGCCCAGGCGATAGATAAACCATCAAACGTGCTGGTTCCCCTTCCGATTTCATCCAGAACCAAAAGGCTGTTTCTTGTGGCATTGCGCAGGATATTGGCAACCTCGGTCATTTCCACCATAAAGGTACTCTGCCCGCTTGCCAGATCATCCGAAGCGCCTACCCGGGTAAATATCCGGTCGCAGATGCCGATATTGGCCTCGTCTGCCGGGACAAAGCTTCCGATCTGCGCCATCAGAACAATCAGGGCGACCTGCCGCATATAGGTGGACTTTCCTGCCATATTCGGACCGGTGATAATGGAAATCCTGTTTTTTCCGTTATCCAGGTGCGTATCATTCGCTACGAATAAATCATCCCGCATCATCTGCTCAACCACCGGATGACGGCCGTTTTTAATCTGAATCATGCCCTTTTCGTTGATCTGCGGCTTCACATAATTATGCCGGGTTGCCACAGAAGAAAGGGAGGCAAAGACGTCAATCCCCGCCAGGGCCTTTGCCGTTTTCTGAATCCGCACGACCTCAGCGGCAATCTTATCCCGGATCTGACAGAATAATTCATACTCTAAGGACACTAATTTTTCCTCGGCCCCCATAATAATATCTTCCAGATCCTTTAATTCGTCCGTGGTGTAGCGCTCCCCGTTTACTAAGGTCTGCTTGCGGATAAAGTAATCCGGCACCTGGTTTTTAAAGGAATTGCTGACCTCAAAATAATAGCCGAATACCTTGTTGAATTTTACTTTCAGAGTTTTAATCCCGGTCTTTTCCTTCTCCCTCGCCTCTAACTCGGCAAGCCAGGTCTTTCCTTCGGTCTTGGCATGGCGAAGTTTATCGGCCTCTTCGTGGAAACCGTCCTTAAGAATCCCCCCGTCCCGTATGGAAACCGGCGGTTCATCGATAATCGCTTCCTCTATTAATGTTTTCAAATCCTCCAGCGGGTCTAAATCTTCTTCAAACTGCGAAAGCAGCGCACTGGAAAACTCGTTCAGCAGATTTTTAATGTAGGGAATCATCGCCAGTGAGTTTTTAAAGGCAAGCAAATCCCTGGGATTGGCCGTCTTATAGCTGATCCGCCCGATTAACCGCTCCAGATCATAGACCGGATGCAGATATTCGCGGATTTCCTCCCGGGAAATATAATTCATATTCAGTTCCTGTACAGCTTCCTGCCGGGCATAAATCTCTTCACGGTGAATCAGGGGCTGTTCGATATAGCTGCGCAGAAGCCTTGCCCCCATAGCTGTCTTTGTCTTATCCAAAACCCAGAGAAGGCTCCCCCTCTTCTGCTTTTCCCTTAATGTTTCCACCAGTTCCAGATTTCTTCGCGTCGAGGTGTCAATCACCATGAACTGCCCCACCTGGTAAGGGGTAATCGTCGTCAGATGCTCTAAGGTGCTCTTTTGTGTTTCGTATAAATACTGCATTACACATCCCGCAGCAATCACACCCGCATCAAAATCGTCCAGCCCAAGCCCTGCAAGGCTGCCCACGCGGTAATGTTCTTTTAAAATCTTACGGCAGGTTTCATCGCCGAAAAAATGGCTGTCCAGAGCCGATACAGAAACGCCAAACCGCTCTTTAAGTTCCTCGATATCCACGCCGGACATATAAAAAGCTTCATTGCAGACAATCTCTGACGGCGAAAACTTATGAATTTCATCCGACAAATCCCGCTCTGCTTTTACCTCCGTCACAAAAAAATCACCGGTGCTGATATCTGCAGCTGCGATACCATAGCACTCGCCCAAGTACACCAGCCCCATTAAGTAATTATTCTTCGTTTCGTCCAATGCCTGGTCACTGGTGATGGTTCCCGGCGTAACTACGCGGATAACCTCCCGGCGGACTAATCCCTTAGCCTGCTTTGGATCTTCCATCTGTTCGGCAATGGCTACCTTAAACCCCTTCTGCACCAGCCGGTTTAGGTAGGTATCCACGGCATGGAAAGGGACGCCGCACATGGGCGCCCGCTCTTCTAAACCGCAGTCTTTTCCGGTCAGGGTAATTTCAAGAGCCTTGGAAGCGGTCAGCGCATCTTCAAAAAACATCTCGTAAAAATCACCCAGCCGGTAAAATAAAATACAGTCCGGATACTGCTTTTTCGTTTCCAGATATTGGGTCATCATTGGTGTCATTCCAGCCATAAGCTACCTCGCTTCTTTATCCTGTTTATTCTTGATATTTCCCAGGTAATAAAATCCCTTAAACGCATCTAAAGATACACGGACAATTTTTCCGATTAATGCTTCGGTTCCCGGAAAATGTACGATGGTATTATTTCCCAGCCTTCCGGTCATCAAACGGCTGTCGTGGTCATTTACCTCCTCCACCAAAACCTCCTGCACCGTATGAAGCTGACGTCCGGAAACCTTCGCTCCGGTTTCCTGTACCTTTTTCAGCAGCCGTTCAAAGCGATCCTTCACCACATCCTCGGGCACCTGGTCCTTCATCGCCGCGGCCGGAGTTCCTGTTCTTTTGGAATAAATAAAGGTAAAGGCAGTGTCAAATCCGACCAGCCCCACCACATCCATCGTTTCCTGAAAATCTTCTTCGGTTTCCCCGGGAAATCCCACAATAATATCTGTCGTCAGGGAAATCTGGGGGATCTCGGTTTTCAGCTTGCGGGCAAGGTTTAAATACTGTTCCTTGGTGTAGCGGCGGTTCATCTGCGCTAAGATCCGGCTGCTTCCCGACTGCAGTGGAAGGTGCAGATGGGGACAGATCTTTTTTGAATCCCGCATCACGGCAATTAATTCATCCGACAAATCCTTGGGATGCGAGGTCATAAAGCGGATGCGGCGGATACCCTCCACTTTCTCCACCTGTTGAAGCAATTCGGCAAAGGAAACCGGCTGCTCCAGGGTTTTTCCATAAGAATTTACATTCTGCCCTAAGAGCATAATTTCCACTACACCGTCCGCTGCCAGACGTTCCACCTCCTGGATAATCTCCTCCGGTCTTCGGCTGCGCTCCCGCCCCCGGACATAGGGGACAATACAATAGCTGCAGAAATTATTGCAGCCGAACATAATATTTACCCCGGATTTAAAGGGGTATTTCCTCTCGGAAGGAAGGTTTTCCACGATTTTCTCCGTACCCTCCCAAATCTCCACTACTGTCTTTCTCTCTTCTAAGCGGCGGTAAAGGAGTTCGGCAAGCTGGAAAATATTATGTGTGCCAAAAATCAAATCCACAAAACGATAGCTTTTTTTTAATTTATCGACAACTTCTTTTTCCTGCATCATGCATCCGCAGAGGACAATCAGCATATCGGGATTTTTCTTCTTTTTTACGCCAAGCTGCCCCAAACGCCCGTAGACGCGCAGGTTTGCATTTTCACGAACGGTACAGGTATTGTACAGCACCAAATCCGCGTCCTCGGTATCCGTTTCTTTAAAGCCAATGGCAAGAAGCACCGCAATCAGCTTTTCTGAATCCCTGGCATTCATCTGGCACCCGAACGTTTGAGTAAAAAAGCATGGGCAACGTCCGTTTTTCCGTTCAAACTCCCGAACCCATTCCCGGCATTT
>VSOC01000161.1:0-4826 GCA_009774615.1 Lachnospiraceae bacterium
ACAATACGATGTGTTCGGCCAAAATCAATATCCAATTCATACAATATTGCTTTCAAGAATAATTCACAAGCAAATGCTAAATTAACTGAAACCACTTGTATTAGCTGAATATTTTGCATAAATATCAGCCCAGCTCCAGTATAAAGTTCTTCTGCATTTCTAAATGCGGATTTTGCTAATTCTTTCTTATCTGTTTTTATATTTCCTATTCTATCATGCAATTTAGGCGAATTAGAAAATGGTATTCTCCCTTGAACATCAGACATATTATCCCCACCTTGTTTTTTGAATAATAATTCACTTTTTCAATCGTGAAAAATATAGGATACTACACACTTTTTATATTAAGTAAAGTGTTTAATACCTTGCATAAAATTTATTGCCTTCTCTGAACCAAATAAGCATAATTGAGCCATGCTTACCAATATTGTGTTATATACAATCACTCCTTTAACAGACATATCAATTAGTTATTTTGAGCTTTATCTTTTGAAAAATCAGTGCCTCGTCATCTTTCACTCACATCACAATAGCAATATGCTTTGAAATCAAATTGCAAATGCAGGCGTTCCTTCTTTGGCATACCATTACCCCCATTCCTGCATAATATTATACTGTGTATCGTCAAAACCTGCAATCGGAACTTATGGATTTTTCCAAAATGCTTCATGCCAGCTATGCCCTCCAAATCGGCATTATCTGGAAAGAGGAACAAAAAAACAGGCTTTTCTTTCCCACGTTTCAAGTGGGAAGAAAGCCTGTTTCCTTTACATTTTAATCTGCTTCTGCCAGTTCAAGCTCCTCAAATTCTTCATCTGTCATACCCCGCAGCTTCCCGATTGCCCTGTTGGACAGCTCCACCATGTCCGGATCATCAAGGTGCGGCAAGGCTCTCTCCATATCCTCTATGGCCTTGCTCCGGCTCTCTCCTGCAAATACGCAGATATAATTTACTTCTTCCACGGTAAAATTATGTTTCATATCCTTACATCTCCCTCTGATTATTTTTTGCATTTTCCTGTGCGTCATGGTCTTTCCCCTGGCCAGATACAAGCGCCTTTTTCTCTGCAAGGCGGGCTTTTAAGGAAGTCCTTGCCGCAGGACGCTCCTGCTCCCTTTTGTTTTCTTCCTTTTGCGCCTTTTCCCCGGCACCATTATTCAATACATCATCGACCATATTATAATTCTGTTCTTCCATTTCTTCAACTTTGGCAAGGGGCTTATACTCTGTCAGTTTTTTAAGAATCTCCATAGCCCTCTTTTGTTCCGGTTCTGTTCCCTCTGAAAACACATCGACAAGCCACAGCCCAAGGTCATGGGTATCCCTCTGGTTTAAGGCTTCTGCAATCTCTGACACATTCACCGTCATACCCTGGGAATTGTCACGGTAAAGGGCGGTATCATAATCATACATAAAACGGTCAATCTCTACCGCAAACTGTTCTGCAGGTGTCAGATCAGGCATACGCTTCTCCCATACCTTTGCTTCAAATTCCTCGCTCATACGTCCGTCTATTTCCATTTCCGGCAGCTTTGCTACAAGCTCCGCAATCACTTCCATTGCCTGCGGATTGCCCTTTATGTCAGGGATATACTCTAAAATATCCAGGTCAATCCGTTTCCCGGTTAAAATGTCAATCCCCACATCCTCAAACGCCTCCGTCCCCGGTGTATGGATATTGACGCCGATTGCGGGGATACCGTTCATGCGCTCCGGCGGTATCTGTTTCCAGATTGCGACAGCTTCCTCCACCGTAGGGATATTCTCATAAAACTCGCCTAAATTGTGGAACTCACCACACTCCGCAACCGTCAGCGTCACTTCCGGTTCTGTCTGCATCGCTTCTGGTTCCGCCTGCTCCGGGAACAGGCTTTCTTTCGTTTCTTTTTGGTTTTCCTCTCTGGAAATGTTGGCGGCCAGGTCTCTCTCCCTCACTTCACGCATTCCCTCCAGATAGTCCTCCGCCAGCAGAAGATATGTTTCAAGGCTCCCTGTCCTCTGTGCCGTGATCGGGTTAATATCCACTTTTATACCGCCGATAGAAAGCCCGTTTTCATTCAGCATATCAAACAACACATCTTCCCGCTCATTCGTGGAAAGCTCCACTACCACATCAATATCAGAGCCTTCCTGCTCCAATCCCCGGCAGCGGCTCCCAACTACTGCCACATCCACAATCACAGCATCCATGCCGGATTCCTCTAACTGCGCCTGCACATGGCATTTTACAGTTTCCTCTATCTCTGCCGGGTTCATTTCGCTGATCTCATGGAACAGCTCATTTGTCTTTGCCTTGAAATCTGCTACCACACTGCTCTGCGGCGCAACCGCTTTTGCCGCTCCCACCTTCTCCATCAATCCATCATAATCAATCGGTATCCGCTCATCACCGTCACGGATATTTCCCCTTGCGCCATTGTCAAAAGGAATGATTCTCAAATCTTCCATGATTTCATCAAACGCTTCCCGGATACTGACATCAGGATTGTAATATATATCCTCATATAACTCCTTATAATCCAAGTCCATAACAGAATAGCTATAGCCGCCCTCTGTTTCCTGTACGCTGATATAACGGTCTGCAATCTGAAAGGCAAGCTCTGTTTCTGCCTGTTCCGGCTTCTGGACATCGTGTCCAGAAGTTTCCTGCCCTCCCTCTAAAGACTGCTTCATTTCGGCAAGGACTTTATCTTTTTCATCTCCAAGGTCAATGATCTCGTCACCCTCGTCCAAATCCTCTGATTCCGGTGCCCTGGCCGACTTCTCCTGCCCGCTCTGCTCCGCCTGCGGTTTAAGTCTTTCTGTTTCTGCCTGCTCCTCCTTTGTCTGTTCCGGCTCCGGCTGCTCCGCTTCTGGCTTCTGTATATCCTGTTCGGCAGACATTTCTTTTTCCTGTTCCAGGACTTCCCTGCGGAACATACCGATAAAACCGTCCAAAACTGCCGGGTGGCTGCTCACAATCAGTTCACGGTTCATATCTATTCCATGCACGAGATTTTCAGGAATGGAAAACTCCGATGCCCACGCTTTGTTATCCCTTGAAAAACGTCCATCCCACGATTCCTGCTGAATTGTATTGGCAAGAATAAACGCCATGCGCTCCGCACCGTACTTTTCCGCCAGAGGCTTCACAATATCATGATTTAAGTACATACCGTCAAAATTCTGCCGGATTGTTCCCTCAATCGCTTCCTTACATTCCCGGTCAAATTTGTGGGATTCCATATATCTGTCCACTTCCCCATGATCGGCTGCATAACGCAGGGTATGCCCATAGAAATCCGGACAGGTTTTCTGTTCTGTCTGTTCCGCTTCCGGATTCTGGACATCATGTCCAGAAGTTTCCTTTTTTTCTTCCGGTTCCGCCTTTTGGGTATCCTGCTCTTTTACACCCTCCAAAGCCCTCATAAACTCAGGAAGTTTTGTAAATCCGTAAGAATCTACAAAGTGTGCGCTGTTCTCCCCGTCCTCATGCAGCACCACAATGTCACTGACAGAAAGGGAATGCCCTCTGTAATCTGCCGGGTGGTCTATGTTGCATTTCTCATAAATCGCATTCAGCTTCTCCATTTGCGACTGTCCATATATGTCCGAAAGCTCCCCCGCATAGACAAGGTTATAGTTTCCCGGCTGGATTTCCCTGAAATCGTCAGAAAGGATACCTCTTTTCAAAAGCTCCGCTGTGCCTGCAAAGTGAAAATCCCGAAGCCCCGGATCATCCTTTAACTGGTAAATGCCATATTTATCGGTATCCCCATGCAGGAGCTGTGCTTCCCTGTCTGCCCTGTTTTTCTCTATCGCCGCTTTTATGTCGGTGATCTCATTGGTATCCGTATTATACCGCACGTCACCTTGCGGAACCGTACTCCATGCCATGCCGGAACTCCTTGGCATTCTTGGCTTTGAAATACACGATAAAATAAAGTGCAATTCCACAGCCTGCGCCAATCAGCAGATCTTTCGGGTGCAGACTTGGGAGCGGGTTCTTAAATAAATCATTCAGCCCCTCCAAAACCGCCATCATCTTTGCGGAAGCATCCTGCCCCGGCGATACCCGCCACAGACACGCCACTTTATCACAAAAATATCCGGTAAGGATATAAGGGAGATTCATCAGGACAAATTTCTTTTTATCAATGTTCCCGGTCTTTGCCTTGAGTTTCTTCGGAATGGCTTTCAGGTCTTTCGTTATGCCGTTTACGATCTTGCTCATAGGCTCTGCCCCCTGTCCTTGTTCTTCTCCCGGCTCCGTTCCCGGTTCTTATCCTGGGATACTGCGTCCTTTAAGTGCTTCAATTTTTCCCTTACGGAAACCCTTCCTTTCTTTTTCTCGTTACCATAAACAAATTCCTTGAATGCCTGTGCCACTGCATCGGCATCCCTGCCCTTGAAAAAGACCAGATATTTCGGCGGTTCGGTTGTCTTGTCTTTCTTTATGGCAAAATCAACACGGTACCTTTTGGCTACCCGCTCAAAAGATTTGATATTGCCATCCGTGACTTCAATCGACGATACCCCCACGCCCTCGCCAACGAGCTTTTTCACAGAGGTCTTTCCATGCGTTTTCTGTGCTTTCTGCTTCTGGTGGTTTAAGTACATCCGCATTGCAGCCTTTAGCACATTGGCGTCTAATTTTGCGCTCTTAATCACAAGGGCAATCGTTTTTTGTGTTACTTCCTCCTGCATTAAGCACCTCCTTGTTACGTTCCTGCATCCGTCCATGCGCTACGGGGGAATCCCCCGGCAGATAATGTAAAAGACAATCTTCAAAGCAAAATACATGATATTCCTCCTTCCCACTTCTGGACATCATGTCCAGAGGTTA
>VSOC01000161.1:4926-7334 GCA_009774615.1 Lachnospiraceae bacterium
CCACTTCTGGACATCATGTCCAGAGGTTACCGCTTTTCATTGAAACAATAGATTGTGTGGAGATTGGCACATAACTGATTTCCCTCATACTCCACATCATCAAGCAATAATGCCTGAAAAAGCACATCCCCCACTCCGTCAAGCAGCATGATCTTCTGCTCCTGCTCGGAAAGGTGTCTGTACTCCGCCCCGTCCATAACAGCGGATTTCCTTGCCGCTTCACAACAGATAAACAGACCGAGGATATATTTGTTTGACATGATAAAAGCATACGTTTCCTTTCCGTCATAAACCATCCGGTATTTTTCTGCTTCTCCCTCCGGAAGTGTAAAGAGGCACTGCACCGTTTCCAGACAAAGCCCGCTGTCATAATCCGGCTGTAACCGCTTTTTGTACTTCTGTACCCTTGCATAAATCCCCTCCCGTTCTAAAATGGAATGGGTACGCTTAAACTGCGGCTTTCTGCAGAGCATATCCAAATCCATATATACGTTGTTGATTATGGTCTTTTCTGCAAACTGCCGGAAAGACTTTACCCTCAGCAGATAGGCAAGCACTTCATCCAGCTTTTCCTCTGATGTGATGATCTGGAAAGGTGCGCCGCCAAACTCCAGCCTGTCAAACTTAAGCGGACAGCTCCCCTTTTTTATCTCCCGTTCCATTGCCCTTTTTACATCCCATAAGGATTCCATAGTTATCTCCTTTCCGCTTCCTGGCACATTGACCGGAAGCAATAAAAAAAGGCAGTTACAAATCTACTGACTTATAACTGCCCTTACGCTGTTCTCATGTTATATTTTTATTCACTTATTTATTTAAAACATCATAACTCATAGTTCTAAACACTTGACTATATTTTTTAAATCCTTCTTGTCCGATAACATAGATATTCGGCATATAGTTCATTCTCGCTTTTGAATACACAATTCTTTCCAACCCATTATCAACAGCAGTATGATTACTTAATGCCACATCAACCTGTTTTTCAGCAGATTTTTCAAGGAAATAGTCTAATGATTTAAGATATTGAATTACTCCTTGCTTTGTTCTTGGCGGTGTTGTTCCGCCCCAAAGTGCTGCCATATATGTTTTATCATTTTCTGTAACAGGAAATATATAGCTCAATCCACCCGGAGTATGCCCCGGTGTACCATAAACATATATGGTTTTATTGCCTAATGTTATAATATCACCATCTTTGATATAATTTGTTATATCATAATCTTTCCATGTTTCAGGGCGATCAGGCTTTACAGGGTGTTCTTTCCAAAAAACATCATCCGTTTCAGATAAATAAGTATCGACGCCATATTTTTCAACAAACCACTTTCCACAGCCTGTATGATCAGTATGTCCGTGAGTTAAAACTATTTTTTTAATCGTATCAGTATTCCAACCAATATCTTTAATTGCATTTACTATTGCGTCAAATGCCTGTTTTGATGGCCATATAGCATCTATTACAATTAATCCGTAAGTAGTTTTTAACACAAAGCAATTTGTTTCTTTTTGAGCCACGATGAGTAAATCATCAAATATTTGTGCGTGGATAAACCACGACATATCTTCCATATTCTTAATCGTTTCTTTTGTTACTATTGGTTTATTTAATCTATCCATTATGTTCTCCTCTGCACAATAAGTTTATTTTTGCACAGAGGCTAAACGGTTCTTGGGATGTATGCGTAATGTTATTTTCACGCTTTCACCTACTTTCTACATTTCTCTCCATAAAATTTCAGCTTTTCTAGTTCTACAAACTGGAATTTGACAGAATCATTATCAAAAATAAATTTTCAGCATTTCCGCACAGTATCTATCCAAACAAATATACGTTCATCTGTTTGTTTCCCAATCACACCACCATTTGCAAATGCTACTGCCTTTGATGCAGCATTGTCCAACTGAATTGTAACAAGTACTCTATCAATTCCAAGACAGCTGGCTTCCTCAAGTAAAAGCTCAAGAATTTTCTTTCCATATCCTTTCCCACGGTACTTAGGAGCTATTCCATACCCTATATGCCCCCCCGCTTCACGAAGCGCATCTGTGAGAAAATGCCTGATAGAGCCAAAACCAACTGGCCTCTCATCTGCATAAAGCCAATATGTAGTAGACGGCACTTTCCAACCGTCTTTAAGTCCAATCTGCTCGGAATCTGCATATTTTCTCTTCAACCAGTCTTTATATTCCTCAAATGATAACCCGTTAGCATTGTTCATTAACCCGTTCTCTTCTTTGGGAATTTCTTGTAACATTACATATACATCCATTCCATCATCTACTGATAATCTCCTAAGCTCTATCATTTTTATTGTCTCCCCTCAAATCCCGATTTGTTTCTTTATTTTTAGCATCCAGTATACCTCTCTGCTATATTTCGCATTCAATAAAAGTATACTATCCAT
>VSOC01000162.1 GCA_009774615.1 Lachnospiraceae bacterium
CCGTATGCCGAACGGCATGTACGGTGGTGTGAGAGGGGGATTAAATTCCCCCTACTCGATTGCCCAGCATGGGCGTTCTCTAACGGATGCAAGTCCCGAGTGTGCGTAGGCAACGGCGAAGCACATAGCTGAACAGCAAGGGTGTCCGCCGTGAGGTGGAATCTGAAAGAAGCTGTAAGTCGGCAAACCTCTGGCCTGACGGACAGGAACCGCATATAGGGTACAGAAACCCAACCAGCATATCCGAGGTTGGATAAATTATTTTAAAAACGGAAGCATGAAAGGGCTGTGCGCAAAAATGGACGGGCAGATATGATACCGTCTACGCATGTGCATATGGAAACACTGGAAAACGCCAAAGAACAGAGAAAAGATGTTGGTAAAGCTGGGCTTAAACAGACGGTCAGCACACGGGATATCCTACGCAAAAGGATATGCCAGAGTTTGTATGAGTTGGAATATCTGCAAATGTATAGGTAACGAACGGCTGGCAAAGTTTGGACTAATCTCAATGTTAGACTACTGCACAACAAAGCGTGTTGCTTGTTAAGTTGATTGAACCGCCGTGTACCGAACGGTACGCCAGTGGTGTGAGAGGTCGGCAGGCGAAATAATCGCCTGCCTCCTACTCGATTTTAGTTTATAGGAAATGCCGGTTTTTTGAGGGGTAAAAGGAAATAGAGTCCTAAAAACAGTATGGTGGTTCCGGCTACTTGGAGCTTTTATGGGGAGCGTACCTCTTTTTTGCGATGAAAGGATGTCCAGGTTTTCCTGATGGAATAAGGCTGAGCCTTTGGATGTGGCATGAGAAATATCTTTTTCGTTGGAGGTATTTTGCATGTCTACAGTTTTAGGGTCTGTATCATATTCAATCAGTTCTGAGAATACGTTGTTAGAAAGCGCAGCGGATTTGTTAGATATGAAAAATCAGATTGAGGTTAAAAAGCAAAAGGTCAATACATGGACAATTGTCCGTAACTATCAATCGAAGTTTTCTTGTACAGAGGTTATTGAGTGATTGATTAAAATCCATAGTGTTACCAAGGAGGAATAGAGATGGAAACGAAAGCTGAGAGGTTTCATATACATAATTTTTATTTACTTATATCAGGTAAGCGGCAAACTCGGGAGGGATGCCTTACAGACGGAAATGACCAGGGAATAGATTTTCAAGTTGATATCAATCAGGATATGTTAGAATTATACTGTAGTCCAAATTGGCAGAAAATGCCGTTATATACGAAATGCAGGATAAGCCAAAATCTTGCGGAAAGAGGGAAAGATGAAAAAGATATTCAAAAAAATCATTGCTTTAGCAGCAGCCCTGACGATGGTTCCGGTGATCACGGTAAGTGCAGCTCCTCCGGTAAGTGGTGAAACTGGATATGTTTTGGGGGAGATTCGTGATCGGTTTCCTAATTTAACTGAAGATGAGAAGTATATGGCTGCGGAAATAGTAGAATTTCACTTAAGTGTAGAGGGGGCAGGTGCGGATTATAACTTTTCGGAATCTCAATGAATGTGATTCTAACTGAAAATTGACAACTGAATATCGTGCAGGAAAAGAAATTTGAGAAAAATGGACATAAACATTGGACATACCGCGAAACCTGTTCCTCCCTTTTAGGCGCAAAAAAAGACGCATGGTTTACAATTTTACTGTTCCATGCGCCTTTACGCTGTTATTTTGATATTAAATTGTTTTGTCGATTATGCTAACTGCATAACCTCTTTTTCAATTTCTTTTACATCATCTGATGTCAACTCAGGGAAAAAAGTTAGTATTTCTTCTACGGAAATTCGCCCTTTTTCCAACATAGTAATCGCATTTCTTTTTGCCGTTTTTCTTGCCTCATTGTTTTTAATATCCTCTGCATATGCTTCCAAAACCTGCTCATCATCAAACAACGTCATCATAATGTCTACAACCTCCTGTTCTTTACTTTCAAGATATTCTTTCAACACGTTTCGGTTTTTACAGATACGGATTGTTTCCGTTACCGCTTTCTTTGTCTGTCCGTATTTCTTTCTCTGCTCATTATACACTTTACAGAAAATAATATACTGCCCGATTATGTTGCCCTCGTCCTCTTGATAAAGCACTTTGACCTCTGCGTCTACCGCTATCTTTTCACCGTCAAAAAAATCTTTTGAAAGCGATATGGTGTCGGGCGGATTTTTCGGCTTTTCACCTGTAAATAGCACATACAGTTCAGGTTTTGGCATATTTACTTTTTTAGAACCATATAAATTTTGCTTAGTACGCTTGAAAAAATCGTGGTAGGTCTGTATCAGATACATCAGCGCACGTATTATAATATTCAATGTCCATGTTGATTGACTTTCAACCAAAATGACAAGTCTGCCACCAACCGAAAATCCAAGGTCATTATAGTCTGCGTCTACCAATATGTGTTTGATAGTAACATCTTTTATATCTTCTTCCGTTACATTACTGTCCTCTGGATGAAGTGCCTTATACAGTCGGAGCAGATACTTTTTATCTTGAAATAAATTTGTGAACACGCTGTCTTTTATTTTACGCTTCGGCGTGTTTTGTGCCATTTTACCACCTCGCTATTGCAATTCAGCAGAAGATACAATACAGCTTGCTCCTACGGTATCTCTATTATACAAAAAAACGCTTATCTTTACAATAAAATTCACATTAAATTTCTTTATCCCTCCGCTTAGTTTTACTTTGCTGTTCCAGTCGGTGTTTTCTACGCTCTTACATTTCCACGGTTATCTGTTCCGCTTGTCTACTTTCTGCTGTCCTGTCTTTTTGTCAATGAGGGGAACACGCTCGCCGTTTTCATCAAGTTCATAAACTTTTTTGGTCTTTGCTCCCCATTCCCCGTTTTCAGTGAGGGGGCGCATAGTGAGTAAAACATGGATATCCTTTTTGGTCTGTCACCGTTTCCCGGTCATGGAGGAAATGACCCCGGAAAAGTTGGTGTTGATGGTCAGCTGGAAAAGGATATTAATCTGGAAATTGTACGGAGGCTGAAAGTATATCTGGAAATGAACGGAGTAGAGGTTGTTTTAACCAGGGAGGATGATAAAGGTCTTTATCAGTCGGGAGATAAGAATAAAAAATCCGCGGATATGAAAAAACGGATTGAGATTATTAATAAGGCAAAACCCCGGCTGATGGTGAGTATACACCAGAATAGTTATCATCAGCCGGAGATTTCGGGGGCGCAGGTGTTTTACTTTGGAAAATCGGAAGAAGGTAAAATCTTTGCAGAACTGATGCAGAAAAGGTTTGACTATGTATTGGGAAAAGAAAAGAATACAAGGCAGGCGAAGGCGAACGGCAATTATTACCTTCTCACGCATTCAAAACCGGTTTCCATTATTATTGAGGGCGGGTTTCTGTCCAATCCTCAGGAGGCAAAAAAACTGGAAACAGAGGAATATCAGGATAAGATTGCCTGGACGGTGGCCATGGGGGTTTTGCAGTATCTGAACCGGGTATCGGAAGCGAGATAAGCACAGACAGGCGAAATCCGGCAGTATGAATACGCATTAAGGAAGCTTAACGGGCTTCCTTATATTGTTTCAGGGCTTTGGCGAGCTGATCCGGGCAGGACGTCATCCGTGCACCGCAGTGTATGCCGTCTAAGCGGCGAATGGCTTCATCGATGTCCATACCTTCAATTAATCGAGCAACTCCCTGGGCATTGCCGGCACAGCCTCCGACAAAGACAACATTTGTTAGTCTGTTGTTCTTAACTTCAAAGTGAATCGATCGGGAACAAACGCCCTGTGTCTGGTAATCCATGATGAAAACTCCTTTCAGGTTTAATTGCGGTCTATTTTCCGGCAGATAAATGATTGAAAAAATCCTTTCTTCCTCTTATAATAAAAAAGAAACCGAATGATGGAAAATAAGGGTGCCGTAAGTTATTCTCATTCTACTATATGTCAGTAAGAGGGAAAAAGGTGCCAATTAAAGGAGGAAAATCATGCTGGGAATTATTGGGGCAATGGATGAAGAAGTTGCAAAATTAAAGGAATGTCTGGAAAACAGTTTGATAGAAACTTATGCAGGGATGAAGTTTTACCGCGGAATGCTTAAGAAAACGCCGGTGGTAGTCGTTCGTTCAGGCATAGGCAAGGTTAATGCGGCTGTTTGTACGCAGATTCTGGTGGATCGCTACCAGGTAGACGCAGTGATTAACACGGGGATTGCCGGTTCTCTGCGGGCGGAAATTAATATCGGCGATATTGTCCTTTCTACGGATCTGGTGCAGCATGATATGGACGCCACGGGCTTTGGCTATCCGGTGGGACAGATACCGCAGATGGATATTTTTGCTTTTCCGGCAGATGAAGGGCTTCGCAATCTGGCAAAAGAATGCTGTGAACAGGTGAATCCGGATATTCAGGCATATACGGGGCGGGTAGTCAGCGGCGATCAGTTTATCTCGGACAAGGCAAAAAAGCAGTGGCTGGTGGAACATTTCCAGGGAAGCTGCACGGAGATGGAAGGAGCAGCCATTGCCCAGACTGCCTGGCTGAATCAGGTGCCGGTGTTGATTATCCGCGCAATTTCCGATAAAGCCGATGACAGTGCCAATATGGATTATCAGACCTTTGAGGCCCAGGCGATTTTGCATTCGGTCAATATTATGCTGGCAATGGCAGAAAGGATGGCTGCGCATTCCTGAAAACATCATCGAAAGACCTGTACAGCATGGTTCATATGCGATTCGAGGCAGAATTTGACGAACGATTTTTGCCGTTCTTATCTTCCCAAATGAAAAATTGATGATTATAATGGACATACATCATCAAGAAAGGGGAGCGATGACAATGCTGGAATTTTTACAAACAGGAAAAGCGATTTATGCGCTGGCCGTAGTTTGCTTCATTGGTATACTAAGCAAACTGTATGCTCGCAGCCTCTACAAACGATTAATTCGGGAAACCGGAAATATGATGCTGACAAGGAACAAATGGCTTCGGGAACTGCGCCAGAAAGCAGAGGATACCTATCGCCTGAATCAGGGCGTGGCAAATACCCGTGTTTTCGTGGAAAGGCAGATTGACGAGGCAAAACTGGGGATGTTCACTCCGGAAGGCTGGAATGAGTTTTCAAGCCAGATAACAGCCCTTTGCTTTTTGCTGGGCGGGGCGGCTGCATTTGGTGCTTACTGGTACAGGTGCGATTCTTACTATATTATCCTGTACAGTTCCATGGGGCTTTTAACGGGAATCTTTAATATTATGGTGGATTATGGTGTGGGATTGGAGCATAAACGGCAGCGTCTGAGCACCTGCCTCCAGGATTATCTGGAAAATTCCCTGTGGAAACGTCTTAGCCGGGATCGTCAGCCGGAGATGGAAGAAGATAAAACAGGAATGAATGCAGGCAGTACTGCTGCCTCTGCAGAAAAAGAGCCGCAGGTTCGCCTGTTTCGCGGCAGAAAGCGGGAAAATTCTGCACTTGCCGCAAAACCGGCATCAGTGACCGGATCAGCAAACCGCGGGCCGGAGAATCCTAATTCCCAGCGGCAGAACCGGGACAATGTATCGACAAGAAGGGAACGTGCTCAGCAGGGAAAAGAGGAAAATGAAAAGGTTATGCCGGACGAAGCCATAAGCCAGCTTCGCAAAAGTTTAGAGCAGGCCGCTGTGGGACGAGCCGATCAAACACTTAAAGTGCAGGAGAAATCCGGGCCAAAAGCTTCACCGGAGGCTTCCATAGGTGCTTCTATGGGAGAAAACTGGATGAAGGACTTAAAGCCCGAGGAGATAAAAGTATTGGGAGAGATTATCCGGGAATATCTGGGATAAAACCGGGGAACAAAATGTTGCTGTTTACACGTTCGCAGTAACAAAATTATTCCTCAATAACATGAATCTCCAGGTAATCAAAGTCAATGGCTTCTACAAAATTATCCTGAGAAAAGCGGGTTTTGTCATGGCACTGGAAACTGCGGATATTGGCATCCAGCCAGATTGGCTTACCTAAGTCAAACTGATAGCAGAGATCTTCCAAAGCCTGAAAAACCATCTGCGTTCGGGATAATGAATAGTCACCGTTGCAGATAACCGAATCCTGGATAAGATGATTATCCTTCCATATTTTTCCCCACATACGAAACATGAAAATTCCTCCTGTCTGTTTTTGCAGAAATGGTTAAAACCGTAACGTTTACAATGGATTTAATGAAGATGGAAATAAGTATATCGGATTTCAGAGCGAATGTAAAGGTGAAAAATTTTGTCCGGTGAGTATAAATTCCATCATTCTACAAATACTATTTCCAGAAACGGATAGTACAGTAAATGGAGGAATTTTTCTATGAAAGCTACGGGTATTGTAAGAAGAATAGATGATTTAGGACGAATTGTAGTCCCGAAAGAAATTCGGCGCACGCTTCGTTTAAGAGAAGGAACGCCCCTGGAAATTTTTACGGACAGGGAAGGTGAAATCATATTAAAAAAATATTCGCCCATGGTGGAACTGACCGCATTTGCCGGACAGTATGCAGAGGCGATGTCGCAGTCTACCGGTTTAATGGTGTGCATTACGGACAGAGATCAGGTAATTGCCGTAGCCGGGGGGCCGAAAAAGGACATATTGCAGAAGAATATCAGCAGACAGTTGGAGCAGCTGATTAACGAGCGTCAGTCGGTGTGCGCAGGGAAGGATGAAAAGAATTTTATTCCGCTGGTGGCAGAGGAGTTAGAAGGCGTGACGGCGCAGGTGGTGACAGCGATAATCTGCGAAGGCGATGCAATAGGGGCTGTGGCAATACTGAGCCGGGAGCCCAGGGCGAGGTTTGGCGAAATGGAGATGAAGCTGGCATCGACAGCGGCTGGATTTTTGGGGAGGCAGATGGAAGGATAATTTGCAGAAAAGAAAGAAAAAGAGATAAAACATGGGAGAAAAAAGTAAAAATTTGAAGTAGAAGGTAAAAGTAAATAAAAGGTAGAAGTAAATAAAAGGTAATAAGTAAAACAATAAAAAAAGAAAAAGATAGAAAAGAAGGGCTGATGTGCTGAAAGATTATGGCATGGGGCACTTCTTTTTTAAGAGCATCAGAGGTAGTGTAAAAAATTTGTGTCTATGGAAAGAAATGGCTCCTTTTTGGTAAGAATTAAGATATGACAATTCTTATCGAAAAGGAGTATTTTTATGGCAGTAGCTAAAGAACAAATATTGTCGAAAAAAGGAAGCAATTTCTATTCTGGACTATATTCTTGTTGTTCAGAATTGAAAAAAATGAGCCTGATAAGATTCATTTAAAGCAATAGGAC
>VSOC01000163.1 GCA_009774615.1 Lachnospiraceae bacterium
AAAGAATTTGTGTGAAATTTTCAAGGTGCTAACAATTTGGGGCAATATAAATTTATTTATTCGACCCCAACATCATCCCAACAAATTTCTATCTCTTACTACCTCTTAATTTACAGCTTTTAATAATGGTTCTTTAGAAGGCAGTCCCGCCTTCCTGGGAAATCTTTTTGCGGTTGCTTTTTCTTTCCGTATAACCACAAAACTTCTCTTCATCTCTGTTTCCGGCAAGACAAAGGAATAAATCTGCTCTACTCTCCCACCAAGAAGCCGGACTGCATTTTCTGCCTCGGCAGCTTCGTTTTCTACATCGCCCGACTTATAGGAAACCAATATTCCCCCGACCTTGACAAAGGGCATACAATATTCCGATAAAACGGCCAGATGTGCAACAGCCCTGGACACACAGAAATCAAATTTCTCCCTGTAAGCCGCATCTCTTCCAAAATCCTCAGCTCGTCCATGAACGGCCTTTATTCCCTTCAATCCCAAAGCCTTACACACATCCTCTAAAAATCTTACCCGCTTATTTAAAGAATCCAGCAAAGTAATCTCATGCCCGGGAAAAGCAATTTTTAACGGAATTCCCGGAAAACCTGCCCCTGTTCCCACATCTATAATTGAGATTTTCTTCTCTTTTTTCTCTTTCCATTCCGGAAAGAGCAGTACAGGGGATAAACTGTCCACAAAATGCTTTGTCACTACCTCATGCTCTTCGGTAATGGCTGTTAAATTCATCACCTTATTTTTTTCTACCAAAAACTCATAATATTGAAAAAACTGATCCATCTGCTGATCCGTCAAAGCAATCCCCAACGACTGCAATTCCCTGTTCATCTGCAAAACAAAACTTTCCGTCATCCCAACCCTCCATCATCCCTTTATCATCCAGGACAGCAGGAAAAAGCAAAATGTTGCTGTCCACATGTTCACAGCAACAGGCAAAACTCCTGTTTCCCAATTCCTATTTTTTATTTTTTAAATTTTTATTTTCTCTATGATCTGCGCTTCTGCTCCAAATAAATCAATAACACGGATATATCCGCAGGAGAAACGCCGGAGATTCTTGAAGCCTGTCCTATACTCACCGGTTTTAACTGATTTAATTTCTGCACGGCCTCTCTGCGCAGGCTGTTTACCTGTGCATAGTCAAAATTTTCAGGAATCTTTCGATTTTCCAACTTTTTGAACTGAGCAACCTGCTGTTTTTGTCTTTTAATATAACCTTCATATTTTATATTAATATTTACCTGTTTTTGAACATCCTCAGGAAGCTTTGGCCGGTCATTATCCAATTCATCAAGCAAAAAATAATCCAGTTCCGGACGCTTCACCAGTTCTGCCATCGTTGTTCCTGATTTTAATAAAGTACTTTGATAGCTTTCCAAAAATTCCTGAACCTTATCTGAGGTTCCCACATTCGTCTTTTCCAGCCGTAAAATCTCTTCCTCGATAGACTTTTCCTTCCACAAAATGCGCTGATACTCCTCTTCCGATACCAGCCCTATAGCCCAGCCAATCTTTCGCAAACGAAGATCTGCATTATCCTGGCGAAGAAGAAGACGATATTCCGCCCTTGATGTCATCATTCGGTAAGGCTCATGATTTTCCTTTGTCACTAAATCATCGATTAAAACACCGATATACGCCTGCGAACGATCCAAAATCACCGGTTCACGCCCAAGAATCTCCATCGCCGCATTTACTCCTGCCATAAATCCCTGAACTGCCGCTTCCTCGTAACCGGAACTTCCGTTAAACTGTCCGCCGGCAAATAACCCTTTGATTTTCTTAAATTCCAGGGCTGGGGTAAGCTGCAGGGCATTAATGCAGTCATACTCAATTGCATAAGCATTTCTTACAATTTTTACCTTTTCCAACCCGGGAACGGTTTTGTACATTGCATACTGGACATCTTCCGGAAGAGAACTGGACATTCCCCCCAGATACATCTCATTTGTTGAAAGTCCCTCCGGTTCCACAAAAACCTGATGGCGGTTTTTATCCGGAAATTTCACCACCTTATCTTCAATCGAAGGACAGTATCTTGGACCCGTACCCTCGATTGCCCCGGAAAACAAAGGCGAACGATCTAAATTTGCCCGGATAATCGCATGGGTTTTTTCATTCGTATAGGTAAGCCAGCAGGAAACCTGCTCCTTCTGTACCGACTCCGGATCAGTGGAAAAGGAAAAAGGCACTACTCTCCTATCGCCAAACTGCTCTTCCATTTTTGAAAAATCAATACTCCGCTTATCTACCCTCGCCGGTGTTCCCGTCTTAAAACGAAACATTTCAATTCCGTTTTGGATTAAAGAATCTGTCAGGTGATTGGCAGCCTGCAGCCCGTTCGGACCTGTGGGATTACTCACATCCCCATAGATACACCGCGCACGCAGATAAGTTCCCGTACATAAAACTGCAGCCTTCACATGATAAACTGCACCGGAACAGGTTTTCACCCCGCAAAGTTTTTTGTTCTCTACGATAATCTCCGACACTTCTGCCTGACGAAGGGTGAGTTTTTCGGTATTTTCCAGGGTTTTTCGCATTGCCCTTGTATATTCCATCTTATCCGCCTGGGCGCGGAGCGAGTGAACGGCAGGTCCCTTTGATTCATTTAACATCTTTGACTGGATAAAAGTCTTATCAATATTTTTCCCCATCTCTCCGCCCAAGGCATCCAGTTCCCGAACAAGATGTCCTTTAGAACTTCCCCCCACATTCGGATTACAGGGCATCAGAGCAATGCTGTCAATGCTTACGGTAAATAATATCGTTTCCAGCCCCAGTCTTGCACAGGCCAGCGCCGCCTCACATCCTGCATGTCCTGCGCCTACAACGGCTACATCATATTCTTCTTCTAAATAAGGCATATTTTGCACCAAGCCTCAAGCGAAAATGCTTGCATTTTCATTTGAGACGCAAACACAAAGGGTGAAAGATTTGTGTTTGCATTTTATCCTTTCTTCTTTTTTTCTTTCACCCTTTCCTTCATTCTGTACAAACTTCACATTCATCCTACACATTAGATATAAACAATTATCCCTTAGTTCAAAGAGCGGACTCAAATCATTTTCCCATACAGAACCGGTGAAAGATTTCATTGACCAGATCATCTTCCACGGCTTCCCCAATCACGGTTCCCAGACGCTTATAGGCATCCATAAGATCAATCGAAAAGAAATCTTCCGGAAGCCCTTCTTCAATGCTCTGCTTTACCATACGAATGCTGCAAAGTCCGGCTTCCAGGGCAGTTTTCTGACGTACATTAGTAATAATCACCTCATCATTAAACCGAAGCTCCCCTCCATAAAAGTTTTTCTTAATTTCTTCTTCAAGCTCGTCCAGTCCGCGCTCTTCCTTTGCCGAAACCGGAATTACTTTCTTCCCTGACTTTTTTTCTAACTCCCCGAAGGAAACCTTCATCTCCAGATCCGTTTTATTCAGCAGAACCAATGCCTTTTTATCCCGGATAAACGCCATAATTTCCTCATCGTTTTCATCCAGATCTCCGGAGCCGTCCACCACATAAATAATCAGATCCGCATCCAGTGCCGCCTGTTTTGCCCTGTCTACGCCAATCTGTTCCACAACATCCTGTGTATCCCGGATACCCGCCGTATCAACTACATTCAGGGTAATTCCGCCAAGAGAAAGTCTTTCTTCCAGAGTATCTCTGGTCGTTCCGGCAATATTGGTTACAATCGCCCTCTCCTCTCCTAAAAGCACATTCATCAGTGATGATTTTCCGACATTGGGCTTACCTAAAATCACCGTCTTAATCCCCTCGGTCATAACCCTTCCATTAGAAAAAGAATCCACCAGATAAGAAAGTTCCCCTTCCATCGAAAGAATTTCTTCTTTTAACTGCTCACGGTATCCTTCCAGGGAAATATGTTCAGGATCATCTAATGCCGACTCAATAAATGCCATTGCATATAAAATCTTTTCCCGGATAAACTTAATCTTTCTGGAAACCGATCCTCCAAGCTGGCTTACCGAAGCTTTCAGTGCATAGTCATTCTGTGCATGAATCAAATCCATCACGGCCTCGGCCTGGGCCAAATCTATTCGCCCATTTAGAAATGCCCTCTTGGTAAATTCTCCCGGCTCAGCTGTCCTGGCTCCGTGGCGGATAACAAGTTCCAAAATTCTTCGCATTACCCGCACTCCACCGTGGCAGTCAATCTCCACCGTATCCTCTGCCGTATAGCTGTGCGGGCCCTTCATCACCAGCACCAAAACCTCGTCAAATTTTTCTTCCCCGTCACAAATAAAGCCATAATGAACGCGATGTGAATCCTTAAGATCCAAATCATCCCCATTTTTCTTTTTAAAAATTTTTAGAATAATTGAAAATGCCTCTTCCCCGCTGATCCGGATAATCCCAATCCCGGCATCGGTAAGCCCTGTTGCAATCGCAGCAATCGTATCCGTTCCCACAGCTTTTCCTCCTTCCTGCGCAGATCCGCATAAAATAAAATTACTGTACATACATATTTATCACAACCAAAAACATAAGAACAAACCATTCTCTATCATCCAAAAAAAGGGGCAAAAGAAACCAATCTCTCTACCCCTTTTTCATCGTTCAATTATTCTCTTATACTTTCACCAGTCAAAGGAAATTTAACTTTCTTTTCTCTCTCTGCGCCCGCCATCTCTCTTTAACGCAATAACCACATGCCGAAACGGCTCTTCTCCTTCACTTCTGGTTGTTACATATTTATCATTCTGCAAAGCTGCATGGATAATTCTGCGCTCATACGGGTTCATCGGCTCTAAAGAAACGGATCTCTTCGTCCTCTTCACCTTATAGGCGATATTCTTTGCCAGCGTTTCCAGGGTTTCCTTTCTTCTGCTGCGGTAGTTTTCCGTATCCAGCTTTACACGAATATAGCCTTCGCTTCCCTTATTCACCACCATACCCACAAGGTACTGCAGAGAATCCAGCGTCTGTCCCCTCTTTCCGATTAAAATGCCCATGTCCTCACCAACTAAATTAATGGACATTTCCTTTTCTTCATCATTATAAGAAACCTGAATCTCCACAGGAAGACTCATCGCCTCAAATACCTGCTTTAAAAAGCCTACCGCTTTATCTTCTAACGTTACCTCTTTCCTTGCCCGAATAATCGCCGGCTTGGCACCAATACCTAAAAATCCGGCGCTTCCCTTATCCACGACTTCATAAACTAATTTATCACTGGTCGTTTCCAGTTCAATTAATGCCTTGGTAATTGCATCATCTACGGTTTTTGCTGATACAGTAATCATATCCATCACTGAAACCCCCTATTACTTTTTGCTGTTCCTCTCATTGTACTTCTGTACCATAGCTGCTTTAGAAGCCAGGCTTCCCGGTTTTGCATCCTTATTATAGTACTCTGTAGAATCCTTGACAATGGCTTTTGTCTTTGCCATCTTTTCCATACGCTTTTCTTCTTCCTTATCTGCCTTCTCCTGCATCATCTTCAAGGTTTCACTAGCACTTTTGTTCATTCTTTCCGGCGGAAGTCCCTTCTTCGCCCGCTTTTTATTCGCTTTTTCCATATTTTTCTGAATCAGCTCATCAATATCAACCTTGTTAAAATATGCATTTAATATCCACTGCTGGATAATCATAATCACACTCTGAGCAATCCAGTAAATACCGATACCGGAAGCAAACGTAAAACAAAAGAATACGGACATCAGAGGCATCATGACATTCATCTGATTGATCATGCTGGCTCCGGGAGCATCCGGGTCCTGCTTTGGCTGGTTTGCCATCATCTGCCGGCTGGAAAACCACTGGCTGAAGCCGGCCAGAAGAGGGATGGCAAGGGCAGCAAGCATAACGGCTACAGAACCTCCATTCCCGCGGAAGAAATCCATAATAATCGTAGCCGGTGTGTAGGCAATGTTTACGCCGCAGAAATTCTGCATCTTGCTGATAGCCTCAACCGCTCTCTCACCGTTTTGTGCCGTTACCTCTGCAACACTTGGAAATGCTGCAACAAACTCACCCCACTGCTTGTCCGTCATCTTATACAGCAGATCAATAATGGTATTCGTCTGGGTAAAATCCATCTCCGTCATCCGATGCGTTTCGACCAATGCCGTAAACACCTCATTTGACTGGAATCCGGACGGAAGAGCCTTGGCAACCAGTTCAAAATAATTCTTAACGGATGCCACATAGGCAGGAATATTATAAATTACCCGATATAAGGCAAATAAAATCGGCAACTGAATCAGCATCGGAAGACATCCGCCCATCATGGAAGTTCCATACTTCTCATAAATGGCGTTGGTTTCCGTCCGCAGCATCATCATCGACTGCTGGTCGTCTTTTCCTTTATACTTTTTCTGAATGGCATTCAGCTCCGGCTGCATAACATTCATTAATTTTGAAGTTTTCTGCTGCTTTACCGTAAGCGGAAAAAGCAGTAAACGTGTAACAATAGTAAATAAAATAATACATAAACCGATATTTAAAATACCAACCTGGCTGGTTATCTTAAACAGAAAATCCATAATCCATCCAAAGATTTCTGCTATCGGCCCTAAAATAGCGCCCTGATTTTTTGTCAGAATGATAAAATTCAAACCAATATACCTCCTCATCCGTTACGGAACTGGATCATAACCGCCCTCTGCAAAAGGGTGACATCTTAATAACCTTTTGCAGGTCAGCCACATGCCCTTGAATGCACCGTACTTGGTCAATGCTTCCACGGCATACTGAGAACAGGTCGGCACATAAATGCAGTGAGTTCTTACTTTTAACGGAGATAAATACTTCTGGTAAAATCTCACCAGGCTAATCAATAGTTTAGCCAATATCCATCACTTCGATTCTAATTTAATGTTATGCAGTCCGCACAGGTGCAAAAATGCACTCTCCAATTCATGATAATCTGAATGTTTTGCCGTCGGCCGGACGACAAGAATAATGTTCAACCCTGTTTGAATCCTGTGTTTATTTAAACGAAAAATTTCTCTAATCTGTCTGCACATGCGGTGTCTTACCACACTGTTGCCAACCTTTTTGCTCACGGAAATACCAATATGGTTCTCCTCTTCCCCTGTTTCCTCCACATACATGACAAAAAGTCGATTGGCATACGATTTTTTCTGTCGGTAAATCCGCTGAAAGTCAATGTTCTTTTTTATGGATGGAAAACGTTTCATATTTTAATCCCGCCTCGTAATCGAGTAGGGGGAATTTAATCCCCCTCTCACACCACCGTACATGCCGTTCGGCATACGGCGGTTCAACATAACT
>VSOC01000164.1 GCA_009774615.1 Lachnospiraceae bacterium
CAATGATAAACTGGTCACACTAGATTATAGGAATAAGCTAAGTTTAAGTTAGAGCCTGGATTACAGGAAGAAGGAAAGTTTCAGGAAGAGCCGGGACTGCAGGGAGAAGGAAAGTTTCAGGAAGAGCCGGGACTGCAGGGAGAAGGAAAGTTTCAGGAAGAGCCGGGATTGCAGGGACAGGAAGAACAAGTGCAGCAGGGCGGGAAAAATCCTCAGGAAACCACGGCGCATTCCGGATATGGAACGTGGTCGGTGTATTCTAATGGGCAGTCAAATGCATCTTCTCCTGGAACAGGTTACGGTGCACCGGGGACAGGATATGGTACTTCTGGAACGGGTTACGGTGCACCGAGAACAGGCACGGGTACGCCTCCATACCCGGGGGCAAGTCCTGTGCCAATCCGCCGTAAAGTATTGAACACCTATCAGGAGCGGCTGAAGTCCAATTTTGGGCGCTATGGTTTTTGTGCATTGTTTATCGGAATATTGACAGCTTTTTGCTTTTATCATAATCCGAATGCGATCACTTATCCGCTGTTTATCGGTGCAATCTATGGGGCGGCCTACTGGATACTGCCTTCTTTAGGATTTGCGGTAAAAAAGGATTCGCTGTTCCTGGTGGCTGCGGCCTTTGTTTTAGCAGGAAACAGTGCGGCGACGGCAAGCTCTGTCCTGCATTATTTAAATACGATTGCCCAGATTCTTCTTGGTTCAATCTTTCTGATTCACCAGGGTTATGAGGATAAATATTGGGATATAACGAAGTATTTTACTTCCATTATTCTTCTGTGGTTTGAGGCATTGGCATCGCTTCCGATACCTTTTTCCTATAGTATAGCTTCTGCAAAAAAAATGAAGCATGGACGAAATAAAAATATTCTGATGCTTCTCGGGGGATGTCTGGCGGCAGTTCCGGCAGTGATTTACCTGGGTTATCTTTTAGCCGATGCCGACGCTGTATTTAAGATGATTTTAGAAGATGTGGTGCTGGAAATCTTTAATCCCTCGACCCTCTTTGGGATTGCTGCAATGATCTTTTTCTCGACCGTAGTTGTCTGCTGTCTTATGGGGAGTGTCTGCTCGAAGAATCTTTCCGAGGTGAAAGAAACAGAGCGCCATAATCCTTTAGCGGCAATCAGCTTTACGGCGATGATTGCCCTGCTCTACCTGTTTTTCTGCGGGATTCAGGTTATCTATCTCTTTGCCGGGAAGGGAAAACTTCCGGCAGATATGACATATTCGGAGTATGCCCGTCAGGGATTTTTCCAGCTTCTTGCAGTAGCGGTGCTGAACCTGATTTTTGTGCTGAACTGTTTTAAATATTTCCATAAACATTCAGTGCTGACCTTTTTCCTGACGGTAATCAGCCTATGCACCTATGTCATGATTGCATCGGCGGCTTATCGTATGCTGCTCTATGTGGGGGCATATTATCTGACCTTTCTCCGGCTTTTTGTACTCTGGTTTTTGGGCGTTCTGGCAATCTTAATGCTGGGCGTTCTGGCGAGCATTTTCCTGCCGCATTTTCGGCTGTTTCGCTGGTGTCTTGTAGTAATTACCCTGGCTTACTGCGGCTTTGCCTGGAGTATGCCGGATTATCAGATAGCCCGCTACAATATTGCCCAGGAAGGGGGACGGATAACCCTGGACAATGTGAACTATTTTATTGATTACCTTTCTGCCGATGCCGCACCGGCATTAGCCGAAGCACCATTAAGTCCGGAGGTAACTTACGAGAAACTGTACTGCTATGATAGTCAGCCGGAATACTGCAAAACGGTCGAAAAGGCACTTTTAATCTGTGATTTGGAAGGAATCCCCTGGAGTTTTCGTATTCCCTGTACAAACAGGCTGACTTCACTGGAGGAACAGATCCAGCATAATCTGGAAGCGGCAAGAAACTGGGAACCCGGAATCCGCAGCTATAACTTCTCCACCGCAAGGGCAAAAAAGATGCTGGAAATGGTGGATGGGAAGTAGATTTTTTCGTAGATACTGATAAAAGAAAACGGGGCTGCCGTGCTTAAGGTCAGAGAGTAGTTCAGTATAAACCTTTGGTGCGGCAGCCAATGGTATTTACTTGTTGCAATAAAGACAAGCTTTAGATTGTATATGCAATAAATTGCAGTTCCCATGTTTATAGTAAACTTTCATCATTATTCAATAGGTATCTGTACTTTATGTGGATGAAATGGATGTGTTTTTGCATAACTTACAGCAGCATGATTAAATTCATCTGCACTTGTTTCATCAAAATAGTGTTGTTTCCACTTTGTATAATCGAATTTTTCCCGAATAATTACATGAACAGCAGTAATGAAAAAGGCAAAACAGCAGTTCTGTGAAGGCAGGAAACGAAAAATCCTAAAAAAAACCTGAAAAAAATAAAAAAGTTGGAAATTTTTCCGGAGATGAAATGCTTTTTTTAACGCCCTGTGTGCTATACTCTGATTAACAATCGATATGAGATGGATAAAAAGAAGGCAGGAAGCAGCCGGAAAGCCCAGGTTTAAGGCGTTTTTTAAGGCTGAATGCTATCGATATTTTCAAACTCTGAGTGTAAACCAAACTATACTTTAGTTGACACTCGGAGTTTCTTTTTTGTTGTGCAGTAAATTTATGTTTCTATTCTATAATTATCAGACATATTCTTTGAAAATCTTTAAGAAAATCCATGATTTAAAACAATTATCAACCCAATTTCTGTAAAAAATAGTGTCAACTAAAGTATAGTTTGGTTGACACAAAAAAAACCCTGTAAAATAGCGGCTCAGCGGATGCTTAAAGGTGAAAAACAGGGAAAAAGCCGATAAAAAACAGGTGCAGAACAGGTATTAAAAAATGTTATGAAGATGCTGAAATTTATGCTCATGGTGCAGCACAGAGAAAGGGGGACACTTTATGGCAGAGAAACCGTCCGACGGGTTTTACGCAAGGTTTTTAGGCGGGTTTTCCCTGTATTTTGCAGGGCAGGAAATGCTTTTTGAAGTGAATCCCCAGGGAAAAACCATGCAGCTTCTTTACTATTTGTTAAAGGCCGGAACTAACGGATGTGAAAAGAAAGAACTCTTAGAACTGGTTCGGCCCGGGGAAAAAGACCAGAAAAAGCGGCTGAATAATTTCCGCCAGCAGTTGTTTCGGATGCGTGAAATGATACAACATTCTCATTTTCCTAAAGGTGATTACATCGTCTATCAGAAACAACGGTATTATTTCACCCTGGATTATCCGCTCTATGTGGATACAGAAAAGCTGGACGGCTTAATCGGTCAGATTCGCAACTGTCCGCAGGCGCAGGCCAGAGCGGGGACGGGGAATGGACAGGAGCTCTGGCAGCAGTATGAGGATTACTGTGAAGCCTATACCGGGGAATTCCTTCCGATTCTAGGCGGGGAGGAATGGGTGACGTTAGAAAGTGCACATTACCAGAAATGGTATTTTACCTGTTTAAATCAGCTTTCCTTACGCTTAAAGGAGCAGAAAAAGTTCGAGCGCCTTCTGCGGCTGACGACAGCGGCAAGCCAGATTCACCCTTACGATGAATGGCAGGTCGTCCAGATTGAGTGTCTGATGGCGTTAGGGCGGCGCAGGGAGGCAGAAAAAGTCTATGAAGAGGCAAACGAAATGTTTTATAAGGATTTGGGCCTGACTTCCCTGGATAAAGTGATGGCAAATTATCAGCAAGAAACGCCGTCCTGTTCTCTGGCAAGAACCTTAGAAAAAGTAAAAGAGGGTTTAAGCGAAGCAGAGCAGGAAAAACACGGTGCTTACTGCTGCAGCTATCCCAGTTTCATGGACATCTACCGGATACGGGCAAGGATAGATGAGGCAAATAAAGAACAGAGTCTTTTGCTTTTATGCACATTGTCCGCAGAAAAAGGGGAGTGGAGAGAAGCCGAGGGGCGGGAGCAGATGGAACTGTTTCAGAAGACCATTATCGGTCAGACCCGGTCAGGTGATGTTTACACCCAGTACAGTAAAAATCAGTATCTGGTGCTCTTATCCGGCGCAGGAAAGGCGTGTGAAAACCTGATGATTTCCCGGCTGGAAAGAAACTGGAGAAAAGCCGGAGGCCGGGCAAGGGTGAAATTTTCCGTGGATGAAGTGGAAGGCATCAGGCAGCAGGAATGTTTCTGAATTCCAATGATCTGCATCAGGAGGGAAGAACAGAGTGGAGGACAGGATGAACAGGAAGGAAACATTCGTTGTGCATATTATCAGTCAGGAAAATGCAACTTGGCAGGGACAGGTGACCTGGCTGGGAAGAAAAGAAACCATGAATTTCCGCAGCTTTCTGGAACTGGTAAAACTGATGGATAATGCCATGGCAGAAGAGGACGCAGCGGGTTAGGAGAAAGAGAAACGGTAATAAGAGCAAAGAAATCCGGTGATAAAACAAAAGCGCCGGGTGGAATCAGGATAGAGGCAACCAAAAACGGTCAGGACGTATAAGGAGGATGAAAAGAGATATGGAGAAAGAGAAAACCAGAGGGCGAACCAGAAGAAAGCAGCCTTCGCAGGTTGCAGGCTTCTTGTATCGTGAAGGGAGAAAATGGTGCGCAGCGGCATTAAGTCTGTGCATGATACTAAATAATATGGCAAGCGTAACATGGGCAGCCGAAAGCGCAGCAGAAAAAGAAGTATTATTTAAGCTGACCAGCCGCTCATTGTATGAAGCCCTTCAGGAAGCAGTTCGGGAAGAAACGATGGTTGATGACCATTTCCTGTTTGAGGGGAAAGAAAAAGACGTCGAAGCATATGAAAAACTTTTGCTGCTGGATGACGACTTATACGAACTGAAACCGGAATTTGAAAATAAGGACGAAGTGACCGATGCAGAAAAAAAGAACGACCTGCAGCTTCGGATTTTTGCCAGTCTGGGCTGGGAAACCGACCCGGAAAGAGAGTACCAGGTTGTCGGCGATGAAAAGATTATTTTCTGCCTGAGCAATGCCTCGGAAACCGAACAGACGGCAGTTATCCAGGTGGATGAGAAAACGACAGAAGAGATTGTCCTTGTACCTGGGAGTGCTGTAGTTATTGACAGTAAAAGCGAAGAAGAAAGCCTGGAAGCCGAAAGCGGAGATGAAAGAAAAGAAGATGAGGAACAAGAAGAAACCGAAAGCGAAGGTCAGGCAGAAGAAGAAAATAACAGCGAAGGTGTAAAAGGAGTTGGAGGAAACAGCAGCGCTGGCGGAGCAGCAGGAGGAAATGGCGGAAACAGTGGGAATGACAGCAATGTCGGAAATAGTGAAAGTGATATAAGCAGCAGTGATTCTAACAATTCCGGCGACTCCAGTAAGAAAGAAGATTTCGCAGAAAGCGGCAGTTCTGTGGAGGGTGAAGATTTTGCAGAGAGTGAAGACTCTGCGGGAAGTGAAAACTCTGCGAAAAATGAAGGCTCTGTGGAAAATGAGAATTCTGTAGGAACTGAAAATTCTGCGGAGAATGAAGACAAAGCAGATGATCCGGCTGCTGATGCAGAAGAAAACAGAAATGATGAAACACAGGAAAAAGCAGATGTTGAAGAACAGGATAAAGAAAGTAAAGACAGCCAGGAAACGGTAAATAAGCAAGAGAACGGAAACAGTCAGGAAAATACAAAAGAGCCGGGAAATACAAATACACAGGAAAACACAAATACACAGGAAAACACAAATACGCAGGATAAAGCAGAAGAAAAGGATGAAAGAAAAGATGAAGAAGTAAAGAATAATTCGACATCAGAAAAAGAAGAAACGGAAAAGCCGGATAAAACCGATAAATCAAATAATAAGGAATCTTCAAAGCCGGAAACTTCGGAAAAAAGTGAGTCAAAAAGTACGAGCGCAGGTACGGGAGAAAAATCAGATACGGAAAAATCAGGAAGTGATCATTCGGAGAATTCAGACAGCTCAAAAAAACCTGAAAGTTCAAAGGATTCGAGTAATTCCGGAAGTTCTGATAATTCATCCGATAATGGAAAAGAAGTATCAGCAGGAATATCCCGTAATGTAATTCGCCTGGTGGCAGATAACCTGGAAATAAGTGTATCGAATGATGTGGAAGAAACAGAAAGTGCAGAAGAAACAACAATTATTGATACACAAGAGGAACAGAAAGAAGAAAGAATTGAAGAAGAATCGGAAGAAATAAAAGCAGAAACCAAAGAAGTAAAAACAGAAACCGAAGAAGTAAAGACAGAAACGGAGGAAGTAAAAGCAGAAAACGCCAGTCCGTCAAATGCAGAAGATGATGAAATTGAAGGCGAATTATATGCACCAGTGGTGGTGAATGAAGAAAGCATTATCGTGTTCGTTACTACAGCAGAGGAACTCGGTTTGAATCGTGCTGAATTAAGAAAAGCAAGCGATTCCAACGCAAAGCGCATTTCTCCGGCATATGAAGGCGAAGTTGAATTAGAGAATGTTATCGTACAGGTAAAAGCAGATGAAAATGTTCTTCCTGAAGGCGTAAAGCTTCAAGTAAAAGAATTAAAGCAGGAAGGCGAAGATGCTGCACAGTACGAAGAAGCAAAAGAAGCGCTCGATAGTCAGGGAACAGAGTACGATGGAATGATGGCTTTAGATATCAGCTTTTTGGATAAGAAAGGCAGAGAAATAGAGCCAGATGGAAATGTTCAGGTATCCATAAAAGTGAAAAAAGAAGTCTTGCCAGAAGAAGCCGATTTAGAGTCTATCGCCGTACAGCATTTGGCAGAAGAAGAGGGTGGAATTTTTGTAGAAGAAGTAGCTGATTGCGGAAATAAGACGAGAGGTAATGTTGATATTGGAGCCGAAGAACATATTGAAGCAGCATTTGAGGTGGAAAGTTTTTCGAGATTTATAATAACTTGGGGAAGTGATGGAGATGTTGTTGCAATTCTTAATGTATCATGGGTGGATGAAAAGGGTCAACCATTATCAAATGAAAATTCGGATGAAACAATTGTAGTTACTAAAACAGAAAAATTTTCATTGTATGACCGTTTTGGAAAAAATTTTGAAGGATATGACTATGTAAAGGCCGTAGTTAATGCAAAACAGCAACAACTAGGTGAAGATAATATTCCAACAGGAGAAAGAATAGAGAAAACTATAAATAATGTTACGGAAATTGAAATTACAAAACTTAAGAATATATATTTTTCTCCATATCGTATAATTGT
>VSOC01000165.1:0-1371 GCA_009774615.1 Lachnospiraceae bacterium
GCGGCGCGGTGCTCAGTATATAATTGTGCTGCTCATACTGATGATTCCACGGACCTTCACACTGCTCATGGTCAAAATTCTTTTCTGCATAATCCCCATCTGTACAAGGTTTCAATTTCTTGTTCTGTATAAATTACCGATAAACTGGAATTCTGATAAAACAATTTTTATAGCATTTATTAACTGTTATATCTTATCTTCAAAAAGCCCGCAAACCCTTAAAAATACTAAATTTATAGCAAGTGAGTTTGCCCTTATGCTTTCCCTTGTGTTATATCCTTTTCCCTCATGTTACGAACTCTCATAAGGGAAAAAATAAGGAAAACAAAAACCTGTAACAAATTATAACACAGAATAAATTAGGCAGGAAGAACTGATTGAAATGCTTTCTAAAATTTTTCCCAAAATTCAATTAGTAAAGGAAGGGCTGATAAGATATGAAGTTCATATATGCAGAATATAATATGTACCACAACAGCATTGATATAACCACCTTTGATGAGTATCTTCTGCGGATTGACTGCAACAAGGCAGAAGATGGATTAAAGACTACTCCCTGCTCCCAATGTGCCTTAGATACCTTAGCAATAGATGAGCCGCTCGAATATGCCCGCTTAGCACTCGATGGCAACTTGCAAATGTGGATTGATGCAGAAGACAGCCTTGAACTATGGTAAAAAGAAAAATTTTAATTCCCCCGAATTCGGGGGAATTAAATCACTTTAGGACTTTTGTGGTCTGTTCTTCCAAAATAGACATCTGATGTATTGCAATTTTATTAAGCTTTATTAAGTGTTCCTTTTGATTCAGCCCATCAGCTTCCGATGCGTAAATGATAGAAGTTTGTTGTGGTGTAAGTTCCGGCGGAATGAGATTAACTTTGATTGCATCGGTGTGTATCCGATAATTGATTTTTGCCAATTCCCTTTTGGCACTCCAGCCAAGCAGAGCCTGTTCTTCTTTCTTTAACCGTTCAAATTCCTTGATAAGATATAATTTGAATTGCGGAGATACCCAGCTTGCAAATTCAAACACAATATCTTTATATGCGTATGTACCGCCATACCTTCCTGCCTTTGCTACAATGCCCTTTGAATTTGTGCGGGTTACCCATTGTTTAACCGACATAATAAAGCGGTTTAATCCCGCCTCCAGCATGATTTCTTCATAGGCGGCAGTATTAAAGTCTGCATTGTACATTTCTTCCCATATACCAAGAAATTCTATTGTATTCTTGTTTCGTAACCATTTTTCTATCAGAGCAGGTCCATTGTCAATTTTCCTTACCATATCGGTTAAAGAGATATAATCATCTTCTTCAATCTGTAAGACCTGTATCTCTGTTCCGTCAACATTTAGTTTTCCCATATA
>VSOC01000165.1:1471-7132 GCA_009774615.1 Lachnospiraceae bacterium
CAAGCGTTTCCTTTGCCACGCTATATCCATTGAATAAATGCTGTTTTGTCATCACTGTTGTACCCTGCCTTTCTGTAAAAATCCAATGTACTTATTTCCTTAGAACCTGTGAGAAGCATCATTTTATAGCAGTTTTCTTTTATGGCAATCTCTTTTGCATAGTTTAGGCATTGCGTTGCCAGTCCTCTTTTTCTAAACTTTTCATCCGTTATCACATTTTCAATAAAAGCATACGGCTGCTGGTTGTGCGTCAGGTTAGGAATGATAACACAGACACAGGAAGATACGATTTTTCCATTTTCCTCTGCAACAATCACATGATGATTTTTATCCTGAAAAATGGTATCCCAAATCTGCAATAGTTCTGCGGTCTTTTCCGGCATGGGATTATTATGTAGCTGCATATACAATCTTAATAAACCCTCTAAATCATTTTTTTCTATTTCTCTAACCATACGGGGCATCCTTTCCTATTCCATAAATACCAATTGCAATTTAATATTATTTATACAATTTCCCATAGAAAAACTGCTCTTGAAATGAAATGTCACCTAATATTTTCTCTTCTGCAATATCTTCTCCATTCAAAGACACAATCCACTTATCCTCCACATCGTCAAAACGATGCCATACTGCGACTACTTTGCCACGAAAACTCTTTAGCGGTTTATTTGTTCCAAATATATAAACATCTTGTTCTGCTCCATCACCGGCAAGTACATTATTTACATATCCATAATTGATTGGATAAATCATCTCCGAATGACGAGGATGAGCGGTGCCTAATGGTCTGTCAATAGTTCCGTCTACCATTTTCCCAATAATATGGCTGTAATCCGGTTCATCTGCTTCCATAACACAAAAAAAATAGTCCAATGTCTGCATAAGCTTCTTGTTTTCATATAACTTTCTAATCTCAGAAACTGTCATCCATTTACAGTCAGCAACTTCATCCGTTGTTGCATCTTCCAAATGCAGGTCTCCATCGTATTCAAAAAGCCATACATCCATAATATCATTAAATTCTTTGCATTCATATTTAACATCAGTGCCTCGGATTTTAGTAAAAAGGAGTTTTCCGGCTTCGGGTTGTAAATCCAGTCCCACTTCTTCCTTTACTTCTCTAAGTGCTCCGTCAATACTGCTTTCCCCCATCAAAACAGAACCTCCAACGCACTCCCACATAAGCGGAAATGTTGGTCTGCTAACTGAACGTTGGGAAATGAGATATTCCCCTTTGCAATTTCGTATCCATACATGCACTACCAAATGGTAGAAACCGTTTGGAATCTTTTCTCCTCGAATCTGCTCTTTTCCTGACTTTTCTCTATATTTTGTATACAAGTCCCATTTTTCCATATTTTTATATATTCCTCCAAAATCTATAAGCTATCTGCTACAAACCTATCATAACATATTTTTCAATATTCATCATTAAAAAACTGTTATGTAAGAGCAAGGATTGAAATATTATCTTGCACTTCGGTCCTTGCTCTTAACCGTCATTTGTTGCTGGCAATCTGTCGTTCTCTTTGGCGGATTTTTCAACCGCTCAAGCACACTTTGCCTATCCTGTTTTTGATTGTCCTTTCCGTAAATTTTTTCCCATTCAGCCTCTTGTTCCCTATAAGCAATATAAGCACTATGAGATTTATGGTAAATCCGATAAAAATTCTGCACATTCTGATAACCATATCTTCTAACAATGCCGGACAAGCCGATTTTTAAGATGTCAATCTCCTCATTTTTACGGTGAATTTTGCTTTGCAGTTCACCTTTCTTGGTAAATTTCGCCCTTGATAGCAAAAAAGTAATATCTAAAATGTCAGTTAAATTTTTGCAGCAATCTTACATCACATTGAAAATGACGCCCGAAACATCTGTTGAATTTTTTAACTGAATATACCAAAACAAGTTGATTTTTTCAGTTGGCTGTTCCAAAATTAACTTATTTTTTCAACTCACTTTTTCCGCTTTCCCTAAATTTCCGCTTGTACCAAAAGGAAGCACATGATATAATTTATTTGCGTGTAGGTATATCATGGCTTCGGTCTGATACATACCATTGGGCGGTTTCCTTAGAAGCCGCCTTTTATACTGCTGATTTTCTTGTAACAGACTTTACATCATTCTTATCCCGCAGGTTCTTCCCCTCGTTCACTTCCATGAACTTCTCCAGTATATCAATTTTGATAAGTACCTTTCTCCCGACTTTGAGGACGGGTAGTTTTCCCCACTCTACAAGGTTTCGCAGGGTATTCCTCCCGATACCCGTATAATCGGCAGCTTCTTCAATGGATAGTGCAATTTTCGTTTTGGTCATTAACTCACCTCCCTTTTAATTGCATAATGCAATTTCGATAGTACGCTTACTATAACGCTTTTATAATCTCCTGTCAAGCATTATGGCAATTCAAAAATCATTTTTAAGTTGCATATTGCATTATTGCTTTTTCTATGCTATACTTTGTCCATACCGAAAAAGGAGGCGTATCAGTATGAAAGATAAAGAGTTACGCAAGCTGATCGGTAGCAGGGCAAAACAGCGGAGGGTTGAGTTGGGATTAAACCAGCCTTATGTCGCAGAGAAGATGGGGGTAGCCACTTCCACAATCGTGCGTTATGAGGCGGGAACAATCGACAACACAAAGAAGCTGGTCTTGGAAGGTCTTTCAGAAGCACTCCATGTGTCTGTGAAGTGGCTGAAAGGGGAAACGGAGGAATACCAAACGGACATTACGGATAATAGGGAATTATTTATTCGTGATGTGATGAATTCCATCGTAAACAAACTCCCCTATGATATGAAGCCTGATGAGGCGGATTTTTCCAAAGATTTACTGCTGCTGATGTTGAAGGAATATGAATTGTTCGTGGATTCTTTTCAGTTTGCCTGCAAGAATTTCAAGGACAATGCGGAAAATGCCGCACTCGCTCAGACAATGGGGTTTGAATCGAATAAGGAATATAACGAGATTATGTTTCTCAGGGAAATCACCCACACCGTAAATATGTTTAACGATATGGGCGATATTGTGAGGCTCTATTCCAAAAATCCCGAAACAGCCACCATAAGGCTTGCAAATCTTCTTTCTATGGTATCGGGGGAAGAATCCGAATCGGTATAGCTTGGCAGCCGGAGTTATGATATACTTACACGCAGAAAGCATTTCATCAGTTCCGATTGCCATACGCAATAAAGGTTGCGTTTATCGAAAGGAGAAACGATTATGGCAAAAGGATCAGTTCGGAAGAAAGGGAAAAAATGGTACTACCGCTTCTATGTGGAGGACGCAAGTGGAAATCTGGTACAGAAAGAATATGCAGGAACAGAAAGCAAAAGCGAAACGGAAAAGCTGTTAAGGCAGGCAATGGAAGATTACGAAAGCAAGAAATTCATTGCAAAGGCGGACAATATCACCCTTGGACAGTTGCTTGACACATGGGCAGAGGAAGAATTAAAGACAGGAACATTGAGCAATGGAACTGTCGGTACTTATCTTCAGGCGATCAACCGCATTAAACAGCACCCTGTAAGCAGACGAAAGCTAAAAACGGTTACTTCGGGGCATTTGCAGCAGTTCATGGATATCATGTCTTTTGGAGGCACGATTGAAGATTTTGTTTCCAAAGGATATTCCAAAGACTACGTAAAGTCATTTTCCGCAGTATTACAACAGTCATTCCGCTTTGCGGTGTTCCCGAAACAGTACATTACGTTCAATCCCATGCAGTATGTAGTCATGAGGCATAAAAAGGACGATATGGACTTGTTTGCGGAAGAAACGGACACCGACAATGGCAAAGTCAATCCACTGTCATTTGAGCAGTACCAAAAGCTGATTGCACAGCTTGGCAAGCGGAGCAAAGACGCAATCCTACCTGTACAGATAGCCTATTTCACAGGTCTCAGGCTTGGGGAAGTGGCAGGACTGACTTGGCAGGATATCAACTTTGAGGAACAATGCCTGACAGTCCGCAGAAGCGTCCGCTACAATGGCGCTACCCATAAGCACGAAATCGGCTCGACAAAAAGGAAGAAAGTGCGGATCGTTGATTTTGGGAACGCCCTCGCTGACATCCTGAAGAAAGCAAGGAAACAGCAGCTTAAAAACCGTATGCAGTATGGCGGACTCTACCACAGGAATTTCTACAGGGAAGTTACAGAGAAAAATCGGGTACATTATGAGTATTACAACTTGGGAATGGCAGAGGATGTGCCGGAGGATTATACGGAAATCTCCTTTGTATGTCTGAGGGAAGATGGCTGTCTGGAACTTCCAGCCACCGTAGAAACAGCCTGCCGGACAGCGGCAAGGAAAGTACCGGAGTTAGAGGGGTTCCACTTCCACACATTAAGGCACACCTACACAACAAACCTGTTATCAAACGGGGCGCAGCCAAAAGATGTGCAGGAACTTTTAGGACACTCGGACGTAAGCACTACCATAAATGTCTATGCACACGCTACAAGGGAGGCAAAGAGGGAATCTGCAAAACTCTTGGATAAGGTTGTGGGAATGAATTAAAACTGAATAAGAAAAACTTTCCCTTGTAACCTACCCATAAGGGCAAAAACAAGGGAAAAGGATACATATTTTGAGGTTGGCATAGCGCAAAGCCTTGAAAACTGGGGAAACTTATGGAAAAAGCTTACAAACTGGAATTTATCTCTTTCTTGCTAGTTGTAAATCAATCGTGTCATAAATTGTGATTGTGCCACCATATTTGTTAATTGCTTCTTCGATTTTTGAAAAGAATTTAATTCTGATTGTTTCTTCGATAGCAATATGATCCGAATAAGTTCCTAAGAGTTCAACATACTCTTTTGCCGAAAACATACGCTCCCGATGGAACAACGCATATTGAATATCTGTAAATCCATATTTTTGAGCAATTATCGCTCGTTCTTTTGCTTGCTCTTCTGAATATTCAGATAATTCTTTGTGTTTCACCTTGTTGTGGTACTTATTGTAATACTCATCATAAATTTCATCTATTTCTTTTGAAAGCTCTGGCTTACCTTTATCGCGATACGGATGATTTGCAAATCGAGCAAAAACACCATCTTTTTTCAACATCGAAAATACTTTTTCATACCCTGCTTTTTCAGGTACCCAGTGGAAGGCAGATGCCGAAAAAACCAAATCAAAAGCATCATCTTCAAATTCTGTATCTTCAAATTTGCCTGTAATTACCGAAAAATTGTGATACGCCTTAAATTTATCTTTTAATAACTCAGAAAATTGTTCTCCATATTCAACTGCAGTTAGTCTGCATCCTGTCTTTAGTATTGGCGCAGTTGCCTGTCCACCGCCACTTCCAATTTCAACAACATTGCTGTTTTCACTAATGGAAATGTAATCAAATAATTTTTGATACAATTCTTCAACATAACCAGGGCGTAGTTTTTCGTATGTAGAAGCCACCGTATCAAATGTCCACTCTAATCCTTTGAGTATTGGCATAAAAGCACACCTCCAAATCCTGATTTGTCGCCTTTACCTGATAGCATTAAGACGCACTAAATTATTATTTGTTATGTAAGCAAATTGCAAATTAGCTAATTAAACCTGTCGCTTTTGCTCCATTGAGGAAAGTGACAGAATTCCTCAAACCGTTCGTACAATCAATTCCGCAGATAGATTTCATTCTGTTTTC
>VSOC01000166.1 GCA_009774615.1 Lachnospiraceae bacterium
TCTACGTTAGAAATAGTGTAACACAAAGGAATAGAGTAGGCAAGCCATTGCGTTAGCAATTTGGTACAATAGAAAAAAATTCAATTCCCGGACACGTCCCGGAAGAATGAACAGGAATGGATCAGAAATTATGAAAAATACGTGGAAAATACAAATCTGGGGTGTTCGCGGATCTTTTCCCGCCCCGGCAGAGGAATTTCTTCTTTACGGGGGAAATACGGTGTGTGTTTCTGTTTCATGTGATGCAAATCTTATTGTATTTGATGCCGGAAGCGGACTGGCGGCTCTTGGAAATGCCCTGGAAAATGCTCTGGAAAAGGGAGAAAACTATCCCCGCATCGATATTTTTCTCAGTCACCTCCATCTGGATCACCTGATGGGGTTTTTCACCTTCCGCCCGTTTTACCGTCCGGACATGGAAATCCATATCTACGGACAGGATCATGAACTTGATAGACATCTCTGCCGTCTTCTTGCCCCTCCCTACTGGCCCATAGGGCTAAAGGATTTTCAGGCAAAGGTTTTTATCCACCCGCTTTGTCCGAAAAAAACCGTCCGCCTTTCCGGGCAGGAACACCGGAAAGAAGGCGAGGGAATCATCCTGCATACATTGCCGGGAAACCATCCGGGCAAAAGCCTTCTTTATCGCATGGAAGGGGCAGGAAAATCCCTCGTCTACGGCCTGGACTGCGAGATAGATGCCGGCTTTGCCCCTGCCTACATCGACTTTGCCCGGAATGCAGACCTTCTCTTCTGGGATGCGGCATTTACAGAAAAGGACAAAAAAGCCGGATGGGGACATTCTACCTGGGAACAGGGCATTGCCTTCCGACAACAGGCAAATATTAATCAGGTGCTTATGCTTCACTATTCTTCTGACTATACCGACAGCTTCTTAGCCCGACAGGAAGAATTGGCAAAACAAAGAGATCCTGCAAGCTGCTTTGCCAGGGAAGGAATGACGATTCTTTTGCCGTGACCTGCTCCTACCACTTTTAGAAGTGTGGGACTTCTTGCTGCATTTGCTTAAACGAAGAAAGGAACAGTAATCCTATGAATACAATAACCAACATAAATAGCCCGGCAGATTCTGCCCTGAAAAAAGTCCTGGAAATTGGGGTTCTCCTCTCAAGTGAGCGGAATATTCACCGCCTTCTGGAAGAAATCCTCTCCGGCGTTATGGAACTCGCCCACTGCAATGCAGGCACCCTGTATCTGCGTGACGGAGATTTTCTGCGCTTTAAAATCATGCGCAATGATGTTTTGCACACCTACTCGGGCGGCGACGGGAAAGACCCGGATCTTCCGCCGGTTCCCTTAACCCGGGAAAATGTATGTACTTTTGCGTTCCTGGAAAATCGAACCATTAATATCGAAGATGTCTATACCTGTCAGGAGTACGACTTCTCCGGTCCCATGCACTATGATGCCATTACCGGCTACCATACCCAGTCCATGCTGGTTGTCCCCATGAACAGCCGAACAGGAGAAAAACTCGGCGTTTTACAGCTTCTTAATGCGCTGGATGACGGGGGCAGGGTGTGCGCCTTCCCGCAGGAGATGGAACTTGTCCTGGAATCTCTGGCCTCCCAGGCAGCGATTACCATCCAAAATGTGTATTACATTCAGCAAATCAAGGAACTTTTTTATTCCTTTGTGCATGTAATGTCCTCGGCGGTTGACGAAAGAACGCCCTATAACGGCAGCCACACCCGCCATATGGCAGTTTACGGAAGCCGCTTTTTGGATTACTTAAACCGGCAGGCCGAAAACCAAAAAAAAGAGCCTGTGTTTTCCCCGGAAAAGAAAGAAGAACTGCTGATGAGCGTGTGGCTGCACGATATCGGAAAGCTGGTAACGCCACTGGAAGTTATGAACAAGATGCACCGCCTTCTTCCCGACCAGTACCAGAACTTCCAGCACCGCATGGAGATTATCCGGCTTAACGGGAAAATCGAACGCCTGAAGGGAGTTATCAGCGAGGACGACGAACAGGCATTGTACGCACAGATTGAACAGGTGAAAAACTTTGTAGAACAGCTCAACAAAGCAGGATTTCTCTCTGATGAACAAAAACAGGAATTAGACCTTTTGGCCAGGCGAACCTATCTGGATGAACAGGGCGAACAAAAACCCTGGCTGCTTCCGGAAGAGTATCGCATGCTTTCCATTCCCAGGGGTACACTTTCCGAAGAGGAGAGGAAAATTATGGAAGAACATGTAGTTATTACGGATAAGCTTTTAGCACAGATTCAGTTTTCGGATGAATTTTCCCATGTGCGGGAATGGGCTTCCAGCCACCATGAACTGTTAAACGGCACGGGTTATCCGAAAAAACTTTCAAAGGATGCCATTCCCACAGAAGTCAGGATTATTACGATTCTGGATATTTTTGATGCCCTGGTCGCGGACGATCGCCCTTATAAACCCGGAATGCCGGTAGAAAAGGCATTATCCATCTTAACCGCCATGGCCCAAAAGGAAGGCAAACTCGACCCCGAACTGACCCGTCAGTTTATAGAAAGCCGGTGCTGGGAGGATGAACATGAACATCATGCGTTTGCAAAGCGTCATGGATAAGGGGATGAACATCATGCATAAACAAAAAAATTACTGCGGAGGATTTTATGAAACCCCAATTTACAGGAAAACATCTGCTTACCATAATGCTGATTTCTGCCCTGCTGACGGCTCTTGCCTCCATGGGTATTCTTAACCGCGCAGACGGGCTGGCCTGCGATCTGCTGAACCAGCATCCGATAAGCACCGACGATCACATCATCGTTATCGGAATCGATCAGAAGGCTCTGGAAACCCTGGGACCTTATTCGCAGTGGAACAGGGAGATTTTCGCCCGGGCCATCGAGGCGCTGAACCAGTCGGAGGAATGTCGGCCTGCAGTTATCGCCCTCGATGTGCTTTTTGCAGGAGAAACCCAAAAAGAAGCCGATCGGCACCTGGCAGACGCCGCCGGAAAATACGGAAATGTTATTACTGCCTGCGCGATGGAGTTTCAGGACAGTTTTGTCCAGGATGAACAGAAGGAATTTCACTGGCAGCGCTTTTTTGCAACCTCTTTTGATGAACCATATCAGGAACTAAAACAGGCAACCCGCCAGGGACATATTAATGCCATGATGGACACCGACGGAATCCTCCGCCGCCACATGCTCTATGCAAAGCTTTCCGACGGAAGGGAAATCCCCTCCCTTTCCCTGGCCGCCGCCTGGATGTATCAGGAATACTCTGCCCTTTCGGGTGCACCAGAGGATGAAACGGAAATCAAACTGCCGCGTCTGGATGCGGGCGGCTTCTGGTATCTGCCCTACTGTGCCCTTCCCGGCAATTTTGGAGGTGCCTTTTCCGTTGCCGATTTAATCTCCGGCGACTTCTCCCCGGAATACTTTGCCGGAAAAATCGTCCTGATCGGGCCGTATGCTCCGGGGCTTCAGGACAGCTATCTTACCGCCATTGACCACGCTGTACCCATGTACGGTGTCGAGTACCAGGCCAATGCCATCCACGCCCTGCTTCGCGGGGATTTTAAGACCAGAATAGCCGATGGGCTGCAGCTTGCCGGTATTTTCCTGCTCTTTTTCCTTTCCCTGCTCTTTTTGTGGAAACGTCCGGTAAAAAGTGCTACTCTATACTGGGCCGCAGTCTGCGCAGGCTGGGTTTTTATCTGCCGGCTTGCCTATGAGCACGGCTTCATCCTGCGCCTTCTCTGGATTCCTGTGGGTCTGACCATCCTCTACGCCCTGACCCTGGCGGCAAACTATATCCAAGCCGCGCTGGAGCGCCAGCAGGTAACATCAACCTTCAAGCGCTATGTTGCCCCTGAAATTGTAAATGAAATCCTAAAAGAAGGAACGGACAATCTGGAACTCGGCGGAAAACTCACCCGCATTGCCGTGCTCTTTGTCGATATCCGCGGCTTTACCCCCATGTCGGAAATGCTCACCCCGGGACAGGTGGTGGAGATTTTAAACCGTTATCTGACACTGATTTCCCGCTGTATCTTAAAAAACGGCGGAACTCTGGATAAATTCGTAGGGGATGCAGCCATGGCCTTCTGGGGCGCACCGCTTCCCCAGGACGACTATGTCATGAACGCCGTCCGCGCCGCCATGGATATGGTCGAAGGCTCAAAAGCCCTCTCGAAAGAACTGATGGAGAGGTATGGGCGAACGGTATCCTTTGGGATCGGCGTCCATGTGGGGGAGGCGGTTGTCGGAAATATCGGATCTCCCCAGCGCATGGACTACACCGCCATCGGCGACACCGTAAACACCGCCGCCCGCCTTGAAGCTAACGCCCCCAAAGAAACCGTCTACATCTCCCGTGCCGTAGCCGATGCCCTGGAAGGAAGAATACAGGTGACCTCCCTTGGGAGTACGATAAAACTTAAGGGGAAACAGGAAGGGTTTGAGGTGTTGGTGTTGGATGGGGTGATGTAAGGGTTTGCCGTACTTACAAGGAAGTATTATCTCCAATTAATACTTCCTTCCCCTTAAAAACAAATCCGTACTTCCATATTTTCTCGGGAGATACCCCCCGTTCACACAGTACAGATGCATATTTCTTTTTTTCTATCTGTTCCAAAGCCGCTTTCAGCGCATCCTCCGGCGTTTCCCCCGCCTTGTATGAACCAGGTCATGGCTAATTAGAGGTAATCAAAAGAAGAAAGGAAAAGCACAATCCAGACGGAACCGGCGATACCGTCAAGAAATATTTGTGAGTTAGCAAGAATCCTGATATAATGGGTACAAACGCCCATCCGGGGCAGAAAGGCAGGGAGAAAAATGCACATCAGCTACAAACCGCTCTGGCACACACTGATAGAGCGCAACATGAGGAAAGAGGATTTAAGGCTTGCCGCTGGCCTGACCACAAATATGATAGCCAACATGGGAAAAGAAGGGAAACATATCAGCATGGATACACTTGCCCGTATTTGCGAAACGCTGGATTGTGGCATTATGGACGTGATTGAGCTGGCCAGTGACGAGCCTTCCACCACAGGAGGGAACGACAATGGAAAAACTGAAAGAAAGAATCACAGAGAACGGCATTGATTATATTCTGGTAGGCGACTACTATATCCCGGACTTGAAGCTGCCGGAGGAGAACCGCCCCATCGGACGCTATGGGCGGCTGCACCGGGAATATCTCAAACAGGAACACCCGGCACGGTACAGCTCCCTTATCCTGACCGGGAAATTATGGACGTACCTTGCCGACCTGAACGAACAGGCAGAGGAAAGGCTGGACTTAATCATCGAGCAGATGAAATCCGCCGAGGGAGTGACCGAGGAACTGAAAGCCCGGAATCAGCTTGAATGGGTAGGCCGGATGAACAATATCCGCAACCGGGCGGAGGAAATCATAAACAGCGAACTGATTTATATTTGATTGGACATGGAAAGGCCAGCCGACACCCGGCTGGTCTTTCTAACTTTCCTTACGCTCCAATACCGCACGAATCATGGCAACGGCGATTTCCTGCTGGCTGGGCGATGTGCTTTCCCATAGTTCCGCCAGCTCCCGTATTTTGCTGACCTCATTATCTTCCAGCGCATCCCGCAGCAGATAATCAGGGGAGATTTTCAGTGCGTTGCAGATATTGATAAATACGGGCAGACTGGGAACCTTTATCCCGCCTTCAATCTGCCGGAGGTAAGTTGCGTTGATATTGCACAGCTCCGAGAGCCTGTCCGCCGTGAATCCCCGGTCTTTCCTCACCATGTTGATACGTCTGCCTAATCCTTTTCCTTCCATAATGCCCACCCATTTCATAAGCTATCAGCATTTATTTTGTTCACTTTTAGACTACATCACGCATAGGGATTGCAATAGATTCTAAAAGACTATATAATATTAGCTAATAGACTACAAACTATGAAAGGGGAACAACAGAATGGAACTGAACTATTTTAGGGACAGGCTTTTTGATTTACTGAATGACAGCGAGGGGATGGGGATTGCTGACCTGAACGCAGACGAACGGAGCAGCCTGCTCACTGTCAGGACAGAGGACGGGAACATATTTGAAATCGTATGCCGGAAGGCAGCGGGGAAGGAGGACGGATGGACGACCGCAAACTGACCGTTTATAATGGGCGAGGGGCTTTCAAAAAATCGCCGCCGCAGATTCTATTACAAGGGAACTGGCTGGAACAGGCCGGATTCTCCGCGGGGGACAAAATCACCGTGAAATGCCAGCAGGGGCAGCTAATTATTACTAAGAACGAACCATCAGCAGAGCATGAAAAATAAATATAGACAAAGGCCGCTTTTGCAGTATAATAGAAACGGCAACAAGTCAGCCAGTGCTGGAGGAACATTTTAAAATGATTGAAACGGAGAGCCTGATTCTTGATAAGGCAAAGTTTTCAGATTGGAAGGAAATGTATTGCAATGTCTGGTCACAGCCGGAAAGCGCAAAATACATGGAATGGAATATTACTACAAGCGAAGAAAACGCCAAAATAAGAGCCATGAAAACCATTGCATTTCAGAAAGAGCATGATACCTATCTGGTTTATGAAAAATCAAGCGGTAAGGCGATTGGATTTGCTGGTGTAGAAAAAATCGAACCTTATATCTATCAGGAAGCAGGGATATGTCTGGGGCCGGATTATGTGGGAAAAGGGTTTGGCAAGCAGATTCTTCAAGGCTTGATACAATACTGCAAAGAAGAATTTAGTGCAAAAGAGTTTATTTATTCAACAAGAGAAGAAAACAGGGCTTCCAATCGATTAGCAAAGTCATTAGGATTTACAGTGATTTCTTCAGTACCTAAAACAGACAGCAAAGATGGACACAGTTATAATCTTTTGCAATATAGCTTAAAACTATAACTGCCCATTTGGTAGGGCTGAATAAACAATGAATGAAAAGTTGAAGGAGGGGCAAAATGCCATACATTACAGTTGAAAGCGGCACTTTATCGGATAAGCAAAAGGAACTGCTGATAAAAAGATTGACAGAAGTATCTTCTGAAATTATGAATGTGCCGCAGGAATTTTTTGTGACTACGATTAAAGAACTGCCAGATAAGAACTTTGGGATTGGCGGTAAAACGATTGATAAAGTGAAAGCGGAATATAT
>VSOC01000167.1 GCA_009774615.1 Lachnospiraceae bacterium
ATGTATTCTTAAAACATAAAAAAACAATGAAAAACAATCGATAAAATTTTCTTATCAACCAGTAAAGTTGAGGACGAGCGATGACTACACATTTAAAACTAAAGGCTTACGGAAAAATTAATCTTGCCCTGGATGTTCTCAGGAAGAGAGAAGACGGCTATCACGATGTGCGGATGATTATGCAGACGGTAGGAATTTATGACCAGTTGGAACTTCAGGCTACCCGCAAGCCGGGGATTGCCGTAGAAACCAACTTATCCTACCTTCCGGTCAATGAAAATAACCTGGTTTACCAGGCGGCAAAGCTGCTTATGGATGAATTTTCGGTTAAAAGCGGCATCCACATCACCCTGCGCAAGTTTATTCCGGTAGCTGCCGGCATGGCCGGGGGAAGCAGTGACGCTGCATCGGTGCTTTTTGGCGTCAACAAGATGTTTAATCTGGGACTTTCCCGGGAGGAGCTGATGAAGCGGGGCGTAAAGATTGGCGCGGATGTTCCGTACTGTCTTCTGCGCGGTACAGCGCTTTCTGAGGGAATCGGCGAAAAATTAACCCCCCTTCCCGCTATGCCGCAGTGCCGGGTGCTGATTGCAAAGCCCGGGATCAGTGTTTCAACCAAGCTGGTTTATGAAAATCTGAACATTAATGCGAGGAGCGGGGACTGCCATCCGGATATTGACGGGATGGTTCAGGCAATTCAAAAACAGGATCTGCAGGAAGTTGCCAAAAAATTCGGCAATGTTCTGGAACTGGTTACTGCAAAGAAATACCCGATTATCGAAGAAATCAAGGCAGTGATGAAGAAAAACGGTGCCCTGAATGCTTTGATGAGCGGGAGCGGGCCTACGGTTTTTGGATTATTTACCGATGAAAGGGCAGCCCAGAAGGCTTATGAAGAGCTGCGCTATGGCTCGCTGGCCTCTCTTGCCAAGCAGGTTTACCTGACCAGCCTGTTTAACCGTCGGTGAAACAACAGAAAACACAGGAGGAGATTTTATGGGAAGCGCGTTTAAAGTAACGATGAATGAATATCTGCCGCTGCGGGATGTTGTGTTTAATACCCTGCGCCAGGCTATTTTAAAGGGAGAATTAGAGCCGGGAGAGCGGCTGATGGAAATTCAGCTTGCCGAGAGGCTGGGGGTGAGCCGAACTCCAATCCGTGAAGCTATCCGAAAGCTGGAACTGGAAGGTCTGGTGCTGATGATTCCCAGAAAAGGCGCGGAGGTGGCAGAGATTTCCGAAAAAAGTCTTCGGGAAGTCCTGGAAGTCCGCCGTTCCTTAGAAGAACTGGCGATTGAACTGGCCTGTCAGCGGATTACCCCGGAAGAACTGACGGCTTTAGAGGAAGCAGAGAACCGGTTTGCCAGGGCGGTGGAAGACGGGGAGGTTATGGCGATTGCCGAGAGCGATGAAAACTATCATGAACTGATCTACCAGGCGACAGCCAACGATCGTCTGGTGCAGATTTTAAATAATCTCAGGGAACAGATGTACCGTTATCGTCTGGAATATATCAAGGACGAGGACAGGCGTCAGATTCTGGTGGTGGAGCACGAACATATTCTCCGCGCTGTCCGCAGAAGGGATATTGCGGATGCAAAGAGCGCAGTAAGGGAACATATCGATAACCAGCAGCTGACCATTACAAAGAATTTAACGACAGCAAAAAAAATTTCTAAAACAGTATAAACAAACAGGGTAACTTGTGGGCAGCAGATAAAAAATTGTAAAAAAAAGATAAACTCTATTGACAAAGTGACAACCTGTCATTATTATAGGTGACAGGTTGTCACTTTTCCTGTTTCAGGAAGCTTTAGGAAACTTCAGGCAGGTTTAGGAAAAAAGCTAAAAGGATTTTTGTCTTCCGGAGATAGAGAGCGGTGACCAAAGCGGGGAAAGGATGGGTAAGGATGCCAACGGAACGTTTTTATCATTTGCCGGAGGAAAAAAAGCGGTTGATTCAAGAGGCAGTGATTCAGGAATTCAGCAGGGTACCTTTAGATAAGGTATCCATTAATAAAATCGTCAAAAGTGCGGAGATCTCCCGGGGAAGCTTTTATACCTATTTCCGGGACAAGGAAGATGCTTTTCAGTTTGTCTTTGAAGATTTTGTTGAACAGATACAGTTATACTGTAAAGAAGCAATCATCAAAATGTCTGGGGATTTCTGGGCGCTGCCGGAAAAACTTTTGGAATATGTGCTGGATGCATGTGATAAACATAAGATGATCACCCTGGCACAGAATGCCGTCGGTCATCAGGGGCTGATGAAGATGCTGGAGAATAAAGCATTTTGTATGCCCTTAAAAGAAACCAAAAATCGATGGCTGAAGGAGGTCTATATGTCCACGGACTGCAGTCAGCTTCGCGTGGAAAGCTTTGAGGATTTCCAGATTTTATTTTCCCTATGTGTGAATATTCTGGTTGAGGCGATGGGCGAAATTTATCACGCAGGAGAAACGAGGGAGAGGGCGAAGGAATCATTTCTCAAGCGCCTGAACCTGATTAAGTATGGTGCTTTTTGTGCGGAACCGATGAAAAAAGACCGCAAAGAAGCAGAAAAGGCAGCTGGAAGCAAAGAATAAATAACGAGGAGATTAAACCATGAAAACAGGTGCGAAAATCTTAACTGGAGTTGTAATTGCAGGGGTTTTGGCGGCAGTGATTGTTCCCCGGCTGATGAAGGAGGAACCGCCGATTGAAGCAGCGCCCCTGCCTAATGTAACTGTTGAGAACCCATTAAAAAGGGATATCGTATTAGAGAGCGGATTAATTGGAACCATAGAGCCTTCCGATATCCTCTATGTCACCCCAAAGGTTGCCGGGGAAATTCAGCAGGTGCTTGTAAGTGCCGGAGATGTGGTAAAGCAGGGCCAGGCGCTCTGCAAGATTGATAATAAAAAGCAGATTGACAATGCAAAGATTCAGATGGATTCAGCGGCCGTTGCCCTGCAGAATGCGCAGTCGAATTTAAACCGGATGCAGGTGCTTTTTGCTTCCGGCGATATATCCGCACAGTCCTTTGAACAGGTGCAGGTACAGGCAAGATCCGCCCAGCTTCAGTACCAGGCGGCGAAGCTTGGCTATGATACCCAGGTGGAATACAGCACGGTTACTGCGCCGATTGGCGGAAAATTAGAAAGTGTAAATATGGAACTTCATTCGATGGTCAGCCAAAGTTCCCAGCTCTGCGTGATTACCGGAGAAGGCGTAAAGAAGGTAAGCTTTTCCGTTCCGGAAAGAATAAAAGTCAATCTGGAACTGGGCAGCCGCATCCGTCTGCAGAAACAGGGGACGGAATATGAGGCGGAGATCACCAAGATGGCCGATATGATTTCTCCGCAGACGGGGCTGTTCGAGGTCGAGGCGTCCATCGAAGAGGGCGACGGGCTGGCACCGGGAAGTACGGTGAAGCTGTTTGTCGTTTCGGATTATACCAGGGATGCGATAACGATTCCTGTAGATGCCGTGTACTATGACGGCGGGGATGCCTATGCTTATACCTGCGAGGGTTCCACGGTACATAAGGTTCCGGTAGAAACGGGAATTTTTGATGAAGAGAGAATCGAAATCCTTTCCGGCATTACCATGCAGGATAAGGTCATCGTTACCTGGAGCTCCGAACTGTACGAAGGCTCCCAGGTTAATGCCATGACCGGGGAAAATAAAACCCCATTGCCGACACAGACCAGTGAACCTGACGAAGAAAACCCGACCGAAAACGAAGAAAATGCCGGGACCGAAACAAGTGCACAGACAGAATAAGGAGGCGGCTGTATGAATTTAACAAGAACAGTCTTAAGAAGGCCGGTAACTACTGTGCTGTGTGTGCTGTGCCTGATTGTATTCGGCGGGTTGTCGATTATGAATTCAAAACTGGAACTGACGCCGGAGATGGAAATGCCCATGATGGTTATCAGCACCTTGTATGTGGGGGCAAGTCCGGAGGATATCAATGATCTGGTGACCAAGCCCGTGGAAGACGAGGTCAGCACCTTAAGCGGCATTGACAGTATTACCTCCATCTCCAATGAAAATATGTCCCTGGTTCTTTTGCAGTACGAGTACGGAACCGATATGGATAAGGCATATTCCGACTTAAAGAAAAAGATGGATGCCCTGGAACGGGATCTGCCGGAGGATGCCGGCGACCCGACCATTATGGAATTTGATATCAATGACACGGCAAGCATTTATCTGGCGGTCAATAACCCGGAGGTGAATAATCTCTACAACTATGTGGACAGTGAGATTGTCCCCGAATTTGAAAAACTTTCTTCCGTAGCAAGTATAGATTTAAGCGGCGGCCGTCAGCAGTACATTCAGGTCAAGCTGGATGCGGAAAAGATGCAGCAGTACCATTTAAACATTGCTTCGGTGGCTTCTACTTTGGGAAGTGCGGATTTTACTCTGCCCGCCGGGAATACCCGGATGGGTGATCAGGAACTTTCCGTTTCTGCCGGTGTAGAGTATGCCACGGTAGAAAGCCTGAAAAAGATCCCGGTAATTACCGGAGGCGGAAACGTGCTGTACATGGAAGATATTGCCGAAATCGGATTTACCCTGGAAGATGCTTCCGGTGTCGGTCGCTATAACGGCAGTGATACCATTACCATGGGCATTAAAAAACAGCAGAAATCCAGTGCCATTGAGGTTTCCCGCCAGGTTATGCGCACCATCGACCAACTGCTGGCAAAAACTCCGGGTCTGGAAATTATCGTGATCAACGATATGAGCGATCAGATTAATAATTCCCTGAAATCCGTGGTGCAGACTATGGTTATGGCTGTTATCGTATCCATGGTCATTATCTTTTTGTTCTTCGGTGATATTAAGGCATCCATGATTGTCGGAACCTCGATTCCGATTTCGATTCTGGCTGCTCTGGTCGGTATGTGGGCAGCAGGTTTTTCCTTAAATGTGATTACCTTAAGTGCCCTGGTTCTTGGCGTAGGTATGATGGTGGATAACTCCATCGTTGTTCTGGAAAGCTGTTTCCGTGCGACGGAAAATACCGGTTTTGTGGAATATGCCGAGGCGGCAGTCAAAGGAAGCGGTATAGTTGTTCAGTCCATTATCGGCTCGACCATAACGACCTGTGTTGTATTTGTGCCTATGGGTCTGATTAGCGGAATGAGCGGGCAGATGTTTAAGCCGTTGTCCTTTACGATTGTATTCTGTATGCTGGCTTCTCTGATTTCCGCGATGACGATTGTGCCGCTGTGCTATTCGGTTTACCGCCCAAGAGAAAAACAAAATGCACCGATGGGACCGGTTATCCGCGGTCTTCAGAATATTTACCGGGGAATGATGAAAGTGATTCTTCCCAAGCGAAAAACCGTTATGCTGGTGACGGTTATCCTCCTCATCCTGTCCTTTATGGCAGCAGGGCAGCTGGGAATGGAGATGATGCCTGCCGGAGATGAAGGAACCATCAGTATTTCGATAGAAACCCAGCCGGGAATTACCGTGGAAAAAGCAGATACCATTTACCGGCAGATTGAGGCGGTGGTTGCCGCCGAAGAAGACTTGGATTCCTATGTGATCTCCGGGGGCGGAAGCGGTATCTCCTTATCCGGGGCGGGGGCAAGCCTGACGGCTTACTTAAAGGATGATCGAAAGCTGGAAACCAGTGAAGTCGTTAAGAAGTGGAAATCGTTATTAGGATCGATGGATAACTGCAATATTACCATCGAAGAGCAGAGTACCATGAGCACCATGGATCTGGGCATGGGGAGTTATGAGCTGATTCTCCAGAGCACCCAGTACGATGAATTAAAGGAAGTGTCCGATAAGATTGCCGATATCTTAAAGACGCGCCCCGATGTAACCAAGGTACATTCCACACTGGAAAATGCAGCGCCCGTGGTAAAAATCCATGTCGATCCCGTACAGGCCGCCGCGGAAGGTCTGACCCCGATGCAGGTAGCCGGAAGCGTAAACCAGATTTTAAGCGGAACCACAGCGACAACGATGGAGGTGGACGGAAACGATATCGACGTAAAGGTCGAGTACCCGGCAGAAGATTATGATACCATCGATGAAGTGGAAGGCATTATGCTGATGAATACCTCCGGCGCAAGCATTGCGTTAAGCGATATTGCCGAGATACGTTTTGAAGACAGCCCGCAGAGTATTACACGATCGGATCGCCAGTACCAGGTGACGATCAGCGCCGATTATACCGAGGCTGCAAACCCGGATCTGATGGTGAACCGAAACAATATATATAAGGAAGTTGTTGAGCAGAATTTAGGGCCGGATGTCACGATTGCAACCAATGCGATGACCGAACAGATGAACGATGAGTTTTCTGCCCTTGGTCAGGCAATCGCCGTGGCGGTCTTCCTGGTATTCGTTGTTATGGCTGCGCAGTTTGAATCGCCGAAATTCTCCTTCATGGTTATGACCACGATTCCGTTCAGCTTAATCGGTTCCTTCGGTCTTTTATGGCTTGCCGACTGCAGTATCAGTATGCCCTCGCTTTTAGGCTTTTTAATGCTGGTTGGTACGGTAGTAAACAATGGTATTCTCTATGTCGATACGGTGAATCAGTACCGCTCCGAGATGGATGTAAAAACAGCGCTGATTGAAGCCGGAGCAACCCGTCTTCGTCCGATTTTAATGACCACGCTGACGACCATTGTTGCGATGATTCCTATGGCGATGGCCTACGGAGAAAGCGGCAAGATGATGCAGGGCCTGGCACTGGTGGATGTGGGCGGACTGATTGCCTCCACGATACTTGCTCTTTTAATGCTTCCGGTATACTATTCCCTGATGAACCGGAAGCCCAAGAAAACTGTGAACTATGACTGATTAGCTGGGTAAAGCTAAAACATGAAAACCGTAAACAAAAGTGAATTTATTCGGATGTGCCGGGGTTACAGGCACATTCCGGAGATTGGAGGGAGAATAATGAACCGAACCCGTAAATATGCCGCCTTAGGTCTGGCCTGTCTGCTGGCTGCGGCTGCTCCTGTGTCGGTGATGGCAGCCGCCCGAACCGATACCCCGGAATTTGCCCGGAGTGCCGAGGAATGGGCAAGGCTGCAGGACAACCGCCTGGAATATGAAGAAATTCCGGATTTGATTCATGAATATAATAC
>VSOC01000168.1 GCA_009774615.1 Lachnospiraceae bacterium
AAATAAAGCAAAATTTTGCTGCTTCATTAAAATCTAAATATCGTCCTAAATCTAATCCATCTACAAACTCCAGCACCATACTTATAAAATTAGGACGCTTCAATATATTCTCTTCATATGGATTCATATTAAAATTCACAATAACGCTATCTTCACTAATACTATAATTTGCTATATCCCCCTTACTTCGATAATTTATAGAATCATCGAAATATGTACCTATTTTTGCAATATCCATAATACTTTGATTCTTTAGTAGTATCTGATCTAAATCGTACTTGAAAGAATGTAATTTTCGATTCACTCCAGTACCAATATGTATCCTTTTATCATTCATTAAACAATCTAAAAAGCTTCTAATATCTTTTTCATCATTAATCTCTCCTACTTGAATATTCGCTATAGGTGTTCCCGATAATGCTTGTCCTTTCCTAATTGGATATAGGGAAAACGGAAAAATATAATCTTCACCCTTTTTTTGATACTTCTCATATAAATATGAATATGCTACACCTAATTCCATCATACAAAATTTACTCTCATAATATTCCTGACTAATTATGGGAATGAATAAATCACTTTGGCTTAATTCATCAAAAATGGTTTCAATGAAATTCTTTCCAACTTTAACACTCCCCCGTTCTGAAGTGCAGAAGACCTCTATATCGCTACTAATTGTTTCTAAAAATTCTGCAAACATTAACACAATCTCTTCATTCTTACTTGCATGACTCACAAAAATTCTCATAATTCTTTACCTTCCTAATTTGCCAAAATCTTTTTAATTTTTCCATATGATTAACGACAATTAGTCCTTATAGTGCCCTTTACAAAATTACACAATAATTTGCTTATCTGAAATCTCACAAACTAAACCATTAGCTTCATCAATTCGCCTGCTAAAGGAACCATATTTTCCATATTTCAACAACTCAGACTTTCCAATTCCACGTAATGCCCATCTCGTTCTATGAAGTGATTTTCAAAAACTATTCCTCCATGATCAGAAGCTCATCCATGGTTTTCGTCACCACCTGACCGTTTTTGTTCTGTTCATCTGCCCTGTTTAATTTTGCTAAATACTCAGTATTCTTTTTAGCCTTTTCTAATTCATTGTACTCTGATTCTGATATAATAACCACATTCTTATTCCCTTTACAAGATACGATTACCGACTCCCCGTTAAAAGCCATATCAAAATATTTCTTGATATTTGCTCTTACATCCATCTGCTTCGTTGCAATCATAGCGTACTCCTTTTCGTACCTAAAACAATACTGTTTGTTGTACTAAATATTATATGCTAATTAGTACTTGTTAGTCAACAAATTTTATATTTTCCCTTATTCTTCCATCCTTTTCAACTTTCTTCTGGCTGTTCTCCGATTCCTTCTCTTATATTTTCTCCACCCCTTATGATTATAAGTCCAGCAGGCATATTTTCTATCAAATTTATCTTCATAGGACAACTGTTTCCAAAATCCCTTCCGCATAATAACTACCTCTTTCCTAATCCCATTCCTCTTTCTCATCTTTCAGAGCAATTTCCAATAATTCTGCCGCTATCTGAGCGGACCGAACCCTCATCAAATTATCCCATACATCTTCCTTACCAAGAAGATTCATTCCGCCATGCCAGACAAGTTCATCATCCAGGACAGCAAAACGCTCTTCCACCTCTTCCTTTATGATAACATGAATACCATTTCCCCGCATAGTATCAATAAGCCCCTGGCAAAACTCCGGACTGCCATAAGGAATATTCTGCGGTTCTGTCGTAATGACCGTAACCTTGCACCCTGCTTCCTGCCTCGCCTTCACAAGATATAGAAACCGTTCCACCTTACCTCCCGTAATCTCCGGACTCGACACAATCATCTGCTTCTCGCACTCCACAATATCCTGTTCAAATACATCCATATAACTGCCGCTGTCATAAATCGCGTTCACACTTTGTTTTTCCAGAACACGATTGGTAATCAGTTCAAAACCTGTTCTCTTGTAAGTGCGAAGCCTTTTGGCATACATCTTATCAAAAATCTGAATATGGGAGTCGATATAGTCATAGACAACCACTTCCTTCTTTCCCTCATAATCCCGGTTCAGTCTGCCGATATACTGCTCCAGCCTTCCCTCAAACGATACCGGAACAGCCAGCATCAGGGTATCAAGTCTTGGATAATCGAATCCCTCGCCAATCTTCTGCCCCGTTGCCACCAAAATCAGGCTCTCATCCTTTGAAACCTCTTTGAGATGCTGCCTTATGAATGAATTCTCTTTATCACTGTTATCTCCATAAAAGAGAAACACATGATCTGCATCTTTCTGCAAATTCTCATACAAATATTTCGCCTGTTCTTTATATCTGGTTAAAATAACCGGAGTCCTTCCGGCCTTAACACAAGTCTTGGTATCTTCAAGAATCATTTCATTCCTAACCGCACTATTACCAATCAATACATAAGCTCCATTGATATCCTCCCTGTTCTCTCTTGTATCCATTACCCTCGTATATCTCGGATACACATAATGACCGATTCCCTGCTCCATAGCCCGTTCCTTTGCGTTATAGCTGTGCCGGATCGGCCCCAGCAGCATGTAAATGATCTTCTCCAGATTATCACCCCGCTTTGGCGTTGCCGTTACTCCATAAACATATCTGGCATTTATTTTTTGTAGAACTTCAACTGCTGTTGAGGAACCTGCGTGATGGCACTCATCCATAATGACCATTCCATAGGAGTTGATCTGTTTATTGAATTTTCCTTTGCCGTATATGGAGCCGACCATGGCCACATCAATAATACCTGTGAGAGTATTCTTATTTCCATGTAAAATTCCAATCACACTTTCTCTTCGTTTCTCTCGCCCCGTTTTCGTTTGATAAAGAGGCAGTTCTTCATCTATAGTCAAAAACTTATTCAGTTCCTCCACCCACTGTTCCAGCAGATCCTTACTTTGCAGCAAAATGAGGGTATTCACTTTTCTTTCTGCTATGAGATAACTGCACACCACCGTTTTGCCAAATGCGGTAGCCGCACTTAAAACGCCATGGTCATGCTCAAGAAGTCTGTGTGCTGCCAGATCCTGCTGTATTTTCAAATCACCGCGAAAAGATACCCGGATTGGCCTTCCCTTTTCTCTCTGATCTTCTGTTTCTACTTCAATTCCTGCTTCTTTTACGGATAAAATCAGATTATCTCTTAAGCCCCGGGGAATGACAATGTAGCCGTCCACATCTTTTCCCATATACACTGCGCTAAAATGATTATAATTGGAATATCCTAACCGTTTGTTCTTATAAAATATGGGATTATCAAACGCTGCCATGCTCCTGATCTGGTTTTGGAGCCTGGGCATCAGATTCAGAGTGTCAACATATATCCCATCGCCCAGTACAATATGCATTTTTCCCACAACATCAGACTTTACAAAACCGTCTTTTTTCTTCCAGGGCTTTGGTCTGTTCTGTATTGTTACAGCAGCAGTTATCCCCATAGCTTGTGCCAGTTCTCCCTGCCACTTTGCTATAAGACGCTCTATATCATCCATTCCAAGCTTCTCTGTCCGATTTAACAGAACATCCCATTGATCCGGATAGGCGTTCCAGTTCTTATCCACAAAAGCACTGTTACCATCTTTAAGCGCCCTTCCCTGCAATGGCAGCGCAATCAGATTTCCAATACCGCTTGTAACATCCTGGGAGGGATACATTCGATCATAATAGTGAAAGGACTTTAAATTGATGGATGCCAAGCCCTTATCCAACAACAAAAATCCAAAGTTTCTTGCCAGTGACGCGGATACGGGTTTCTTGAAGAAAATCCACACATGAGCACCTCTCCCTGACCGGGAGCGCTCCACCAGTGGTTTAATACCATTGTGTTCGCACATCATCCTAAGCGCATCCACCTCATCATGCCATTCCTCATCCACATTCGCGAAGTCTGTCTGCTCCGCGCCTTTTTCGTGATTGTCAAAATCAAATACAAGAAACCGGCATGTGCCATCCGCAAGAAGGGGATATACCCCTAACACATCAGAACCATCTTCTTTCATCCCAAGCAAATGGCTTATGATTTTCTCAGGTGTAAGCTTTGTCCAATCCTTGTGCTCACATAGTTCGCAGCTTTGCTTCTCACCCCGCTGTTTGGGACAAAGGCGGTTATTCCAGCGGTTATTACACTGGGGAAAATATCCGCCCTTTGCTCCTCTCTTTGCATATACATCGGTCCTTCCCCAAAACATGGAAAAATATCGGTTTACCAGATCTTTGGTGATAAATTGATTCAAAATGCGTCCACCCTGATCCGGATCGTATTCCTGGATGTTTTCTATCTTTTTTGCAAATACATTTTCCGTATCATATGGAATATTGGCTTTATCCAGCTGTTGTTTCAGTCTTTTATTTTCATCCTGAAGGCTCCGTACTAATCTCCGGAGCGAATCCAGATTATAGGCTTCTATATTCATGAAATCGGCACTCCTGTCATACCATTATCTCTATCAGCAGCATTTATAAAGTTGTGATCTTGCTGTAAGAATTATAGCACTTCATTTTCACTATCACAACAATGTCTATCCTACAACTTTCATCTGTAAGGCTTAAAATTTTATCAAAACTGTTTATTTTCAAACGATTCTCCAGATAAAATATATCCATATACGATAATCCAAATTCTGCGCTTCAGAAAAGGAAAAGAACTCCAGATTTCTCTGAAGCCCTTCAATCATTACGATTAGATTCAAACTGGCTATATTACATAACCCTCTCTGCGAACTTTGAGATAGGCTTACAAGCAATATCCGTCTTTTCCACAATTCTATAAAAACCTTTTATAAACATATCATTTCAACAAAGGAGTCAATGTACAGTTTTCTCAATGTCGCTGTCAAACGTTAAGCTGTTAAATTTATCAATTTCTTCTTTTTGGAAATCTTCTCCAATATGTGTATAAATGTCGATTGTTGTTGAATAGTTTGCATGTCCCATCAGTGTCTGTACTGTTTTGGGCTGCATTCCAGCCGCATAACATAGACTTGCAAATGTATGACGTAATGCGTGTGGATATACATGTTCAAATAGCTGAGGTTCACGATGTTCAGATTTGGCTTTATAAGCCTCTTCAAGATTGATATTTTGTACAACGGCATTAATAGCCTTCTGCGCATTATACCTCATCATCGGACTGCCCATGCTTGAAACAAAAACAAGATCCCCATAAATTGACTCATCATTGCGCCATCTGGAACCTATACGCTTTTTGGCTTCTTCTACTTTCTTTTTTTGGCGATGCAGCATGTTTTCGACATCTTTCATGAAAGGAATCTTTCGATAGGAATTTTTCGTTTTCAGAGTTGAAACCTTTAAAGTTTTAACCCCATTGGAGTATGATGATATCAAACTTTGGCGAACATGAATATATTTATGCTTCCAATCAATATCATCCCATCGCAATCCTCCAAGTTCTCCTACCCGTAATCCAGTATAAATTGCGATGTAAATCATTTCTTCCCACCAATCTCCCTTTACTGTGTTTAAAAAAATTTCAATTTCATGCAAAGCTAACCACCTCCGTTCACTATCATGTTCTTCGTTAAACGGAACAATTAAATCAAATGCCGGATTTGTTGTCATCATTCGATTATTAACTGCTGACGCAAAACAGTCACGTAATCGCCCAAGAGCCTCAGCGATAGACGAACGGGTATACTTTCCATCATTCAAAAGAGCATTTATTGCTCTCTGTAGGTCAATACTACGAATCTCTTTTAATTTCATTTCACTAATATAGGGGAGAAATGTAGCATAGACTTTTCGTTTCATTGGACGAACACTCTGCGGTTTGATAAGTGGCACTTTATAAGTATCGAACCATTCATCAAACCATTCTGCAACAGTCATATTCGATTTTCCTGAATTAATTTCATAATCTTCCATTTTTTCCTTGACTGTTTTCTTTAATCTTGTTAAATTCGTGTCCAACTCACGAATAATGACCTGTCCATCATATTGAACCCTGGCAATATAATAACCATCTTTTCTTTGGCTGTACCCTCTTCCTATATCTTTTCCTTTTAAATCTTTTCCCATTTTTCTCCTTTTTATTGGGAGTCAATCACATAGTAACCATCTCATTAACCTCCCAATGTATGTCAAGTTTTTTAATAATTTTTTTCACTATATCTTTACTTTTTTGCATTGTTCGTTCAGCCATTTTTCCAATAGAAGCCGGTTACTGTACCAGCGATTACCAATCCTGCAACTAAAAGCTTCTTTTCTCATCAACTCTCGTGTTTTTGTCAACCCAAGCCCCAAATATTCCTGAGTTTCTGTTACTGATAATAATGCCTTTTCCATTATTTTCTCTCCTCTCTAAATCGGTACTACCAAACATGATTAACCTATACTATAAATATGTTCTCTATATACCAGAATAAGGCACCATTTTGCAGAAAACATTTTTCCCCAAATAGGGAACATAGTCTTATTGCCCTCTATTGATTAAATATGAATAAATTTCTTCCATATTATAACGGCTTCCAGGCTTTCCGATTTGCTTCCTGAAGCTTATGGTCGAAAGCCCGCATACTGGAATACACACATGATTTATAATAATGTAAGTTCTCTTTCATAGCGCTAATCACAGACACCATTTCATTTGATGTCAATGACATTTTATATTCTCTGGCATCTGAAATTTCTTTTTCTACAGACCGAATCTTCTCCAGTCCACTTCTTGGATCTTTATCTATTAGTCCGTATCGATTCCTGATATCTACCTGATATGGATATGTGTTAAATGGTATAAATTTGATCTGGATCTTATAGCACTTGGTTAATACACGCCCGTCTGACAGTGTCTTTGTATCCTTACGGAATGTCTTTTCTGCAGGATTATAAAGCAACACTTCGCAGACATTATCTTCCTGAAAAGAAGGCTCGCATAAAGCGTTCTCGTCCATAACTCCCAGTTCATAGTACTCAATGGCGTTTCTGATAGCACCCATCACTTTCTAGTACAATGTTTCTTTGATAACCATATACTTTTTTCTTCCATTTTTTTATAAAATATGCAATAATATCTTAACAG